>CAXHAT010000311.1:0-6658 GCA_964014485.1 uncultured Deferribacteres bacterium
TAAAATAAATAGGCTTACGGAGAACAGAAGTTTACAACACCGGGACAGTAGTGACAATGTATCATTAATTATTGAGAGTCGATATGCGCATTCAAGTTCAAAAATGGGGTAACAGCCTTGCCATTCGTATCCCGAAATCTTTTGCCCTGGAGACAAAAATCGAACGAGGGTCACTTTTAGATTTAAAGCTTTCTAAGGGAAAAATTATAGCCGAACCGTTACCGGAAGAAGACTTTGCTCTTGAACAACTGTTAGCAAAAGTTACTGACGAAAATTTGCATAACGAAGTCGATACCGGTACGGCGTCTGGGCGGGAAGTATGGTGAAAAAGACACATTACGTTCCGGACCGAGGGGATGTCATTTGGGTGACGTTCAATCCACAGGCGGGGCATGAGCAAGCGGGGCGGCGACCGGCGCTGGTGATTTCTCCCCGCGCCTATAACGGAAAGGTCGGGCTCGCAATTCTCTGTTCCATCACAAGTCAGGTGAAAGGATATCCATTCGAAGTCAATATTCCAGATGGTCAAAAAGCATCCGGGGTTGTATTGAGCGATCAGGTCAAGAGCCTGGACTGGAGAGTTCGCGAAGCGGAATTCTTTGAGAAGGCTTCTGAAAACGTTACCAATAATGTCTTGAAAAAGCTCAATACTTTGATTCGAATCCAGGCTGCCGCTTAGTCATTTCTGCGAGACCAAATACTCTCCTCCTCCTGTCGTCGCGTCTTCAAACCAGATCACACCGTTTTTACCGCTCGTTCCGCTGAAAACGACTCTGCCGTTTTTTGAAGCAGTGAAATTTGTGTTTGGCTTTAATTCCGTGATCAAATGCCGCACGCGCTTTTCGCTTGAAAGACGGTAAGTCAATTGCGTCAGCGGCTTTTCAGAATTGCTGAAAATAACGACGCGATTTTGGTTGATGAACGCGCCGATCCAGTTTGCGCCGGAGAGTTTTTCAACACTGGCGGGCGGGCCCATGGTGTTGGCGTCGCCGATTTGCATGACAGTGAGAAACCGATTTTCTTGCGAACGAATTTGCAGCGTGTGATCGCCGAGTAAGAAGCGCGTTTTATCGTTAAAGCGCGTCACGTCGTATTCCAGCGGTTCGCCGTCGGCGGTCGTCCATTCGAAACCGGTTCCGCCGATCTTGTGGAATGTCGCACTTTGCGGAAAAACGCTGGTCAAATACATCTGTCCATGCGCGTCGCCCAAGCGATTGACGATTTTTACCCTGCGCGTTTGGCTTTGAAAAAATCCCGGACGCACTGATTGCCATTCGCCGTCCAAAGCCTGGGGCTCAACCGGCGTGTGCATGATGAAAGTCTTGCGCTCCGACGAATCCAGTCGATCCATCACCACGACATATTCCTGATTCACCGGCCCGCGCAAATATACCAGAGCCCGCCGCGCCAAATCCGTCTTGCTGCCGTCGCGATAGCTGCATGTGTAATCGTAATTCACGTAGTCGAAAGCGCCGGTTTTGATTTCGAGCGCGTCGAGTTGACCGATTTGCGTTTCCGCGCCGGGCTTGAACCACTCCGGTGAATCCGCCTTCTTGCCGGGCGTGTCCATTTCCAGTTCCAGCAGCGCGTCGTCGCCGATTCCCAGAACGTTGTTTTGAATAAATCCCTTGCCCTTGCTTTTGACCTTCGGAATTTCTTTCCCGGCGTTTTTTGAATTCGACGCACTCACAGCGAGCGTGCCGAAACGATGGATCGTAAATGCGCCCTGTTCCGGTTCGTTGTGACCATTTTTGTACCAATAAGTCGGACAATAAAACTGAAC
Source organism: uncultured Deferribacteres bacterium (assembly GCA_964014485.1). GTDB lineage: Bacteria > Zhuqueibacterota > Zhuqueibacteria > Zhuqueibacterales > Geothermadaptataceae > CAXHAT01. The sequence goes on from CAXHAT010000311.1 coordinate 1,784, forward strand.
AAGACTCGCGTCGTTCGAAACGTGGTCTGAGCGCATGGCGTGCATTTGGCCGAGCTTCATGCTCAACGGCAAACGAATTTCCTGGGGTGGTTTTTTAGGCACATGCTTTGTCCCAAACATAAATTTGTAGAAAAAATCAAACAGGTGCGGCTTGTAGCGGCGGTACTCGTCGACGGTTTCGCCGTACGGGCTGCGTTCGCAGAACCAGGCGGCAAATGCCGAAATATCAGGCTCCGTTTTGGCGTACATCGCGGCGGCGATGTTCATCACTTGCGACGTGACGCGGTCGTTGGCGCGAATAAGCGAGCTGGTGTTCTGCTGGCTGTAGAAATAATCGCCGTCGAACGGCATGGGCATGAGATTAAAGTAAAGGTAGTACGCGCCATATTTCAGCCACGAACTCTCGTCGAAAAAATCGCGATCCAGCGCACTCCCGGAAGCCGCCGCCAGCATCATCAGGCTGGTGTAGCAATCAAAGGCGTAGGAATCGCCTTCGATCCAGTCGCTGGAGCCTTCAAAAATGATTTCCGCGACGCCAAGCTGCCGCTGGACAAAAATATCTTCGAAGGAATTCATCATCATCTGCGCTTTGGTCATGTAGCTCGCGCCGAGTTCCTGGTCGCCGTAAAAACAGAGCGCCCCGGCGTAAACGTGCGACGCAGTGGCGTAGTGATTCTCCAGCTTGACTTTTCTCGAGTCATAGCGATTGTCCCACATCGTGATCAGCCGATCGACGATTTTGCGGCGTTCGTCGGGCGTTGCGAGATCATGCGTCCAATCGTAAACGACTTGCAGCGCGAGGCTGGCGAGGCCGCCCTTGTCTGTGGTCAAATTTTCCGCCGCCTGGTGTTTTTCATTCCACGTGTCTTCGAGATTCGCTGCGACGTAGAGCGCCAATTCAATCGCACGCCGCCCGTATTCACGCTTTGAATGTCCCGCCGCGACGCCGGGAATCGTCGCCGGATCGATTTGATAGAGGAAGGCGTACGAACGCATCGCGCCGAAGAGATCGTTCCAGCCCTTGAACGGCTTTTTCTCCGGCACGGCGGTCATCAGTCCGTCCATAACCGTGACGAATTTTTTGAAATCCTGCCAGTAGAAACGCTTGATTTTGTTTCTGTAAACCGGCAGTTCCTCCGCCGTTAAAAAAAGCCGCGGATGCGCTCCGAGGGCAATCGGCGAACCGGCTTTGGGCTTAAAAACTTCGCTTGTCTGCGGCGTTGCGGTTGATTTTTTTTCGCAGGAGAGAAAGAAGATGGAAATGAAAATCAGGAAGAATTTTGCGGGTTTCATAACACGAAGCAATTTTTGACGGGATGAGCAAGATCAACGGGATTGTCCCGTTCTTGATTTGCAATTGTATTAGCATACAATCCGGTTGATCCCGTAAATCTTGTCAAAAGTTATCGGCAGCTTGTAAAGCTTGGCTTTGGCCGCAATCGCAACGTTACCCTTGCCCGAAGGAATTGGGATTTGTACTTTACAAAAAATCGAAGCGTTCACTTTGATTTCCTTGAAAAGTGCAAAGTGACGACCGTCCATTATAGTTGATGGAATCTTGCAAATGGGAGAACATTTTTTACGGCGGAAAGATAAAATGATCACAAAAGATTTACTCAAGACTGAGATCGACAGCGTGCAAGACGAACATTTGGAAATTCTTTACCGCGTAATAAAAGCTTTTGAATCGCCGGTCAGGCGAAAAAGCTCGAGTCAAAACTCACAAGAAAGAACAAAACGCAATGTACCGTCAGACTGGCGGGAATTCATCGGAGAAACCTACGGCTGCCTGGCGGATGATCCAATTGAGCGCGGCGCTCAGGGTTCATTCGAAACTCGCGAGGCTTTCGAATGACCTATTTGCTCGATACGAACGTTTGCATAACGCGTGAATTTGGCAGAGTTGACGGCTTGAAGCTGGAAGATTGGGAGAAGCTGAAATAAAAAAAACAGACTGAACCTATTTTGAAAGAAAGTAATTCCCCCGCCTGAGATTTCCAATGACCGAAGAGCTCTAACGCAAAAGTCAGCCCCAGGATTACAGCCGAACTAAACCCCCAATAAACACTTACAGTCTACAAGTCAAAGCTCTGTAACCAGCCTCAAATGACAAAAATCATGACCTCGTGATTTTGGCTCAATACCAGGCATAAGAATTCACCCGATCCGCCAACGCTTGTTTGCTCATCGCCCAATCGCGGTATTTTTTGCTTTGCAGTGCGAGGGCGTCTTCGCGGTATTTTTCTTTGTGATTCTTGATTTCTTCAATCGCCGCTGAGATGGAAGCGGCGGAATTGTCGGTGTGAATCGCGCCGCGGTCGAAGGATTCGCGCAGCAGCGGCCAGTCGGAAATGATCACCGGCGTGCCGTGATAAATCGCTTCGTAAGCCGCACGCAGCATGGTGTGATCGCGCGTGGTCAGCGCCAGAACCGCGTCCGCGTCGGAGATGAGACTGCCGTATTGCGCGTCCGGGATAAATCCGGTGAAAGTGACATTGTCCGGCTTTTGTTTGGCGATTTCAGGGTCGAGGTCTTTGTACTTGCCAGTCATGTAAAGATGCACGCCATCAACCTTGCGCGCCGCATCAAAGATTTCCAGAATCGGCTCGTCCGGCGTGAAAGAGCAGACCGCCGCGATGGCAACCTTGCCATTGAGGGGATATTGTTCCTCGATGTTGTACTTCACCGGTACGTCGCGCACGATGGTCGCGTGGCCGCCGCCGTCTTCGACCATTTTTTTGAGATGATTGTTCGTCACAATCGTCGTCGCCGCTTTTCGGGAAAAAAAACGCTGCAACCACTGAAATTTCACCCAGCGCGGATGCAAAAAGGCGCCAGTGTGCGCGTCGATGACAAACGGGATTTTTTTGCGTTTGCAGTAAAGATAAACCGGGATCGCGGCGATGACCGGCGGGGACATGACGAAAACAGCCTCGGGGCGGTCCTTTTTGAGCTTGCGCCAGGTCATGACGCTTTGGCCGAAATATTTAAAAAGAATGGTCGCGGGATGGCTTCCGAGCTTGGCGAGATAGACGAGATGCGATTTACCGCCCAATTCACGCGCGGTGTTGTCGCTGCGACTGCAGCTCTCGGCCCAGGAAATGTAAGTGACTTTCATGATGCGAAATCCAGGATGCGTATTGTTGAAAAAAACTCTGGAATGGTGAAATATTGGAATAATGGAATTTTGGAAGGGGTGAAATGCTGCGTTGGCATTTTTTAAAGCGGGAACGCTTAAAAAACAGCCTAAAGGCTGAACTACAAACGACAGTGCGCTCTGAACAATCAGAGTTGAAGAATGCACCGTCGTTTGTAGTTCAAGCTTCAGCTTGCGCCTTTGGCCCCATCATTCCAAAAATCCATTACTCCAGTATTCCGCGTTTACACAATGCACTCATGCTGCGCCGGGCCCCAGCCTTCCATCCGAATCAGGTCGATGACGACGTGGTCATCGCGCAGGTGCGGGCGGATTTGCTCAAGATGGTTGAAGCGCTTGCCGACAACCAGAACTTCCGAGCCCCGAACCACGGCTTCCACGTCTTCTTTCAGCGCGGAGTGGATGTGCGGCAAAACTTCTTCGATGTAGGCGCGGTTGTGGCCGAACAAATTCGAGAGCGAAACTTCTTTGTCGAAAATGCTCAATTCGTAGCCTTTGCCTATCAGCGTTTCGGCGAGACGTACGAGCGGGCTTTCGCGTAGATCGTCGGTGCCGGGCTTGAAGCTCAGGCCGAGCATGGCAATCTTGCGTTTGTTCTGTCTGAAAATCATGTTCAACGCGCGCTGAATATGCACGTCGTTGCTGGGGATAATCGAGTGCATCAGCGGCACGTTCACGTCGCGGTGGCGCGCGGAATATTGCAGGGCGCGTACGTCTTTCGGCAGACACGAGCCGCCGAATGCAAACCCCGGACGCAAGTAAGCGCGCGAAATATTCAATTGCTTGTCCTGGCAGAAAACGTCCATCACCGCTTGGCCGTCGATGTCGAATTCTTTGCAGATCGAGCCGATTTCATTGCCGAACGCGACCTTGAGCGCGTGGTAGGCGTTGCTCGCGTACTTGACCATCGCCGCCGCGCCGGGATCGATGCGATAAATTGGCGCCGGCAAGTCTTCGTAGAGTTTAGACATCACGTCGCCGCTCTTTTTGTTGTATTCGCCGATGACGGTGAAGGGCGGGGACTTGAAATCTTCAATCGCCGTGCTTTCACGCAAAAATTCCGGATTGACGCAAACGCCAAAACCTTCGCCCGCGACTTTCCCGCTCGAGGCTTCCAAAAGCGGCACGATGCGTTCGGCGACCAGTCCCGGCAAAGTCGTGCTGCGAATGGCGACGACGTGGAATTCGTCCATTTTCGCCAAAACGCCGCCGATCTGCTCCATCACGCGGTCGAGATAATGCGTGTCCAGGCTGCCGTTCAAGCGGCTCGGCGTGCCGACGCAAACCATTGAAATTTCTGAACCGCGAATCGCTTCTTCCACATCGGAAGTGACCGTCAATTTACCGTTCTTTACGACGGCGCTCAGAAGCTCGCTCAAGCCCGGCTCAATGATCGGCGATTGCCCGGAACGAATCGTGTCGAGCTTGTCCGGATTCACGTCAACGCCGATAACATCGTGGCCCATGTTGGCGAGACACGCGCCTGAAACGCAGCCGACATATCCCAACCCAAATACTGAAATCCTCATCGAAAAATCCTCGTCTTGTGGTGCTTTGTCGAAGGTGTGTTTATTCGAATTTTAAAGTTAGTTGCTATCGATCTGAGCTTCATCGAAAAATGAATAACACCAGTTTTCGTCATTCCCGCGCAGGCGGGAATCCAGTAACCTGTCTCTTATACACATCTGACGCTGCCGACGAGCTTCTTGGGGTAGGTC
>CAXHAT010000312.1:0-6588 GCA_964014485.1 uncultured Deferribacteres bacterium
CTGCTCTGAGCGTAAAAAAAGCACTGTCGTTTGTAGTTCAAGCTTTAGCTTGCCTTTGTTTAGCTGATCTATCCCAAATTTTACTTTGGCTTATCCGCGAGAAGTAGAACTTCTCGAACAAATGACGTTACCAAACTCCAGTTTGGTAACGAGCCGCAATTTAGTTATTGAAAAACTCGCGATAAAAGCGCGGGCGGCGGTCTCGCAGGAAGGGGCGTTGAATACGCAGTTCTTCTATTTTGTTCAAATTGAGATTGGCGACGAGCAGTTCGTCGTCACTTCCGGCCCGCGCGACGACGGAGCCGTCCGGCGCGACGATGAAACTACCGCCCGCAAAGCTCGATTTTTGCTCATCGCCGGCGCGATTGACGCAAGCGATGAAAACTTGATGCTGGAAAGCGAATCCCTGCATTTCAATCTCGTACATATTCAACGGGTCGTCCTTTAATCCTGCGAACGGCGCAAAAATCACTTCAGCGCCCTGCAGAACGAGACTGCGCATGTACTCTGGGAAATGGCGGTCATAACAAATCGCCACACCGACCTTTGCATGTTCGAGATCAAAAACTTCCGGCGGCGTATCGCCTTGCCAATAGTAGTACTTTTCGTTGTAACCCGGCTCTTCGGCGGCGTGCATCATGCGAACCGGCCCGTGCAGCTCGCCGTCAGCGCAACAAATGACTGTTGTATCGTGATGTCTGCCGCGTCCCGCACGTTCAAAAAAATTGATCGCGCAATCAATCCCCAGCTTTTCCGCCGTTGAAGCCCAAAACTTGACTGTTTTTCCCGACAAGTCTTCAGCCCAGTCGAAGTAACGGCGATCCGCTCGAAATTGCGGGAAGAATGGACGGAAAGCCAGCTCGGTAAAGCCAATGAAATGCGCGTCCGTCTGCGCCGCTTCTCCTGCAAACCGAGCGCCTTTTTCCAGCGCCGCATCCAGTTCAGCGGGAACGGAAAACTGCGCCAGAGCAATTTTGAATTCGGAATTTTTACTCATTTTTCAGAGCGTCCTATGTTCTGAATGATTCGCTTCACCTGCTGAAAGAGCAAGCACTGAATCTTAGCCAACCAGTTATCGATTAGCCAAGTGTTCTAACTTCTCTAACGCTGCATCAATTTCCTCTTGATGATTATTCTTCGAAGCAGCTTTCAACGCTTCGACGTAGTGTCTTCTGGCTTCAGAAAAATTGCTTTCATCTCTATAAAGGTCTCCCAATTTGATTCTCGGGTCAAATTGATACCTCGCGAAGCCTATTTCATCTGCCAGCGCTATTGCTCGAAGATACATATCTGCCGCTTTTTTATTTTGGCCCAGCTTAATGCACACATCACCAACGGAAGAGTACGACGCCGGAAGGAAAATTCGAAATCCAATCTCTTCCCTCAACTCGAGAGAAATTTGAAAAAGTCGCAATGCTTCCTGGTAATTGTGCGTTTGCTGGCGATGTATTTGGGCTAAGTGTCGAGTATTGTAGGCCAACACATATTTATTGCCGCAACCTCTGGCAAACTCGATCTCCTTTTGGTATTCAGGAATGAGCTTTATGACCTCTTCAGAATTATCTGCGGCCTGAAAGTTATTATGCCGTCTTGAGATTTGTCTCCCTCGCACTTGAGCTACTTTCTTTGCGTTTCCCGCCTCCTCATAGAGTTGAAGCGCTCTGTTTTCAAAATAGAATGCGGAATCACTCCTGCCCGTCGCTCGATAGGCGGATGACAGGGCGTCAAAGTAATCGCCCAAAGTGGATTTGTCATCCATCTTTGTCGCAACAGATCTTAATTCAAGCAACTTCTGTAGTCCCTCATCCCAATCATTATCCCGTCTGAGCAGGATGCTTTTGAAGGATTGAATTCTAAGATTTTGTATCGTGAGCTTGAGTTCGTGGGATATTTGAAATGCATTAAATTCCTCGAAATGAGAAATATCAACGTGTTTTTCGGCGTCCCTAAAATTGGCACCAAACAACGCTTGCTCAGAGAGAAGGACGCTGACGCTTATTAAAGAATCAAATCGTGCGGTTTGGTGCTCTTGAGCGCTTGTTACGGCCGGCAATAAAAGCAAGACTGCAACCACACCAATAATCTGCCGCATGTCAATTTCCTCATGTTCGCGAACACTCAAAACGGAGAGACCATGTTTCGAGTATTCAAAGCGCCAACCTTGTTTATCCTTAATCACATAACGGTGGACGTAACTGGGCCTCGAAATACTCGAAGTGCTAAGCTCAGAATAGACCGTGAAAGTTCACCAAGGCTCCCAAAAACGAAATGCGCGCCCAGCTTTTCGGGATCCAGTTGACGTGAGTGTTAAGCAGCTTGTAGAGCTCATCAGGAGCACACAACACGTTTTGCAGGACATGTTGGATGACCTTTTTGCTCTTCTCCTTGGAATCACTCATACTTTTTCAGCCAGTTGTTTTAAACGTTTTTCAATAATAAATGGGCCAAAAGGAAAAACTGCAGCAACAATTCCCTGAAAGGCTAATCTTTGTTCTAATGGAACCTTTTTAACTGCCAGAAAAAACAAAAGAACCAAAATGGTAAATAAAAGACCGTGGATAGAGCCAGCAATTGTTACTGCGAATGGCATTTGCGCCATATATTTTAAAGGCATGGCAACACCAAATAAAACTAATGTGGAAATCCCTTCAATAATACCAACGAGCCGCAATTTATTTAAGAATAATAGATTAATCTCTTGTGACAATCTTTTTCCTTTTCAAAAAAATTAGAAGTCTAATGTTTTAGTTTGAACCTAAGTGCGCATTCGGATTCAGCTTGCATTTCTTGAAAAAGGTCTCAAAGGTGACTTCGTCATCGATCAGGGATTTTAATTTTTTTTCATCGCAGCCTGTAAGCCACTTGATGACTTTGTGCAGCTCTTTTTTGGTTCTGCCTTTCTTTTCAACTTTAGCCGCGAGGAGAGGATAGATTGACGCGAAGGTCATTTTTGCAATGTGTTCGGCTGTGCCGGGAGGCGGCTGTTTCATGGCAATTCAGTGTTCAGTCAGTTATTGAAAAAATTGGTTATCGGTTCAACGCCGACCGGATAACGACGGGCTCTGCGGTTTGGCGGATTTGATGCACAGCCTTCAGTAATACCACAAAACTTCGCCGAAGCACCAGCCGTTGCAAAACCACCGCGCGGAGCCAAATCCGCAGCAGCCTAAGTTAGAGCCTCTGAATTAGTATGTAATTCATGACGAACTTTCTTCCTTGCCTTTAGCACCTTCCTCAGTTTCACGATGGAATGTAGCAAACCATTCAATGAATGGAGCAAGAAAGACGCCTAATATGTGTTGGTGATCTTGAACAGCATGACTTCCTCCAACGATAAGCTTTGCTGAGCTCTGATCAGACCACGAAAGGTGCCATCTTTCAGCACGTCTGCTGATATGAAGGATATTTGAAGTTGGTGAGAACATGTTTCGAATGTCCTTGGCCAGCTCGGGATACCCTAATTGTTGCAAGCGTGCTCTCACATCTTTCGGTCGCGGGAATTTATTTTTCAGGTAGTCATCAGCAGCAGACGAGTCCACACTCACCAAAAAATAAGCAGCGAGAGTCTCCCAAAGAGAGCGTTCACAACCGACCGCGTCATGGATCAAGCCAGCCTCTGAGAGTAACAAAGTCGAGTACATATGGTTGAAAAGTCGTGTCGCCAAAAGCATTAAGACATTTCGTTGAGCGGAAACAGATTCTCGTTCCAGTTCAGATAGTCGACGATCAAAGGCTTGCACAGCCTTATCAAATGCACGATAGTGTGCTTCATTTTGTTCTCGATTTGCCATCACAATCGAATCGGTATGAATACGAAGCTGCGCCAAAGAATAGCGCGAACTTTGCTCTGTCATGACTTCAATCCTATAACTGTTCGTAGCCTTTTATGAAGTTCATAATTGGTTGCATTCCCTCGTGGAACAATGCTTTATCCGCCGCTCTAACTAAAGTTCAGACAACTAAAGCCCCAAGTCACTGACAGTCGGTGGATTTGTAGAATAATCGTAAAAACCTTTACCGGACTTGCGGCCGTGATAGCCCGCCAGCACCATTTTTCGCAGGAGCGGCGGCGGGGCGTATTTTGATTCACGGTACTCATCGAACATGATGTTGGCGATGTAGTAGGTGGTGTCGAGACCGACGAAATCGAGCAGGGTGAGCGGTCCCATCGGATAACCGCAACCGAGCTGCATGCCTTTGTCAATGTCTTCCACGCTGGCAACGCCATTCTCGACGGCGCGAATCGCGTCGAGCAGGTACGGCACCAGCAGCAGATTGACGACAAAGCCGGAATTGTCTTTACAGGCAATCGGCTCTTTGCCGATTTTTCGGCCAAATTCAAAGGCTGCGTCAAAAGCTTCCTGGCTCGTGGCAATGGTGCGCACGACTTCGACCAACTTCATCAGCGGCACGGGATTGAAAAAATGCAGGCCGACAAAACGATCCGGGCGGTTGGTGGCAGCCGCCATTTCGGTGACCGTCAGCGACGAGGTGTTCGAGGCAAAAATCGTATGCGCCGGGCACTTTTTATCCAACTCACCGAAAAGCTCTTTTTTGATCTCGATATTTTCAACCGCCGCTTCGATGATAATATCACAAGCCGCCAGATCGTCGAGATTTGTCGTACCTTGCAAATTCGCCAGCGTCGTCGCTTTGGCTTCTTCGGTCATTTTGCCGCGCTCAACGCCTTTGGCCAAAAACTTGTCAATCGCGCCGAGCCCTTTTTGCAAAAATTCATCGTTAATTTCGCGTACAATCGTTTTCAATCCGGCCTGCGCTGAAATTTGCGCAATCCCCCGCCCCATGAGGCCACAGCCAACCACCCCAACCGTCTCTATTGCCATTTCTCACTTTCTCCCAAGGTTTTTGAATTATGGAGTGTTGGAATGATGGAATATTGGAGTAATGGAAAAATGATCTCGCGACGGACGCGCAACGGTTCCAAAAATCCACTCATCCAACATTCCATGCCTCCAGTATTTCTACATTGCTTCAACAATAACCGCCGCGCCTTGACCGCCGCCGATGCAAGCGCTGGCCAGACCGAGCTTTTGATTTCTCCGACGCAGTTCATGTAAAACCGTCAAGGTCAAACGCGTGCCGCTAGCGGCCAAAGGATGGCCGATGGCAATGGCGCCGCCGTTGACGTTGGTGATTTCGCGATTTAAGCCAAGCTCTTTTTCCACCGCCAAATATTGCGGCGCGAAAGCTTCATTGACTTCGACCACTTCCATTTGATCAAGCTGCATTTCTGCGCGCTGCAAGGCGTTACGGCTGGCGGGCGCAGGCCCAATGCCCATGATCGCCGGATCAACGCCGGCAAAGCCCCAATTCACGAGGCGGCCAATCGGTTTAGCACCGATTTTCTCGGCGTGAGCCGCCGTGGTCATCACCATCGCCGCTGCGCCGTCAACGATGCCGGAAGCGTTGCCCGCCGTAATCGTTCCGTCCGCTTTGAAATAGGGTTTTAATTTCGAGAGCGCTTCAACGGTCGTTTCCGGGCGCAGGTGTTCGTCTTGTTCAAACATTTTCACGCCTTTGCGCGACTTCAATTCGACAGGAACGACTTCCTCCGCCAATCTGCCGCAATCCCAGCCTTCTTTCGCAAGCACCTGACTACGATGCGCGTACTCGTCCACGGCCTCACGCGAGATTTCGTACTTGTCAGCCAGATTCTCCGCTGTCTGCGCCATCGAAAAGCCGCAGTTGGTGTCCGTCAAGCTCGACCAAAGCGAATCTTCCAATTCGCCCATGTTCAATCGTAAACCCCAACGCGCATCGCGAATGACGTGCGGCGCTTGACTCATGCTTTCCGTTCCGCCCGCGAGAACAAATTCCGCCTCGCCGAGCATTAACATTCTGGCTGCTTGCACAATGGCTTCAAATCCGGAGCCGCACAAGCGATTCACCGTCACTGCGGGCGTTTCCGTTTTGCAGCCCGCCTTCAGGCCAACGTGACGCGCCATATAAATCGCGTCTTTTGAGGTTTGCATCACGTTGCCAAAAATCACGTGATCGATTTTATCGCTGGAAACGCCTGAATCTTGAATCGCGCCTTTTGCAGCGGTTACGCCCAAATCTATCGCGGAAACGCCTTTCAGCGATCCGCCGAACGTACCAAAAGGCGTGCGTTTTCCGGAAAGAAAAACGACGTCTGTTCCTTTCATTCCGATTCACTCCTATTTTGTATTCATTTGAGAAATATTGTCTGTTTGCGGCGCATCTCTTTAATAAAATCACTCCGTAAAAGCAACCAACTAATCACGTTAGAGTGAGCGCTTCGACCAAGCGGCAGAGCCGATTTCGAAGCGATTAGCCAATCGGCGGAAGCGCTTCGATTTTCAGGCCTTGTTGATTCAAGATTTCGGATTAAATTACTGTAGCTGTTCAGTTTTATAAGAACTCGGAGTGCAAAACTTTAGTTTTGCTTTTTGAGCCGACGCTCTTCCAAAGCTAAAGCTTTGTTCTCCAAATTCGAAGGCACAATAGTTACAAACTGATGTTACACGACAGCTGTGACGCCGTAGAAACTATCGTTAAAGTCATTCCCGCGCAGGCGGGAATCCAGGGGCGGTGCGCGATTGACTG
>CAXHAT010000313.1:0-6569 GCA_964014485.1 uncultured Deferribacteres bacterium
CTGAAGGACGGCGCTAATGAGATGAAGAAATTATTTCCATCTCCAATTCTTGTATGCGGAATGTCGGTTAAAGTTAAGTTTACGGAAAATTAGATTTCGTTTTTAACGGAAACCGGAATTCCCTTGCTAATCCAATGCGGCTTTTAACACGACAACATTCTGCAATTGGCCGCTCGGAAAATCGACGCCGTGCTCTGCATACAAACGCCGAAAAGCCTGCAACTGGCTGTTAGCGAGGTAATAGAATTGGTTTTCGACAACCACGCCGGTCGTCGGCTGGTTATGCGACGGATGATCTTTGATGATGATTTTATGATCATCGATTGCGCTCAAGTCGTCGTTGAGGTTGTACCGATTGACTGCGCCCAGCGTATCGTACGGCTCAACCGCAATCAAGGCGTTTTGATAGAAATACAATCCGTCCGCGCCAACATTGAGATCGTCCGGCTTTGCGAGCCATGCAAAGTCCATGCTCTCAACCGTTACTCTGCCGACGTCTCCGCGCAGCGCGACGAACAAGTAGCGCTCATCATCGGAAAGCGTTATGCCGTTCGGTGATTTTTCCAGTTGTATGAACATTTCAAGAGAATCTCGCTGATACGAGATGGTGTAAATCGCATCGGTTCGGCTGTCCGTCACAAATACGTCGCCTTGCTGGTTCACGTCGAGATCGTTCAGAAAATGCCCACCGGAATCGGGACTCAATAAATATTTTTTGATAAGCTTTCCTGTGTCAAGGTTATACTTGAAAACCCCCGAACTGCCTCTCTCCGCTGGATTCATGTCCGTCATGGGCATGCCGTCGCCTGTATGACTGCTTGCCGCCCAGAGAAGTCTCCGCTCGGCGTCGACGCGCATTCCTACCACGCCCCAGATTCCATCCTGCGCCGGTTCGATGAAATTCTCTGTTTCTCCGGAAGAATTGACGCTGACGATTTTTCGTTTATAAGTGCTGCTCACATAAAACGTCCCGGTTGCAGGGTCGTGGGCAATCCCTTCGGGGATGAGATCAGCTTCAGGAATCGTGATGGCCGGTTCGTTTTGCGGTTGTATGCAAGCGGTGCAAAAAACAAGTGATAAAACGAGTATGAACCCTGCTTTTACGGCTGATTGCGTGGTGATAAAAATCATGATTTCCGGCGTTGGGTTGATTTTTTATACGTGACTGTTTGCTCTTTCCAAGAGAATGAGGAATCTCAGCAAAACCGACAACGCTGAGGATCATCGCTCTTTCGGAAAGCAGACGCAGACTCCAGAAAAACGTTCTGTGAGACGGCGCTTTCAAAGTTTTCGAAAAACTCCGCGCTCGGAATAACACGGCTCAAACAAAGCAGGCCTCGAATTGCCTGACATTTACAGGAAGCGGCAAGATGAACAGTTGCTGCAAAAATTTGCGAGAATATATGCCGGGACAACCTCCCTTGCAAGATTTCCGACACACGCCGCACCCTGTCTGCAGCTATTCATCTCAATTTGTTTTCTGTTAAGGCGCCTGCAGAAAATTACCGCCAACTTTTAGCGAAATTCCGGATTGATGGATTGATGGATTGATGGATTGATGGATTGATGGATTGATGGATTGATGGAAACCAAAACTCCAACAATCCAAAATTCCATCAATCCATGCAAAACGAGCGAAGTCTTGTTTTGCGCGTAGGATATTTACAATATGACAAGCTAAATAAGCGCCTTCTGCCTTATCTAAAATCTTGGTTATTCTTTTTTTGACTCAGTGGGGCGGAGACTTTATCTTACATTATCTTTTGATAAGATGTGCTAATAATATCGATTTCGTAGGGCGGTTGTATTAACAAGATTAATTCGTTGGAGGTGTGTATTGAAAGTAGGCATTCCCCGAGAAACGGCTCCGGGCGAAACTCGCGTCGCGCTTGTTCCGGCGATGGTTGGGGCGCTGGAAAAATCCGGTTTTGAAGTCTTGGTTGAATCCGGCGCCGGTGCAGGCTCACATTTTTCAGATGATGAATACAAAAACGCCGGGGCTGAAATCGCTGATAGCGCCAAAAAGTTGTTTGCCGACGCAGACATTGTGGCCAAAGTCCAACCGATGTCTGACAATGAGACGGCGTTGGTTGGCGAAGGGAAAACGTGCGTTGGATTTATGTCGCCGCTGAGCAATGCGAAAACCGTTGATGCGCTTCTGGCAAAAAAAGCGACCAGCTTTTCAATGGAATTTGTCCCGCGGATTACGCGGGCGCAGAGCATGGACGCACTAAGCTCGATGGCAACCGTCGCCGGGTACAAAGCGGTTTTGCTCGCCGCCGCCGAATTTAACAAATTTTTCCCATTGCTGATGACGGCCGCCGGGACGATTCCGCCGGCGACGGTGCTTATTCTCGGCGCAGGCGTCGCGGGATTGCAGGCCATTGCTACGGCCAAGCGTCTTGGGGCAAAAGTGGAAGCGTTCGATCCAAGAATCGCCGTAAAAGAGCAAGTCATGAGTCTTGGCGCGCAATTCGTTGAAATGGAAATGCCCGAAGATGCGGAGACGGAAGGCGGTTATGCCAAAGAGCTGGCCGACGAATTCCTGCGCAAGGAACAGGAAGCCATCGCCGCGCGATTGCCAAAAGTCGATATTGTTGTGACCACGGCTCAGATTTTTGGCAAAAAGGCGCCGATTCTGATTACCAAAGAAATGGTCGGCATGATGAAACCGGGCTCAATTATCATGGATTTGGCGGCGGAGCAGGGCGGCAACTGCGATTTTACTGAAGCGGAAAAAGTCGTTGAAGAGAACGGCGTGCGCATTCACGGCTTGGTCAACTTGCCGGCGCTGCTTCCTGTACACGCGAGCCAGATGTATTCAAAAAACATCACGAATCTGCTGAATCACCTTTACCAGGCCGAAGACAAGCAACTGGATTTTGAGGATGAAATTACCAAAGGCGCTTGCATCACGAACGCAGGCGAACTCGTGAACGCATTCATAAAAGAGAGAAGAGAAGGAGGGCAAGGCTAATGGAAGGCGTTATTCTCGTATCGATTTACGTTTTCGTTCTCGCTGTGTTTGTTGGATTTGAAGTGATCACCAAAGTGCCGCCGCTGCTGCATACGCCGTTGATGTCCGGCTCCAATGCGATTTCAGGCATTACGATTGTCGGCGCGATTTTGAGCTTGAAAGCAGGTCAGAGCACGCTTGGGATAGTTTTGGGGACTTTGGCCGTCATCTGTGCGACGATTAATGTCGTTGGCGGTTTTATGGTCACCGACCGGATGCTGGAGATGTTTAAGAGAGATAAGAAATAAGCACTCGTTTTAACCGGAGATAAATGGATGGCGACTTTTACCAATCTCGCTTACCTGCTTTCAGCAATATTTTTCATCATGGGGTTGAAAAAATTAGGCTCCCCAAAAACCGCCCGGCGCGGCAATCAACTAGCCATGTTTGCGATGTTAATCGCAATTGTCGTAACGCTGCTCGAAAGCGGTCTGGACTTCACTTACATTATCGTCGGCGTTATTATTGGCGGCGGCATTGGCGCGGTTGCGGCAAAGAAAGTTGAAATGACGGACATGCCGCAAATGGTGGCGCTCTTTAACGGTTTTGGCGGCGCGGCTTCAGCGTTTGTCGCTTATGCGGAATTTATTACGCCCGCCGCGCATTCAAATGATGTTCTCATCACGATTGTGCTCAGTATTCTGATCGGGACGGTGACGCTTTCCGGTAGTACAATTGCTTTTGCAAAATTGCAGGGTATTATGCGGGGCGCGCCAATAACGTTTGCCGGACAGCAGTATTTCAACGGTTTGTGCCTTCTCGCCGTTGCGGTTCTCGCCGTTATGTTGGTGATGAACCCGTCATTGAGCATGTTGATGTTGGTGATCGTTGGAGTCGCCGTCATTTTGGGGATTACGTCTGTCATTCCGATTGGCGGCGCAGACATGCCGGTGGTCATTTCATTGCTCAACTCTTACTCGGGGTTGGCGGCGGCGGCGACTGGCTTTGTGCTTTCGAATAATGTACTCATCATCAGCGGCGCTTTGGTTGGCGCGTCGGGATTGATTCTGACGCAGATTATGTGCAAGGCGATGAATCGCAGTCTGGCCAATGTGCTTTTTGCGGCTGTCGGCACAGATGACGGCGGCGGCGCATCAAGCGGCGGCAGCGGTGAACGCAAGAGCGTAACGCAGTACACCGCTGAAGACGCGGCGATGGTTTTGGACAGCGCGCAATCGATGATCATTGTTCCAGGCTACGGTTTGGCGGTTGCCCAGGCGCAGCATATTTTGCAGGAATTAGCGGACATGCTGCAAGAACGCGGCGTGAAAGTATCCTACGCCATTCACCCGGTCGCCGGAAGAATGCCGGGGCACATGAATGTGCTTCTGGCGGAAGCAAACGTGCCCTATGATCAACTGATGGAAATGGACGACATTAACGAAGATTTTCAGAATACAGATATTGCGATTGTCGTTGGGGCGAATGACGTCATCAATCCAGCGGCGCGCTATAAAAAAGAGAGTCCGCTCTACGGCATGCCGATTCTCAACGTAGATCAGGCGCGCTCCGTGCTGATTATCAAGCGGAGTCTCTCTCCGGGGTTTGCCGGCGAGGATAATGAGCTATTCTATGACGACAAGACGATGATGCTTTTCGCCGATGCAAAAAAGGCGGTTACTGATTTGGTTAAGGAGTTGAAGAGCCTGTAAAAATATCAAGCCGCTTTTTACGGCACTTGGGTGGCGCGTCCGTTGTTGATGCGCCATTTTTGGTTCAGGTCGAGCGCGTCAATACCGCCGTCGAGATTAAAATCTCCGGGCTTGGCGTAGCTCCAGGGGGTTCCGTTTTGCGCTCGCCAAACTGCCGTGTGGTCGGCGCCGTCAACTTGTCCGTCACTGTTTCCGTCTCCTGAAATCATCGCAAAAACGCCGGTTGAAATTTCATTCATCGGGTTGCCGCCAAACGCTTGCGCTTGCGAACTTGTGAAATCGTAGAGCGTCGATTGATCGTCCGCCAAAGTCAGCAGATTTGTGCTCATAATCGCGAGATGATTGCGATGTTTGACGACAACAAAATAGTCTCCCGCCGCCGTATCCAAGACAATCTCATTCGTCGCGCCGTCGTCAGCGACAATGCGCCCGTCGCGATGCAAAAACGCACTCTTTGAAGCAACCGCCGCCCCTGACGAAGTCTCGCGCAACTGCACCAAAACCCAATCAACGACGTCTGAGGGAATCGATGAGACAGTGCGCGCGTCTTCGGCGTATGGCGAAGTCAAGTCAATTTGCCCATTAATCGCGGTTGACATTTCACCTAACACCGCGTCCGTTGGGCCTTCCAGCAAAACTTTCAATGCAACGCGTGCATTGCTTTCCTGCGTGAGTACCAGCCCGTCGTCCGAGCCGATGGAAATCATTGCTTCGGCATGAACTTCTATCCCGGCGGTGGCGTCGACCGGATAACCTGGATTGGTCAAAATCTGCCCGTTTGATTGCTGCAAACTGCGAATAAAGTCGAGACCGTCCCCGATTTCCGTGCTGTAAGTTGCTGCGTCAAAAGCCTTGAGAGCGATGCACGCCCAGGTTGTGACGCTCACATCGCCTACGTGCAAAGCGGCTCTCCAACCAGTGTCATAAGGCCAATCGCCGCCGCTGCGTTGATAGCTTAGTAAAACGTTGACCAAATCTTGCGTTGAATTCGAAGAAGCCCAGCGTCCGGTTTGCGGATCAAGATCAATTCCCGTAATCGAAGATGCCCAAATCGCTCCGGCGACCCCTGACAAATCGCCGTCGATGTCGTCGGATTGCGTTTCTTCCAACTTGTCCAGAACGCTTGCCATGAAAACGTCGCGCATCGCGGTTTTTTCAGTGAAGTGCGCCGTGAGTGCAGGATGCGTTCTGTACCACGGTTCAAGCGCCTTCCAATGGGCGAATTGCGCAAATTCCGGAACGTCCTCCGCAAACGTTGTCGCGTCGAGGTCGTTGTTTTCTCCGTAAGTGCTTGAGCCAAGCTTGGTCCAAAAATTGGTTTCGATAAAGTTGGTATATTGCGCGTCGCCGGTGACGAATGTGAGTTCTTCCAGAAACAAAACGTCCATCATGAAAATATCAGGGTCGCCGTCGGAAAACGAACGCGGATAGCTGGTTACCAAAAAATCGCCGGTTTCGATCGCGGAGTCGAGATAGCGACTGTCGCCAATCACGTCGTAGGCGAGGATCATTCCGCGCGCGATTGCACCTTGCGCTTCCGTCGTAATATTCGATTCGCCCACTGTCCAAGGATAGGCCCCGTCATTGTTCTGCTGCGTCATTAACCACTCAGCGGCGTCCGTGAGCAACTGAGTGTCGGATTCGGGCAGTACAGCCGATTGCAGGAGATTGGCCTGGTTGGCGTACTCGAATCGAGAATCGGCCAGGTGCTTGCCGTTGCTCTGGTTTACGGCGTCCTGGCGTGCAAAAACCAATGCGGAGCAGGCGGAAAATGCAATAAATGTTGCTATGAAAATGCGACGCATGGGTGAACCTTTCAGTTAGAGTTTTAAGTTGTTATTTTATTACACTAGTGTCCCGCTATAAGTCGAATAAATTCAATTGATTACGCGAGCGGGAGT
>CAXHAT010000314.1:0-6533 GCA_964014485.1 uncultured Deferribacteres bacterium
AATTAGGTTGACGGTAATGCGCTTCCTCAGGGACGACATTAATGATCGGTTGTTGCCTCATAGAACTGGCGCGTAACATCAGTTAAGAAGCGAAACCGCCAGCACGTTTTTCTTATGAAACGCCTCGTCAAAAATCCTTCGCATTCGAGCCTAATTCTCATTAATCCGGCAAAGCGCATCTCTGCAATTTTAATGCTTAGAAAGCCCAAGAGAAGCTGAGAGACATGACGAAAGAAGAACATTTTCGACGATTGGAAGGCATGTACGCCTCCGCGCCGATCAATGATATTTTTCAACCGAAAATGACCGTGCGCGAGGAAGAAGCAACGATTGAAATTGAATTATCCGAAAATTATCACCACGCTGCAGGCGCTGTGCATGGGGCGGTCTATTTCAAAATGTTGGACGATGCTGCGTTTTTTGCCGCGAACTCGCTTGAAACGGAAGTTTTTGTTCTCACCACCGCATTTACGACCTACTTGACTCGCCCTGTTTCTGAAGGAATGCTTCGATCCATGGGGCGGGTGGTCAATCGTAATAAATCGCAGTTTATCGCGGAATCAATTTTATATAACGCCGAGGGCCAAGAGATTGGCCGCGGCAACGGGGTGTTTGTTCGGGGAAAACTGCCTTTGAAAAATGTTCAAGGATATTGCGAAGTGGCAGGTTTAAAGGCGATAAAACCGTAGTGAAGAATTGGAGAAAGAAATGAGCAGCCAAACAACCAGAATTGTACTCATCGGCGCGGGCAGCGCACAATTTGGTTACGACACATTGGGCGATATTTTTCAAAGCGCGCCGCTGCGCCAACGCCGCGCTGAAGTTGTTTTGCATGACATTAATCCGATCACGCTCGACGCAGTTCTTAAAACAGCTCGGGATTTCGTTGCACAGCATGACCTGCCTTTTTCCGTATCGGCGACAGCTTCTCGCGAAGATGCTTTGCAAGGCGCGGATTTCTGCATTATTTCCATCGAAGTCGGCAACAGATTTGATCTTTGGGAGCAAGATTGGCGCATTCCGCAGCAGTTTGGCGTGCGGCAAGTTTACGGCGAAAATGGCGGCCCGGGCGGCTTTTTCCATGCGCTGCGAATCACCCCGCCGATTCTGGAAATTTGCGAAGACGTGACCCGCATTTGCCCGGAAGCGGTTGTTTTCAATTACAGCAACCCGATGAGCCGCATTTGCACGACGGTCAATCGTAAATTTCCGGATTTGAATTTCATTGGCTTGTGCCACGAAATTGCTTCGTTGGAAAAACACCTGCCTACGATTCTCGATACGCCGTTTGAAAACCTGGAAGTTCGCGCCGGCGGCCTAAACCACTACAGCGCGCTTCTGAAAGCGACGTACAAAGACAGCGGCAAAGACGCTTACCCGGATATTCTTGAAAAAGCGCCGGACTATTTTGCTACCCACGAACATGCGCTTTTTGCGCCGCATGAACGAGAAGGCACTTCTGGAAGATCATATGTTTACACGTCGCCCTGGCACGAGCGCGGCTTGTTCAAAATGATGCTGGAAAATTATTCGCTGCTGCCGATTACGACCGACAGCCATCTCGGCGAATATCCCTGCTGGGCGTGGGACGTCGTCGACCACGAAGGCATTCTTGATTTTTACATTTCGTACAAAGAGTTGGTTCTAACTTCCAAACCGCGGCTTGAAATGACGTGCAGCGAGCGGGTTGTGCCGATCATGGAAGGCATACTCGATGATTTGGGCTTTGAAGAAGGCGCGGTCAACATTCCCAACAAAGGCTTTATCCCGGCGCTGCCGGAGTTCATCACCGTCGAAGTCCCGGCGATCATTGACAAAAACGGCGCGAACGGCATTGCTATCGGGGATATTATGCCCGCCGGTTTCGCCGGGCTTTTGCAAAATCAGGTCGCGATTCATTACCTGACCGCCGAAACCGTTTTGACCGGTTCTCGTGACGTCGCCCTGCAAGCGTTGCTCGCCGATCCAATTGTCGACAAAGTGCGGTCGGCAGAGAAGATGTTGGATTTTATGCTGGAGTTGCAAAAAGAATATTTGGGTTATATTAAAAGATGAGGTGAAAAATGATTAACGGCGGACATGTCGTCATCTACAGTGTCGACCCTGAAGCGGATCGGCGGTTTTTCCGCGACGTTTTGAAGTTACCAAACGTGGATGTCGGCGATGGCTGGCTAATTTTCGGCTTGCCGCCGTCAGAAGTTGCCATGCATCCGGCTGAGAAGAACGGCAAACATGCTTTTTATCTGATGTGCGCCGGGATAGAAGCGTTCGTTGCGCAAATGACTGAACAACAAATCGAATGCTCATCGATCAGCGATGAAGGCTGGGGGAAGCTTGTGCAAATCACGCTGCCCGGCGGCGGCAAGCTCGGCGTTTATGAACCGCGTCATAAGCGACCGGACGCGCCTTAAGGCAATTAGAAATTTGTTTCGCGAAGGAGTAGTCGTGATGGGTCGGGAAAAAATATTACAATCGCTCGAGAGCAATCCTGAATTTTGGGATATTTTGGTAATCGGCGGCGGCGCAACCGGATTGGGCGTGGCGGTCGAGGCCGCTTCGCGCGGTTACAAAACGTTGCTCGTGGAGCAGCATGATTTTGCCAAAGGCACATCCAGCCGCAGCACAAAATTAGTGCATGGCGGCGTACGATATTTGAAGCAAGGCAACATTTCTCTCGTGCTGGAAGCCCTGCATGAAAGAGGCCTTTTGATGCAGAACGCGCCTCATCTCGTTCGAAATCAAGCGTTTATCGTGCCAAATTACGAGTGGTGGGACGGGCCGTTTTACGGCGTTGGTTTGAAAGTCTACGATCTATTGGCCGGCAAGCTTGGCCTGGGGCCGTCGAAAATGCTCTCGAAATCAGAGACATTGAAACACATCCCCACGCTAGAGCCCGAAGGTTTGCACGGTGGCGTGATTTATCACGACGGTCAGTTTGACGACGCTCGCCTGGCGATCAATTTAGTGCAGACTTTAGCGGACTTGCATGGTGAAGCAATCAATTATTTGAAAGTGACCGCGTTGCTAAAGTCCGGCGGCATGACGGCTGGCGTTGTTGTCGAAGACGCTGAAACCGGAGAGACGTATGAAATCAATGGCAGAGTGGTCGTTAACGCAACCGGCGTTTTTACAGATCAGATTTTGAAACTTGACGACCCTGAAGCCGCCAATCTTATCTCGCCAAGTCAGGGCGTGCATCTTATTCTGGACAAATCGTTTCTTCCCGGAGACACGGCGATCATGGTACCGCAAACGGACGACGGGCGTGTGTTATTCGCCGTGCCCTGGCATGAGCGAGTGGTGGTGGGCACAACTGATACGCCGGTAGCCAATGCGTCGCTTGAGCCGCAGCCGCTCGAAGAAGAAATCGCCTTTATTCTTAAACATGCCGCACAATATTTAACCAAAGATCCGACTCGCGCTGACGTTTTGAGCGTATTTGCCGGGCTGCGGCCTCTTGTCCAGTCGGGTGGAACTATGGACACGGCGGCCATTTCCCGCGATCATTTTCTCACAGTTTCACCTTCCGGGCTGGTCACAATTACTGGCGGAAAATGGACGACTTATCGCAAAATGGGGGAAGATACTGTGAATCAGGCGGCGCTGGTGGCCGGGCTGGTTGAAAAAGTATCGATCACTAAAAACCTGCGCATTCACGGATGGCTGAAAAATGTCGACTACAACGATCCGCTGCATGTTTACGGCTCGGATGCGATCTATCTCAAAAAAATGATCGAAGAAAAGCCGACGCTGGGCGAAATGCTGCACCAGGATTTGCCGTACTTTAAGGCGCAAGTTATTTGGGCTGTTCAAGAAGAAATGGCGCGGACGGTGGAAGACGTTTTGGCGCGCCGAATGCGTGCTTTGCTGCTCAATGCGCAAGCGAGCGTTGAAGCGGCCCCGGAAGTTGCAAAACTCATGGCGAAAGAAATGCGCCACAGCCGCCGCTGGCAGAGAGAGCAGGTTGAAGCGTACACGAAAATCGCCCGGAATTATCTCCTGAGCGAATCCGAATAAAATAGCAGCGCCTGATTCTTTGACGTGATCCTGGGTAGTAAGACGCTTTTTGGAATACATGCTGCGGGAAAAAGTACTGTATTCTTTCAGCTTCGACATGTCTGATTTTGACGACGGTGTGATCGCATCGATTGTTGAGTTTCGAAAAATGAAAGGAAGATATAAGAAAATTCAAATTCTCTGGGAAAAACAGGCTGTTGCGTCTGTCAATATTCAAAAGGGGCAAGGGGCCTTGAATTACGTATCATCGCAAATCTATTTTCTGGTGGGACCATGGGCCGGGAAGCATTGTTTTCGACGATTTACAAGGAATTCCTGCAAAAGGATTTTGTAGGACGGCACCCGAGATTTATCCATTTAGTCGACTCACTTAAAAAAATTTCCAAAAAGCCAGTGCCGGTTCTTATTACTGGCGAAACAGGGACTGGAAAAGGTCGTTGCGCGGCAATTCTTCACCAACTCAGCGAACGGCGAAAAAAACCATTTATCATTTACAATTGCGGGGACGGTCCGGAAACATTATTTGAAAGCCATTTATTTGGCCAATCTCGCGGAGCTTTTACAGGAGCGACGGAGAGCAAAAAGGGCCTTGTTGAAGAAGCGGATGAAGGTTTTTTATTTTTGGATGAAGTCAATTCCCTCCCGTTTCCTTCACAAGTCAAGCTCAACCATTTTCTTGAAACCGGCGTTTTTCGTCGAGTCGGGGAGACCATGCTCCGTCGAGTTGATGTTCGGATTGTTGCCGCCTCGAACGAAAGTCTGGAAAAATTGATGGGGTGTGATAAGTTTCGCAGAGATCTTTATTATCGACTCGCCGGTTATGAACTGAGCATTCCGCCGTTACGCGAGCGCGGCGATGATATACCGCTTCTTGCCAAACATTTTTTGGAAGAATACGCTCACTTGGCCGAAGTGACAAACGTGGAATTTTCGGAATGCGTTATTGAAAAGTTGAGAAAATACAACTGGCCCGGCAATATTCGAGAGTTGCAACATTGCATAAAACGATGCCTGATAGATGCGTCTTCTCGTCATATCAAGTCGATCTCACTGCCTGTCGAACAGAAAAACGCCTATAACGATAAAATCACAATTGGCTTAAACGGAAAGTGGAAAGAAGCCAAGAAAAAAGTTGTGTCTGCGTTTGAAAAATGCTACTTGTCGGAAACTTTGAAAAGAAACCAAGGCGTTGTAGCCGAATGTGCGCGAGAAGCGGGCGTTCACCCTCCTGATTTTTTCAAGCTGATGAAAAAGTACAATTTGAAAGCCGCTGATTACCGCCGTAAAAAATCAGCTTGACCCCATTGTAAACTTCACCCTTAACCACCTTTTCGAT
Source organism: uncultured Deferribacteres bacterium (assembly GCA_964014485.1). Classification (GTDB taxonomy): domain Bacteria; phylum Zhuqueibacterota; class Zhuqueibacteria; order Zhuqueibacterales; family Geothermadaptataceae; genus CAXHAT01. The sequence continues at coordinate 5,354 of CAXHAT010000314.1, forward strand.
TTTCAGCAAAACTCCACAATTTCATTTTTATCATCGGTGATCTGAAGCGGCATAGTAAACCGTTAAATTGCACCGCCCCTACAATCTCTTAAAAATTTAACAAAGTCCGTCCAATAATTCTGATTCCAGACAATTTTGCTTCTGAATGCAAGCGGCTTTTGAGCGCGGAGATGAAGCATTGCACCGCGCAAAAAAGCATTCTCAGAATTCATGGGGATTCCGCAAAACAAAAATGAGGGGTTTTAGGAAAAGCGTGGATTCACGCTCTCGTTGGCTCAAAGCAGCAGTGCGTAGGAAAAAATCTACGTGAACGTTTAACTTTTCCTACGATGTAACTCATTGTTTTTTAGCAATTGGCTGCTTCACCTGGTTGAAAAGATGCGTACCGAAACTCACCGTCTCAAGAAAAACAAGCCTTTAAAACGATTGGATAAATGACTACGAGTTCTATAACGGCTAAATAATAGAATGTCTCTAAACTATTGTTTTTGTTGTATTGGAAATCTGGTCTGATATTTGAAAAACCTGCTGAGAACTTTGGGGAGTGAAAATTGGCCGAATCTATCGCGGCTTACGAGCTTCTCCACAAAACGCATGGGCGATTACCATAAGGGCAGTTTCACAATTATGGCAACTGGAGATACAGAAGCTGAACAGCGGGCAATATGCGACATTCTAAAATACATTCAAAAGCACCCAAATGTAAAACATTCCGCCGAAGGCGTTGCAAAGTATTGGATCTTGCAGCAAAGGTTAGAAGAAAGTCTGGAGACGGCACTGGCTGCGCTGAATTTTTTGACTACAAACGGTTTCCTGGAGCGAATAGAGTCAAAGCAAACTTCGGAGATTTTCAAGGTTAATAAAAAAAAGTTAGACGAAATCCCGAGAATGTTGAAGAAGCTTGGAAAGCAAAAATAAAACAATTATGCCGGAATCGATGAAAAATAAGCGGTCTCCTTCCCTCAAAAAGACGGGGAAAATTTCCGGCTATTCTAACCCGTTCGAACATTTGACGGATGAACTCAAATGGCTCAATCAACTCTTGACCGCGCTTGTTTCAGAACTCCGCAACGCGAATTTTTATGAGACGATCAAGGACTTTCGCGGCTTGTTTATCGCCGACGCTGAGATTGATGCTGTCTCTTATACACATCTGACGCTGCCGACGAGCTTCTTGGTG
>CAXHAT010000315.1:0-6499 GCA_964014485.1 uncultured Deferribacteres bacterium
GGGGCCGCAAGAAGGTGAGCGCCCTTTTAAAATAAAACCGTCGACCGGATCGAGCGATCCGAGAAAGGCGCGTGAAAAATTTTCCATTTTGGAAGTGAAATCTTTGCACGTTGCCGGCTGAAAGAGCGTTTTTTGATCAGCTTTGCTCACAACACGAACTGGTTCTCTCGGCGCACCTAGGCCAATTTCCACTTCAGGACAAACTGTGATGAAATCCACATAGTCACGAAGACTTCTGACAAAAGCGTCACTGATTGTTTGTCCGTTGAATCGACAGGCTGCGAACTCAAGACATTTGCTTGCGACGACGATTGGTTTGGCGAATGTTTGCATCAATTCAGGTAGGTCTCCAATTGCTGCGATATCGTTCGTGAGCGAAGTTTTTTTAGCGCTTCCTCTTTGATTTGCCGAACCCGTTCTCCTGAAATATTAAGCTCAGCGCCAAGCTCACGCAACGAAATCGGCGCATCGTTTTCCAGGCCAAAAAGTTTGCGCAAAACATAAGCCTGTCTTGGCTTTAGTTTGCCAAGCGCCAGCTTCATGTCGTTTTTCATTACATTTTCCATTAGGCTGACTTCAGGATTATCAGCGCTGCAATTTTCAATAGCATCGATTAAGCGCAGCTTTTCGTCGCTCAACGGCTTTTCCAGATAGACGGCGGTGTTTTCGCCCCGCGCGATGGTCGAAATCTTGGGAGAGCTCTCTTCTAAATGGTCAGAAACCTCAACGAGGGACGGCTCGCGCATAAGCCCTTGTTGAAGCTGTGCGAGCGTCTTGCTGTATCGCCTGCGACTGCGATGGCGATTTGCCGGCAACCGCACCGTATCTTTTTGATTTTCGAGAGCTTCACGAATTGTTTGTCTGATCCACCACACGGCGTAGGTGATAAATTTGAAGCCTCGCGTTTCGTCAAAGCGCTTGGCGGCTTTAATCAACCCCATGTTGCCTTCGCTAATGAGATCAGCCAGCGGCAATCCTCGCCCGACATACTCCAAAGCGGTGACATAAACAAAACGTAGATTTGATTCGATGAGGGTTTGGAGCGCTTTTTCGTCGCCCGCCTTAAAGCTCCGGCTCAAAGAAATTTCGGTTTCAGAACTCACGGCGCTCTTTTTTCTAATTTCCTTTAAATAAGCTTCTATGGTGCGTGATTTTTCGTTGAACATTTGTTTCGTTATTTTGGCGTGAATTATCTTCGATGGCTGTTAATATATGAAGACGTCTATTTTTTGTCAAGATTTTTTTCGTAAAAAATTAGACAAAAGATAGTTGCAATGTTTTTTTACTTACATTTTTGATTGAGTATCTAATGTTACGCGCGTCAACGCACACCCTGAGTCTTGAAGCAAATCTCGTCTCATTAGCGCCGGGCTTCAGCCCGGTGACGCATAAAACGCCCATTTTCTTCTTTTCCGCCGCGCTAGCGCGGCGGAAAAGAAGGGAAGGCCGTCTTCAAAAACCTCCGCTCTGAAGAGCGGAGCTAATGAGAACCAAAAGTTACACGCAGGTTTTGATTGCATGTGCCAAGCAACGCGTGCGTAACATCAGTGAGTATTTATTGCTCATGTAGAACTCGGTGTAGCTGAAAATCTTGTCGAAATTAATCATTGACAAAATATAGACAAGGCTTTATCTTTGTACCATGCTAAAACATGAAGGTTACCCGATTAAGTTCGTCTCATCGCAGACAGGCTTGTCACCGCACGTCATTCGCGTTTGGGAAAAACGTTACAAGGCCGTTTTGCCAAAGCGCACCGAAACGAATCGTCGGCTCTACTCGCAGGCCGATCTGGAAAAATTACAATTGCTTGGGATGGCAACCAAATCCGGCCACAGTATTAGCAGCGTTGCAAGCTTGTCGTTGGACGCATTGAGGCAGATTGCGCCCGTTTCGGGAGCGCAAACGGCAACTGCCGGCGAGCTGAACCAGAACAAGGAAATCGTCTACCATTTGCAAGAGTGCTTCAGGGCGGTTGAGCAATTCGAGACGCAAATGCTCGAAGAGAATTTAATGCGCGCTTCGGTCGCTTTAAGTCAACCTGAACTTCTGGACGGCGTGGTTGGGCCGCTAATGACGCGGATCGGGGATTTATGGCAAGCAGGCGCACTGCGTGTTGCACATGAGCACGCCGTTTCGGGAGTGGTGCGCACTTTTCTCGGCAACGTACGCTTTTCGCATCGCGCGCCGGCGTCGGCTCCGAACGCCATCGTTGCCACGCCGGCCGGGCAGATGCACGAAATCGGCGCATTAATGGCAGCGGTAACGGCGGCTTCGGAAGGATGGACCGTCACTTTTTTAGGGGCTAATCTTCCCGCACAAGAAATCGCATTAGCGGCGGAGCGCAAGCAAGCGCGCGCCATTTTGCTCAGCATCGTTTATCCGGAAGACGATCCGTACCTGGATGATGAACTCTTTCGAATCCAACAGCTCCTTCCCGCAAAAACTGTGATTATCGCAGGCGGCCGCGGCGCAGCGGCTTATTTTTCGGTTTTGCAAAAAATGGGGGTGACGATTCTCAACGATCTTGGCGGCTTACGAAGAGAATTGGGGAAAATGAGAAGATAGACGCTGCAGGCGCTATTTTTTCTTACGAATTCGCCGATAAGCGGCGGTGAGAGCGACCAAAGGCCCCAAAAGTCCGGCTCCGGCGGCTGCGCCGATATTGCCCATAAGCTGCAAGCCGAGCTCGTTCTTGAACGGGTTGTCGTTGATCAAATATGTCCAGGTTGCTGAAGGCGCCTTGAGTCCAACCGCTTCGAGGTCAAGCTCCCCGTTTTTTATTTGAATCGATTCGAATGCGCGCTTTTTCATCCGCTCAGTCTCCAAGCTCATTTCTTTAAATAGCGCGATCACTTGCTTTTGGAATTCGAAGAACGGCTCTCTTCCGCCGAGCCGATTTAGGTGAATCCCTTCGCGAATGTCTGAGATCGTCTCGAGATAATGCACCCACGACTCGTCGATGCAGCTCAGCGATATTTTCTGACACGCGCGTCGCAAGTCGCCCTCGCCGGTTTGTTCTCGAATGTGCTCGAAATGCTCAGGGGAACTTGAACGATAAAAATCTATGTCAGCCCCGTTCTGCAAAATTTCCAAACGCCGCTGGAAGATGATTTGGCGTTGTCTTTCTACGAGTTCATTATACTGAAACAGCGTTTTCTTGATTTCCAAATGCTGCGTTTCGATGATCCGCTGAAGGCGTTGAATCTCCTCGGAAATAAGCTGGCTTTCAATGTGACCGTCTTGGGAAAATTCAGGCTCACTTGCCGGGAGCAATTCGTCCAAACGGTATTTTTGGAACAAGTCGTCTTCCAGGCTGATGATAAACTGCGACGAGCCTGGATCGCCCTGTCGCCCGGCTCTGCCGCGAAGCTGGTTGTCGATGCGCAAGCTTTCGTGTCGATTGGCGCAGATTACGTGCAGTCCGCCCAATTCTTCAACTTTCTTCTTCTCGAGAGCATTGCCTGCGCCGAGCAAAATGTCCGTACCGCGCCCGGCCATGTTGGTGGAAATTGTAACCGCGCCAAGCTTGCCCGCTTTGGCCACGATTTTGGCCTCCCGCGCGTCGTTTTTTGCGTTGAGCACTTCGCACGCGACGTTTCGGGTTTGGAGCGCTTTCGCTAATTCCGCCGATTCTTCGACACTGCGCGTGCCGACAAGTATCGGTTGCTCCGTTCCGTGGATGCGTATGATTTGTTCAATCAACGCCTTCTGTTTATCGGACTTTCTCTGGAAAAGCAAGTCATCACGGTCGTTGCGAATGCAAGGTTTGTGCGGCGGAATAACGACGGTGTGCAAATCATAGAACTCACGGAATTCCTCCTCCGCAATTTGCGCCGTGGCCGTCATGCCGCAAATATTTGGGTAGAGCCGCAGGAAGTGTCGCAAAGTAATGGAGTTGAGAATTTTCCCCCGAGATTGAGCTGCGACGTTCTCTTTTGCCTCGAGCGCCGCTTGCAAGCCGTCCGGCCAGCGTCTTTTGTCGGCGATGCGTCCGGTAAACTCATCGACGAGTTCAATCTTGTCGTCGCGGAGAATGTAATCGACGTCTCGCTGTAACAAAAACTCAGCATGCAGCGCGCAATTGATGCGGGCTAATTGCTGCGCATTTTCTTCAGCATACAGACTGCCGCATTTCAGAACTTTTTCGACGTAATTTATGCCGGACTCTGAAAGCAGCGCGTTTCTCGCGTCATGATCAAATTCAATGTGCAATTCCTGATCAAGGCTTTGGGCGATTTGACGGCTTTGGATAACGTCCGCCAGGAAATCGTTTTCGGCTGCGGCGATCACCAGCGGCACGCGCGCTTCATCGATGAGGATAGAATCGGCTTCATCAATAATCGCAAAATTGAATTCGCGGTGTACAACGTCGTCTGGCGTGCGGGCCAAACTGTCGCGTAAATAATCAAATCCGGCTTCTTTGGCCGTAAGGTAAGTTATGTCAGCTTGATAAGCTTTTTGACGTTCCTGAACGCTCATGCCTTCGCGTACAAAACTCACTTTTAGTCCAAGCGCGCGATAGACCGGCCCCATCCATTCCGCGTCTCGTTGCGCCAAATAATCATTAAAAGTGAGAACGTGCACGCCTTTGCCGGAGAGCGCGTTTAACGCTGCGGGGAATACGGCGACCAGCGTTTTGCCTTCCCCGGTCTGCATTTCCGCCAGCCTGCCTTCGTGCATCGCGAGCGCGCCGATAATTTGCTCGTCAAACGGAAAAAGCTTGAGTTTGCGAGAGACGGTTTCGCCAATGACGGCGAAGGCTTGGTGCAAAACACGGTCGAACGATCTCCCTGCGTCGATGTTGTTCTTGAGCGTTTGCCATAACTCTTGCAGTTCGACGTCGGAGCGTTTCGCCAACGGCGTTTTGCATTTTTTAATTTCTTCGAGCGCTTCTCGGTAGCGCGCCAAGTCGTACTCAATCGTGCCGCCGCTCCATTTTTCGCGGCGGCGTTGAAATTTTGCCAAAAAGTTTTGTAGAGACATACGGCTTTGGACGTTTACGAACCCAAAAACAAAAAAAGCCTTCCAGCATTGAAACTGGAAGGCTTGAATCTTTTAGACCGCGTCTGACAGACTCGAGAAGGTAAAATCTCGAATCTTCATCGGCGGAATTAAATTGCCGTTTATTCTTTGCGGTTTGCCCAGCGCCTCCAGGTTGTTCAGCATGATGACCGGGCTCTCATTGAAACGGAAGTTTTTCACTGGATGCTTCAACTTGCCGTTTTCGATAAAAAAGGTGCCGTCACGCGTAAGTCCCGTCAGCAGCAGCGTTTGCGGATCAACGCTGCGAATGTACCAGGTGCGCGTAACCAGCACGCCGCGCCGTGTGTCTTTGATCAAGTCTTCAATGGATGCGTCGCCGCCTTCCATAATGCCGTTCGTTGGAAAAGGAATCGCTTCCACGCCGTTTTTCTTTGCCCAGTATCGGGAGTAGAAAAGATTGGACACGACGCCGTCTTTAATGATGTGCGTTTTCTTGACTGGCCTGCCGTCGCCAATCCAAGGAGAAGAGGGGACTTCTTCATTCTGAGGATCGGTGTAGACGTTGACGTGTTCGTCGACAATCTTTTCGCCGAGTTTGGTGCCGCCGCCTTTGTTTGAAAGAAAGCTCCGACCTTCGTCCGCAGTGCGTGCATTGAAGCTGAAAAACATATTTTGCAGCAAGCCAACCGAAGCGGCCGGCTCAAGAATGACGGTATATTTTCCAGGCTCAATCGCCTTGGCTTCCCGTGACATAAGCGCTTTGTCAATCGCGATTTTCGACGCTTCCGCTGTGTCGAGCTTGTCGACGTCGTTAAAATCGCGTGTCGCCCAACCGGAACCGGTGCCGTCCGGCGTACGGATGGTCACGGTAAAATTGACGCCAGTGGCTGTGTTGTACGCATACAACCCCTTCGTGTTTGCCATCGCGCTAAAGCCGGCGTTGTCATTCAAAAATCCGGCTGCCGTGAGATCTTTCTCCTTGCAGGGATTGATACTGTTCGCCGCCGCTTTCGTACGATATTCAGGCGTGACGCCAGCCGTCGACTTAGAGAACGTTTTTGATTCTCCGTACTCCTGCGGGCCTAAAAATTCGACATACTCGGGGTTTTCCGGGGCAAGTTGCGCCAGCTCTTCCGAGCGCCGAACCACTTTTTGCAGAGAAGCGTCATCCAACTCGTTAATAGTCGCGGTTCCGGTTTTTTGGCCGAAACTGGACTGTACAACGAGCGAAGTGTTATTCACAATGCCGCTTGTTGAAACCGTGTTCCGTGCGTAACGAATGTTTCCGCTCGTTCCTCCGTTCAGGTTGCACTCAGCTTCATCCGCTTTGGAAAAGCTGAGAACCTTTTCAAGAATCGCGCGACATTCTTTTTCGCTTAAAATGCTCATCTTGTGTTCCTTTAAGTGCCTGTTTTATTTCAAGTTTGATTTCTCTATTCTAAAGAGCGTGTGTTCGTGTCGTAAACTGTAAACTGTAAACTGTAAACTGTAAACTGTAAACTGTAAACTGTAAAC
>CAXHAT010000316.1:0-6483 GCA_964014485.1 uncultured Deferribacteres bacterium
TAAGAGACAGATATGCCGGGGGCGCTGGGCGAAATTGGCGCGGTGCAAAAGGCCGGGCGTTTTTTGGACGAGCACGGCTCGTTCATCAAAAAATACGCGCGCATTCGCATGGAAATGTACGAGGAAGAAAAGCGAGCATTCTATTCGAAGGCGTTCAGTGACCAACTCAACGGCGCGGATACTTTCAAAGTTTACGAAGACCATCTCGTGCGCGCCGGACAGCCCGCCGAGTATTTGAACAAAGTCTCCTATCTTGATCTCAAAACCCATCTCGGCGATATTTTGATGCGCGACGTCGATGCGATGAGCATGGCCTTCTCGCTCGAAACGCGCGTGCCGTTGATCGACCACAAGCTGGTCGAATTTGCCAACACCGTGCCGCCGCACCTGAAATTGCATAACGGGACGACCAAGTACATTTTGATCGAAAGCGTGCGCGACTTGCTGCCGGACGAGGTGATCAACCGCCCGAAACTTGGATTCAATTTTCCTTTCGCGGTTTGGCTACGCAGGGAGCTTTTTCCGCTTGTAGATTATGTATTGTCTCGTGAAGTCGTTGAAGCGCGCGGCATTTTTAATTACGCGGAAATGGCGCGGCTTAAGCATGAATTCCTGAACTCGGACATGACGTATCGCCGGGTTTGGGGAATCGTTTTGCTTGAATTATGGCTGCGGCATGTATTTGACGAAGATCACGGATTTGTCGAAAAAGTACAGGATTTAGCGCTTGCAAAGCAGGCGGCGTAAAGCAAAGCGTACTTCAAAAAAACAGCCTGTTGTTGTCAGAATAATTAAAGTCAAAATTATTCTTTTGAAAAAATTTAATCATTCTGACTTCAATCATCTTGACTTGAAAAACTTGCCAACCTAAAAGACTGACTATGGATATCGAACACGTACTCGAGAACGGAAATTGTCACCAGTGCGGCGTGTGCGTCGGGGTTTGTCCGACTAACGCCATTACGATTGAGCAGCACCGGAAAAAGGGCCTGTATCCGGTTTTTCACCGCTCGCTTTGCACCGACTGCGATCTTTGCCACATTGCCTGCCCCGGCGACGCTTTTGATTGGAACCAGTTGCAGCGCGATACTTTTGGCGAAGTCCCGGCGGACAAAGACATTGGCTATGCGCGCGAATATTTGAGCGGCTATACCAAGTGGCAGGACATCCGCGTCCCCGGCGCTTCCGGCGGCGTCGCGACGGCGGTTTTGATCGCGCTGCTCGAAAAAGGCGAGATCGACGGCGCCGTGGTGGTGAAAATGCACGACGAACGTCCGCTGGAGCCGCACGTTTACATTGCGCGAACACGCGAAGAAATTATCGCCGCGCAGCAGTCGAAATACATTCCCGTCCCGACAGGATTGATTTTAAAGGAAATCAACAAAACCGAAGGCCGTTTTGCGCTGGTTGGCTTGCCCTGTCACATTCAAGGCATTCGCCTGGCGCAGCAGAAAATGCCGCGTCTGCGCAAACGCATCACGCTGATGATCGGCCTGATCTGCGGGTTCCATCCGTCGTTTACCAACACGACATACCTCGTGCGTCGCGCGGGCGTGCCGACGAAAGATTTTCATAAAATCAAAGAAATCAAGTACCGCGATTTGGATTGGCCGGGCGGTTTCAACGTTATGTTGAAGGACGGCACCAATAAAATCATCCACCCCGTGCAGGACTTTTTCTGGGCGCACGCCGTTTTCGAGCGTCAGCGCTGCATCACCTGCACCGACGCGATGGCCGAATTCGCCGACATCGTCGTGGGCGACGAATGGCGCGGCGACGGTTTGGAGCGCGAAGATTTCAAAGACGGCTGGTCGTACATTGTCAATCGTACCGAACGCGGCTCCGAAGTGATTGAAATGCTGACGGAAGAAGGCGTTTTGCATACCGAGGACGTGCCGCGGAACATCGTTAAGCTTGGCGCATTGCCGACCATAAATCTCAAAAAACGAGTTGCTTACGCCGCGATCAAAATCCGCAAGGCGTTTGGCTTGGCCGCGCCGAATTATGGCGATTTGAAGCAGCACAGCAAGCCAAAAGTCAAGCATTACATCGGCGCGCTGTTGATGATGACGGTGTCTCGCATGTTTGAAAACCACCTCATCAACACGATTTTCTTGAAGGCGCCGACCAAATTGATGAGCCAGTATTTCCGCCCGCTCTATAAATCGATGGTTGACGTACCCGAATTGACCGAGTTGAAAGATCCGAATTTTCCGGACGTGCCGGAACTTCACCAGAACGGCAACGGCTTCGGGCTGAACGGCCAGGAGACCAATGGAAAGGTCATTGCTGTTGGCAAACCGGAGACCGAGAAAGCTTAAGCATGAGTGATTATCTCGGAGCCGCCGCGCGCATCCACAAATGGCTCGACCATCTGCAAATCAAGCAGGAACGCGGGGCCATCGTCAATCGTGACGAACAGCGGCGGATGATTTTGCAGCACCCGGTTAAAGGCGAGCTTGATTTGACGGCGGAACTGCCCGCCGGAGAAATTTTCGAATGTCACGGCATGGGCTTGCACGTTCCCGGAAAATTGAACGCCGGCGATGATATCCAGATTCATGACGCCGGCGGCATTTTCGACCCGATTGACGGGCGCGTGCAGGGCGAGCACTACAGCACCAGCCATTTCGCGCTTTTGAGCGCAATCTTGCATCGCGAAACCGGAGAAAAGCGTTTTTTAGACAACGCGCGACAGGCGATTGATTTTCATCTTCGCACCTCGCCGAACGAGTACGCGCCGTTTTCGGAGTGGATGTACCACTGGGATTTCCAGAATTACGCTTTTGTGCTCACTTACAGATTATTGCAAGAGTATTTGAATGAACGCGACCGTGAACGCTGGAAAACCGGCCTTCTCGGCTGGCAAACCAATCATTACAATAAGCTGACAAATTGGGCGGGAATGCGCGCTTGGGCCTATGCGGAAAGACACGAGCTTTTTGGCAAATTCGCGGATCGGATGCGTTCGATCTGGAATTTGCGCACCGTTGAGCGAGCCTGCCAGGGCGACGGCTGTTTCGATGATAATCCCGGGCTGAGCCGACCGATTCAATACCACATTTTTACGATTGCCATTTTGCATCGAATGCTGCTTTTGAAGGACAGTCCCAAAATGCGGCACTGCTTTTTGGCAGGGGTTGATTATTTCACGCCATTCATCGATCCCGACGGCGATTTCAACTACATCGGTCGCGGGCAAGAGCAGATTTTTGGCTACGGTTCGGCAATTTACGCGCTGGAAGCGGCGGCGCTTGAAACGGGAAAATCGGAGTATCGCGAACAAGCCGAGCGCATGTTTGATTATTTGCTGCGCTATCACAAAGGCAATTTTTTCCCGCTTGTTTTGAATGACCAGCCCGACGAAAAGCGCAGTGGCTGGTATGATTATCATCACTCGACGGTCTACAACGCACACCTGGCGGTGTGGCTAGGCTTGGCGCATCTTTTGAATTCGTCCGCGAAACAAAACAAGAAAATTGGCGCGTCGCCAAAAACAGCGAATCGTTCCGATGCGTCATTCCCGCGCAGGCGGTAATCCATTGGCGGAGCAGCATTGCTGGATTCCCGCCTGCGCGGGAATGACTCCGAAAAAAAGAAGGGTGGTTCAAATCAAAGGCCGGAAATCTGGTTTTCTGATAAAACTGATGTCGCTGTGCTCAAAACCGGGGAAATCTTCCTCGCCATGTTTGGCGGTACGCCGGAGTATTTGAGCGAACCGGGTCTTACGCCGCACCACATTTGGTGGAAAGGATTTGGCGACGTTTTTTCATGTCCGGGCGGGCCGTCGAAGGCGCGTTACGGCAAGCGCAGCGACCAGGGCAGCAGCGAAAATTTCTTTGCGCCGATTGCGAAAAACGGCGACGAATGGGCCGTTCCCGCGCATAAAAAGGCCGCGTCATTTGTGTTAAAAGATGATCAAATTCATCAAAAATACGACTGTGGAGCGTTTGTTGTAGAACGTGTCGCCGGAATCGAAAATGACGCGCTCGTTTTCACCGATGAGATCACGTTTAATGAAACGCGTGAGTTCAAGGAGTTTCGTTTTTTCAATTTTCCGGTTCAAGTCGACAAGTTCGAAATTGAAATTCAAAATGCGCAACGAGCGGTTTTGCGGTTGAAAAACGGGAAATCCGGCAGCGCGTCGCTGGACGCAGAGCGTCTTGTCATCGAAATCGAGGGTTCTGATGCGCCGTTTGAAATGGCGGACTTGATTTTGGGCGCGAAAGGCCGTTTGCAGCCTTTGGTGAAACGAGAACGAAATTTTTACACGGAAGCCGGAAAAAAACACACGCTGAAGATTCGCATCTTTGCACAATCAGCCTGATATTTGTTCAGCGAAATGAAAGTCGTTTACATAAATTATCTTTTTGACAAGCAAGAAAGTTCGGTCGGCGCGGCGGTGCATGTAAAAGAATTTGTGCGCACCGCGCGGCAATTCGGCGTGGACGTGGTCGCGCGCGACGTGAACAAGTTCGAAAGCGTGGAAGCGGCGACCCAAAACCGCCTGCGCGGCTGGCTGAAAAAACACCTTTCCCGCTATCTCAACCAACCCAACGCATTACTTTCCAATATTGGATATTTTCGCAAGGAATGGCGCATTGTTTCCGAAGAAAAACCGGACGCCTTGCTGGTGCGATACAATCTTTTCAATATTTCCGCGCCGTTGGTCGCATTTTTGAAAGGCGTTCCACTGGTGCTGGAAGTGAATGCACCGATGGCGTTTGAAAATCGCACGTACAACAAAAATGTCGTGCATTTGCCGTTTTTGCCTGAGTGGACGGAACGCTTTAATTTAAAAATGGCGAAACGCGTTTTTACCGTTTCCAATGCCTTGAAGTCGTTTTTCGTCAATCAGGACGTTTCGGGAGATAAAATCACCGTTGTGCCGAACGGCGTCGATGTTGAGCGATTTACGCCGCAAACTTCGGGACGGACAATTCGCGAAAAATACGGTTTTGGCGAAGGCGTCGTGTTCGGGTTCGTCGGGTCGTTTCATTATTGGCACGGTTTGGAGAGCATCGAAAAGTTTGTGCAGACGCTTTCCGAAAAACATGAAAACGCGCGATTTCTTCTGGTTGGCAGCGGGCCGTTGAAAGAAGACATTCAACGCGCGATTGAACAAGAAGGGCTGACGGATCGGGTGGTTTTGCCGGGCTTTGTGCCGCACGAGGAAATCCCGGCGTACGTCGCGGCCATGGACGTGGCGCTGGCGCCTTATCCGCCGACGGACTTTTTCTATTTTTCGCCGCTCAAGCTTTTTGAATACATGGCCGCCGGAAAAACGGTCGTTGCCAGCCGCATCGGGCAGATCGCCGAGATTGTCGAAGACGGCGAAAACGGCGTTTTGTATGAACCGGGCGATATTGACGCGCTGATTCAAAAATGTTCAGCGCTCATTGAAAACCCGAAGCATCGAAAAAGCATCGGCGAAAAAGCGCGCGAATTGATGGTGGAAAAATACACGTGGCGGCACAATGTCGAGCGGATTTTGGGGTTATTGAACGAAGCCTGCGGACGAAAAGTAACGGGCGCGACAGACGAGCGAGTCGTTTCGCCGGAATTCTCCTCCGGCTCGTTACCAAGTTGAGACTTGGTAACGAACGTGTTTTCGAAGTTGTACTTCGAGTTACCGACGCGAAGTAAAACTTCGCGAACAATTGCGTTACCAAGCTTCAGCTTGGTAACGAGCAAACGAGCAAAAATATGATCTTGACTTCAATTATTCTGATTTAAAACAAATCTCGAAACAACTAGGAACCGGCAACACGCATTGAAGAGAGAAGTACGATGGATGTTTTAAGCAACGCAACTTTGAAAAAACACTGGACGGAATTCAAGCAGCTATTGGAAAACGGCAAGAAGGACAGCTACCATCCGTTTTTCTATCATTACTGCCGCAATATCAGCGACTTGGGGCAGTTCACGCACTACGTCCGCAACGCAACGTTTTTGTTCGATCTCGCCAAACGTCCGATTAAGGGAGCGAAGATTCTGGACGTTGGCTGCGGTTTCGGCATTGACGCGATGATTTTTTCGTGCTACGGCGCCAGCGAAGTCAGCGGCATTGATTTTAACGCCGACTGGATCGACACGATTCACGCCTACATGAAAGACCTCAACTGGGATTTGCCGATTCACACGAAACAAGGCGACGCCGCGAAGCTGGAATATCCTGACAACACTTTCGACGTTGCACTTTCCGTCGAGGCGATTTCGCACTACCACAATGTTGATTCGTTTATCAAGGAAGCCTACCGCGTGCTCAAGCCGGGCGGGACTTTGATTGTCTCAGACGGCAACAACGGCGCGAACCCGATGATCAAAAACAAGACTTACGACATCTGGAAACGCTTTGAGCACGGGCCAACGACCGCCGAGGGCGAGCTTTTCCACGGACACCAGATCAAGCAGTCGTTTATTGACATGCGCAAGGACATTATTTCCTGTCTCTTATACACATCTCCGAGCCCACGAGAATCC
>CAXHAT010000317.1:0-6467 GCA_964014485.1 uncultured Deferribacteres bacterium
CTCATCAGGCGCAAAAGACGTCTTGCAACCGAACTAAAATTGTCGAAAAAGCGCTCTTTCAACAAATGATTTCAAATGCGACGATTGACGTGCGAAATGTCGGTTACAGCATGACAATTTAGGGCGTTCCAGATACGCTCTTAGAGAGCTTCAGGCTGAAATTTATCAGAAATTTTCAATATTTGGCGCACTTCACCTCGAACCAACCTCCCCAACCCAGCAATTCCTGACAGAGCCATAAATGGATATACCGCAAAAAAAATCTCAAATCAAAAGTCCGGTTAAAATATTCTTGTTCATGAGCGTGCCCGCGCTGTTCGGGTTGTTCTTCGGCTATTTTAACGCGGCGATGGTCATCACGCTCGAAAAGGACGCGGACCTTTTCAAAGCGACCGTCGAACGAAAGATGTTCGGCCTGATGACGACAAGCGTCACATCGTTCCAAAACGTCCGTGAAATTAATGCTCACAGCGAGCCGAACTTTCGAACGGAAGCGGGAAAACAAGGCGAGCAAATTAGCGGCGGTGAGAAGCATTTTTTAATTTTCGAAATGGGCGAGAAATCTCCCAAGCGCGTGCAAGTCTCAGCAATCAACGCCGACGCGCTCGCAAAGCTGAGAAATTTTATACAAAACAATCAACCAGGCGTCCAATCCGTTTGGTTTTCCAGCCTGGCATTGAGCATCATTTTGCCCGGCGTCGTTATTTTATTTTCCATGTTTTTGTGGGGGATGCTTTTTTACGGACTTCATGTTGATCGCAAGACGGCGAAAAAAGACAAAGAGCAAATATGAAAAAAGGTCAGGAACTGGAACTTGAGATTGAATCACTCGCGTTCGGCGCGGAAGGCGTTGGGCGGGCGGACGGTTTGGCAGTTTTTGTTCGCGGCGCGCTCCCAAAGCAGCGCGTACGAGTGCGCATTTTTAAAAAGCGCAAGAGTTTCGCCAAGGCGCGCTTGCTTGAAGTTTTACAGCAATCGCCAGACGCCGTTGAAGCGGTCTGCGAGCATTTTGAAGATTGCGGCGGCTGTGCGTTGCAACACCTCGATTATGAAAAACAACTGGAAGCCAAGACCAGCCAGGTGCGCGAAACGCTGGAGCGCATCGGCCAGTTTACCGACCCTGTGGTTTTCCCGGCGATTGGCTCGCCGAAGCGGTTTTTCTACCGCAACAAAATGGAATTTACTTTTGGCCGCAAACGCTGGATTCCGCAAGCTGAGGCCGACACGGACGCTGAAATTGCCAAAATAGATTTTGCGCTTGGTCTGCACACGCCCGGCCGTTTCGACAAAATTCTCGCCGTAAACGCCTGTCATTTGCAAAGCGAATTGAGCAATCGCATTTTGCGCGCGATTTCGGAGCATGTTCAAAAATCAGAATTCGCGCCTTATTCAACGGAAGATCACAAAGGATTTTGGCGATTTCTCGTCATTCGCGAGGGCAAAAATACGGCGCAGACGATGGTCAATCTCGTCACCGCGCCGAACCGAAACGGCAGCGCGGAAGAAGTCGCTGTGCTGGCGCAAACTTTGGTTGCAAAATTCCCCGAGATCACGACTTTTGTGCAGACCATCAATCGTTTGAAAGCGCAAGTCGCGACCGGGCAGGACACGATTGCGCTGCAAGGGCCGGGCTTTATCGAAGAAAAATTGGGCGATTTTCGGTTTCGTGTTTCGCCGGAGTCGTTTTTCCAAACCAACACGGTCGGCGGCGAAGTTTTGTACCAGGTCGCGGAAGCATTCGCGGAGTTGTCGGGCGACGAAACGCTGTACGATCTTTACTGCGGCGCGGGCTCAATCGGTATTTTCCTGAGCAAGAAAATACAAAAACTCGTGGGGGTGGAAATCGTCCCCTCAGCCATTGCCGACGCCAGGGAAAACGCCGCTTTGAATGGACTCACGAACGCGCATTTTATTGCCGGCGATCTCAAGGACGAGATTGAAGATTCTGAAAAACTCATTGCGGAACATGGCGAGCCGGACGTGATCGTGCTCGATCCGCCGCGCGCCGGATTGCACCCGAAAGTCGTTGACCGCGCCGCCGCATTTGACGCCCCGAAAATCGTTTACGTTTCCTGCAACCCCGCCACCTTCGCCCGCGACGCGCAATTGTTCTCCGAAGCAGGCTATCGTCTGGCGAAATCCCAACCCGTCGACATGTTCCCGCACACGCCGCATATTGAGGTTGTCAGTCTTTTAGTCAAGAATTGACTCGCACCGGTGATATTGCCGGACTGCAGTTATGCACAAAACCAAACTTCTCAATCGCGTCATTACTCCGCTTGCGCTGCTCGCGCTTTTCCTAACCTACATTTTTCAATCCGTTCAACGCACGCACGAAGCCGAGCGCGTCATGTTGCGGGTGGAAGCGGCGCAGTTGTCCGAAGCGTTGGCGGCGGCGCGTTTCGAATTAACGACAAGCCCGACCAACCCGGCGATAGATTTTGACGCATCCGGCGCTCTGCTCGCTCCCGAGAAGCTGTCCCCGGAATTCAGGCAAATCGCCGCTGAATTTTTCACGACAGAACTTTTGCAAAACGCGCAGACGACCGGCCGCGCCGTGGATCTGCGAATGGTTGAAGGCCGCCCGACATGGCTGTTGGCGGTGATCGATTCCAGCTTTCAAGACGCCAGGATTCGCGGGGAGATTATTCAATGGCGCGCCGAAGAACAATTGCGCTTCAGCCCGCAAAAAGCGTCGCATCTGGCGCTGTGGTTAGATCAACGCTCTTGGATTGAATCGTCGCCCGATTTTGCCGCGAGCTTGAACCCGCCCGATGATGCGCGGCAAACTATTTTGGAAAATGAAACCATCTGGGTTGGCAATTTCGAGCGCGAAAGCAAAAGCTTTTTCGCCGCCGCCGTCCCGGTCAAAGATTTCGAGGCATGGGAGGTTCGCGGCGCGCTGTTTCTGCTCCGGCCTGCGCCAAGTTTTCGGCAAAGCGTTGTCGTCGCGATTGTGCAGCCAAGCATCGCCGCCGCCCTTTTTGCGCTGATTTTCATTCTTGCCGCAAGCGGTCGCAGAAAAAAACGAGCCGCCGAAAATGCAGGAAAACTTTTTACGCGCGGAGAGGTTTTCATCGTTGTTTTGTTATGCTTGGCTTGGTCAAGCTTGGCTGCTTTTGAGTCTTTGGCGGAAACGGATTCTTTTCTCTTTTCGTTGGAAAAACAAGCTGAAGTTTCGACGGGCAATCCGCTCATTTCAAACGAGATCAGAAGCGCAAAATTTGCTTTGCAGGGCGTGCGAAATATATTTCTAGCTTGGCATTTTATCGTCGTTTTGCTTGCGGCGCTCCTGTTTGTTTTGGTCAGGTTTGTGATCCAAAATCTCTCCTGTCCCGGCAAGCTGCGCCGGATTTTGGCCGGGTATGGTTTCATCGCACCGGCCGGACTTCACTTGCTCATCTTTTCCCTCGGCCCGATCCTTTTTGCGCTTTACATTAGCTTTCACGCCTGGGGCGTTTTGACGCCGGAGCGGCCGTTCGTCGGCGGGGCGAATTATCAGGAAGCGATTGCGAGCGCGGAGTTTTGGAACAGCTTGAAAAACACGGCAATTTTTGCCCTGCACGTGCCGTTCGGCATGGCCGTCTCGCTGGGGTTGGCCATGTTGATGAATCGCACCAAACTGCCCGGACTTGGCGTGCTGCGGACGATTTTTTACCTGCCGAGCATCACCAGTTTTGTCGCGATCGCCATTGTCTGGCAATGGATTTACAACCCGGATTTCGGACTGATGAATTACGCACTGTCGTTTTTCGGCATTGGGCCCGGCGAGTGGCTGCACAGCCCGAGAACCGCGCTTTTGTCGCTCATGCTGATGGCGGTTTGGGTGCAGGCCGGATATCAAATGGTTATTTTTCTGGCGGGGCTGCAAAACATACCGGCCTACTTGTACGAAGCCGCCACCATCGACGGCGCTAACGCCTGGCAACAGTTCTGGCGCATCACTTTTCCCATGCTTCGCCCGACGACGTTTTTTATTTTGGTGACGAGCATGATCGGCAGCTTTCAGGTTTTCACCCAGGTTTACGTTATGACCGAGGGCGGGCCGCTGCAGGCGACGGAAGTGATCGTTTATTATATTTACAAAAATGCGTGGGACTATCTTCGCATGGGCTACGCCAGCGCCGTCAGCTTCATTTTGTTCGCGATTATCATGGCGCTCACCTGGGCGCAGTTTAAAATGTTGGGGAAAAGACAGGAGATTTGGCAATGAAATACAAAATTTACAGCGAATTCGCGGCGTGGTGGCCTTTGCTCTCAGCGCCAAAAGAGTACGCCGACGAAGCTGACTTTTTCGTCAAACTTTTTCAAAAAGCGGGCTTGCCTAAATCGCCGTCTTTGCTGGAGTTGGGCAGCGGCGGCGGCAACAACGCGCTCCACATGAAAAAAGCGTTCGCCAGTGTTACGCTCACCGATCTTTCCGCTGAAATGCTTGCCGTGAGCCGTCAGTTAAACCCGGATTGCAAACACTTTGAAGGAGACATGCGGAGTGTGCGCCTGGGCGAAACCTTCGACACCGTTTTTGTGCATGATGCGATCGATTACATGACCACGCCCCGGGATTTGGCCAAAATGATTGAGACGATTGCGGTGCACTGCAAGCCCGGCGGCGCGGCGATGCTGGCGCCGGATTTTGTGGAGGAAACCTTCAAGCCGGAAACCAGTCACGGCGGCCACGACGGAGACGGACGGGCGATGCGCTACCTGGAATGGACGTACGATCCCGACCCGGACGATACGATGTACACGACGGACTTTGCCATTATTTTGCGTGAAGATGGGCGGCCTTTGCGCACCGAGCATGAACGCCATATTTTCGGTCTGTTTCCACGCGACATCTGGACGCGTTTGCTTCAAAACGCCGGATTCGAGGTTGAAATCGTTCGCGACAATTATGAGCGTGATTTGTTTTTGGCGCGGAAATGAATCTCCGACGTTCGTTAAAATTCCATTCTCTCCGCCTGTCGCCGCGCTTAAATTGGCGCATTCAAATTCATCTCTGAAAATTTTTGGGAAATGAAAATGCGTTTCCGTGAATATTTCTTCGCTTTGACTTTGGCGCTGGGCGGCGGGACGGCGTTTGCGCAATCCGACGCAGGCGCTTTGCGCATTTTTGGCTATTTTCAAAATGAATTTACTTACGAAAAAAATAACTCCGGCAATGAAGAGTTAACGTCGTTCAACTTGCAGCAGTTGAACGTTTTCATGCAAAAAGACTTTTCGGAAAAATGGTCGTCACATGTCAATTTTGAGCTGATTAACACCTTCTCCACTTTTCGCGAATGGGGCGATTTAAATCTGGAAGAAGCGTGGGTGCGTTATCGCGCCAGCCATACGTTTAACCTGAAATTGGGACTTCATATCCCGGAGTTCAACCATCTCAACGCCATCAAAAACAAAACGCCGCTCCTGCCGTACGTCGTGCGACCGTTTGTTTATGAGACCTCATTTAATGAATTTTTCAATCTGGAAAAGTTTCTGCCGGAACGCGCGTTTATGCAAGCAAGCGGCTTCCTGCAATTCGGCGAAGCAAAGCTTGACTATGCGTTTTCGTTGGGCAACAGTCCCAATATCAGCAACAAAACAAGCGCGCTAACGGCCGCCAACCGCGCGCAAACCGGCACGGACACTTCGACGACGTTTCTTGGCGTTGGTCGAATCGGCGTTCGCTACCGAAATTTGGAAGCAGGCGTTTCCGCCTCTCACGACCGTGTTAATTTTTTTGAAGGATTGAGGAATCTCGTGCCCGCGACGCGCTACAGCGAAATCCCGCGTATTCGCGTCGGGGCCGATTTGGCTTACCGTTCCGGCGGCTTGGTCATAGAAGGCGAAACGCTCAACGTACGTTTTGACGAAGAGTTCGCGGATGTCAATACATCGTCGGATTTCGATTACCTCAGCGTGGGTTATCGAATGTCTGAAAAGTTGTTTGTTTATGGAAGTTATTGGGCCGGGAATGAGAACGACGCATTTATATTTTTTAAAGATCCTGAAACGCAGAGCTTGTATGAAGACGGAAAAATTTCGCTTGGCGGTTTAGACGAAGACAATTTTCGCGTTGAAGGCGTGACCAAAACCGATATTAAAATTCCGACTTTGGGATTATCTTACAATTTGACGGATCAAATTATCTTAAAAGGCCAATTTGCCCGCGCACGCATTCAGTTCAGCCAACCCGGATTGCGTGTGAATATGGATGGATTCAATGAAATAAATAATGAAGCCAGAAGAGAATCCCCGGCAAACATTTTTTTTCTCGCGACGGCCGTTTCCGTTTTCTTTTAATGACTGATGTAACGTGCGACAAAACATTTCCCGAAGCTGAAGCGCAAATAGCGCCTCATTACGGCTCGTTCCCAAACTCCGGTTTGGGGATGAAAATGGGCGAGAAACTCCAGTTTCGAGCCAAGGAATTCACTCGAAACTGGAGTTTCGAGTGCAATTGCGCTCCCAATCCAGAGATTGGG
>CAXHAT010000318.1:0-6407 GCA_964014485.1 uncultured Deferribacteres bacterium
AATCTCATGACTTAACGCAGAGATGCAAAGGTCGCAGAGCTACGCGGAGTTTTTTAACACAAATATTGGAAACCCCATTTATGAATTTGCATCGCCGAGAACTTTCCAAAATGAACTCAAAATTCAATTTTCTCTGCGCTTCTCAGCGACCTTTGCGTCTCTGCGTTTGGAAAGTTTTGCCCAAAAATGGCAGAAAATAATTCAACAGACACTAACCCTCCCGACGCTTCGCATTCGCGTCAACTTAAGCGCTTCGCGCCTTAGGTTGACGCGTATGCGAAACGTCGGGAAGGAATTGCAGGCGCTGCGCGCCTTAACTTAATGACATTGACTGAGCAGTGGTCTAAAAACCATGGAGCCGTAAAAAGACGTCACCTCCTTCAAGCATCGGTTTTGGTGAAAGCGCCAAGCCGGTGCGCCGCCGGCAATTTGAGACCGTTCGCGGTTGCACCGGTGCGTGACAAACACAAACTCAACGAATCGCCTGGCCGAAAAAGGCCTCTGTCGCAGTTTTGGAATGGAAGATAAAACAGACGGGAATGAAACGCTTTCGCGCAGCGGACATTTTCTTTGCCGCAGCGGACATTTTGGCAAAAAAGGGCTCAATATCGCAAATCGAAGCCGGTGTTGTCGCGGGGGCTTGAAAATTGAGCTTTTTTGGGGTGGTAAAATCACTCTCATCTTCTCCCCGCCCTGAAGGATGCTGTTGGCGAATTCAAAATTCACGGGGAAAATAGATGACGCGGGGAGATTCTTATTAGCTGCGCGCTTCAGCGCGTAGGCATGAATGCAATCTCATCCCCCTTTTCCCCGCCGAGCTAACTCAGCGGGAGCAAAAGAAGAGCGCCCGACCGGGTCCACGCGCTGAAGCGCGCGGCTAATGAGACGTCCGGGCAAGAACTTAGCTTCAAAGGGGGCGTCTCAGACAGTCTCAGTACGCGAATCATTTAAAACCGTTCTTCACGGTTTACGTCGAACTCACGTTACTTACGTTTTTTGGGATTGTTATTTGGAATTCAAAGTGCTGAAGCAGGTGCGGGACGGCTTATGACGGCTTTCTCAGAAAGGCGGAGGGCGGCCGGCCAAACTCGTCGTGAAAGGCTTTCGAAAAGGAGGCGGCGCTGCCGTATCCGACGCGAAAAGCGATTTCTGTGACGTTTCCCGCACGCTGTTCCAGCAGTTGTTTGCCGCGTTGCAGCCGCATTTTGCGCAGATATTGTTTGGGGGAGATGTTGAGCAGTGCGTGCAGCTTGCGTCGGAGCTGCCGGTCGCTCATGCCGATTCGGCGATACAACCGCGAAATCTGAAATTCATCATCTCCCATTTCTTTTTCCACCAACGCTTGCAAGCGCTCGAGAAACTGCTGGTCGACCGGCGTGGCGGCAATTTCCGACGGATGAACGCCCGGCGTTTGGGCGAAGCGCCGACGCAACTTCCGGCGCATTTCGATGAGCTTGCGCACCCGCACTTGTATTTCTTTCGGGCTGAAGGGCTTGATGACATAAGCGTCGACGCCGGTTTCCAGACCCGCGATCATGTCCTCTTTTGCCGCTCTGGCGGTCAGCATAATGATCGGGACGTGGCTCGTTTTTTCATCCGCCCGCAGCATACGGCACAGTTCATAGCCGTCAATCCCCGGCATCATCACATCAGTGATGATCAAATCAGGAATGGCCTCCTGCGCCCGGACAAAGCCTTGCTCGCCGTCCTCAGCTTGTAAAATTGTGTAACGATCCTGCAAGTGCTCCGCGATGTATGCGCGTACGTCGGCGTTGTCCTCAACGATAAGGACGATCTCACCGTGCTTAGACGGCGCAGCGGGTTTTGGAGCTGAAGGCGTGCCGGTTTCCTGTTCACTGGTTACTGAATACTGACCACTGGCCGCTGACGACTGATCACCGGATACTGAATACCGATCACTGAATATCGGCAGCCGGACAGTGAATGTCGAACCCTTGCCTTTTTCGCTTTCAACCGAGAGGTCGCCGCCGTGCAATTTCACCAGTTCCTTCGTTAGCGCCAAACCAATGCCGGTTCCTGAATGTGCTCGCGTTTGTGAACCGTCGACCTGGTAAAACCGGTCGAAGATGTGCGGCAGTTGTTTTTTGGGAATGCCGACGCCGCTGTCTTTTACAATGATCAATAAACAATGATCAATGGACGATTGTTCGGGAGCGTCGAGTCCTTCAATTCTTTTTGATAATTTCTCACTGCTCACTGACGCCTGTACACTGATCCTCCCGCCTTCCGGTGTAAATTTGAACGCATTCGACAGCAAATTGTACATGATTTTTTCGATGCTGTCGGGATCGTGCGGAACGATGAGAGTCTCGTGCGTCGTCTTGAAAGTCAATGTAATCTTCTTGTCCCGAGCAAGAGATTCGAAGGAGTAGGTGAGATTTTTCAAAAGCGGAATGACGTCGCCGGTCACTTTGCTCATTCTCATGCCGCCGGCTTCGATTTTGGAAAGATCGAGCAATTGGTTGATCAAATGCAACAGTTGGCGGGCGTTGCGGCGCATGACTCCGGCCTGCCGCCTAAGGTTTCGGTCGATGCGTTTTTCTTCGATCCAATGCTCCAGCGGCCCGATGATCAGGGTCAGCGGCGTGCGGAACTCGTGGGAGATGTTGGCGAAGAACCGCGACTTGAGACGATCGAGTTCCTTTAGTTTCTCAGCCTCGACGTGCTCCTTTTCGGCGTGAATGTATTCCAACTCAATCCGGTGCCTGAGCCGGTAGCGATTCAATTCAGAAAGATGGATTGCGTAGAGGACGCCAATCAGAAGCAAAGCGGCGATCAGGTAGGCTTGCCAAGTGCGCCACCAGGGCGGGGTGACGGTGATTTTTATCGCGGCGCCGACTTCGTTCCAGACGCCGTCGCTGTTGGCGGCGCGCACGTGAAAAACGTACTTGCCAGGGTTGACGTGGTTATAAATCGCCTTGCGTTCATGACTTGGCGGACTCCAATCCGAATCGAAGTTTTCCAGCATGTACGAATAGAGATTTTTCTCCGGTTTGGCAAAATCCAGGGCGGAGAATTCGAACGAAATTGTATGATCCGAATGGGCCAGTGTGATTTTATCCGTCTCTGAAATGGCCTTGCGCAGCGGCGAATCAGGCGCACCCGGCCGCACTGATTGGTGATGAACCTGAAAATCAGTGAACACAACCGGCGGCGGGTTCGGATTGTCTTCGATGCTGTCCGGGTGAAAAATTGTGAGACCGTTGAGACCGCCGAAAACCATGTCGCCCCGTTCGGTTTGAAAGTAGGCGTCGGTGTTAAATTCGTCGCCCTGCAATCCGTCGTCAGCGCGGTAATTTTTGAAGCGCAAAATGTCCCGGGTCTCCGGATTCAACATCGCGTTAGACAGTCCGCGATTGGTGCTCATCCAAAGATTGCCCCGGCTGTCGGCGAGAATGCCGTAAACCACATCGTTGGGCAGGCCGTTTTTTGCGGTATGGTGGGTGAAGGTTTCGTTGGCGATTTCGAAGCGGTTGAGGCCGCCGCCGTCGCTCCCAAGCCAGAGAAAACGCTCCGGATAAACCGGGTCGGCGAGAACGGTCTTGAGCGTATTTTGATTGAGACTGCGCGGATTCGTTGGGTCGTGGAGATAGATCCGCGCGGCGCGACGCCGGAGATCGATGCGATACAAGCCGTGCGTGCCGGCAAACCAGAACATGCCGTTGCGATTTCGCAGGCCGCCGGTGAATTTTAGTTCCAAATTGGCGCCAGCCTCCGGCAAGTCAATGGCGTGCCAGAAAAGTTTCTTGGCATTGCGATCCCAGGAGCCTAAAATGACATTTTCTAATATTGAAGATGGCTGATCAACTCGCTTTTTTGTGAATCCGGCTATCCATATGCCGCCGTCTGCATCTTCAAACACGCTGTGGAGATCAATTGACTTTTTTGCCGAATCTGGGATAAAATCGCGCAGTTTTTGTGCATTTGGATCGTAACGATAGAACGCCTGGGGTTGCAGCGCCCAGATATTGTCGAGGCGGTCGCTGATGATTTGGGATTGGGGAAAGTTGATCACTCTCCGCGGTTGAAATGCGCCCGTGCCGCGATCAAAACCAAAAATATAGATGTTGTTCTGCAGAAAAAAACGCAGCTTGTCCGGAGCGTCCCGGGTGAATATGTTTAGCCTAACTTCTGACGGCCCTGACCAGGAAACGGCGCTCCCGGTAAATGTTTGAAACGCCGCCTTGCGCGGATCGTATTTGTTCAGCCCAAATCCGCCAGTCCCGACCCACATCAAATTGTTCTTGTCGCGAAAAACGCTTGTCACGCCGCTAAAACTCAAGCTCCAGGGATCGTCTTTGCGGGAACGGTAATATTGGAATCCTTCCTCATGCGGAACCGGGTTGAAGATCATCAAGCAATATTTGAGCGCCAGCCACAACCGGCCTTTTTGATCTGAAGCGATGTCCGTCGTGGCCCTTTGCCAGCTCTCAGTTTCAGCAAGAATCTCTTTGGGATAACGGTAGTTTTGAAATCGAATCGGGCTGCGGTCTTTGACGACGAGTTTTGATAAACCTTCTTGCGTGCCTACCCAGAGCGCGCCGTCCACGCTTTCATACAAGGCGGTACACACGTTTGAAATCAGGCTATGTTCGTCTCCGTCCTTTGAAACGAAGCGCTGGAATCGTCTGTCCCCGCCGCTTTTCGACGTTTTCAGATCAAGGCTGTTCAAACCATCGGCTGTTGCAATCCAGAGAACCTTGGCGCGGTCAATCAACAAATCTTCGATTGCGTCACTGACAATGGAACTGCTGTCTTCGGGATTATGGAAATCGTGCGTGAGTGTGTAATCGAACGCCAATCGTGAGTTCAAGCGGGTCTTTTGCGTAACCCCGCCCGTTCCGGCGAAGTTTTCGGTCAAGACAAGCTCGTACAGGCCGTTTCGCGTCCCAATCCAAAGCGTTGTGTTTTGATCATCCCGGTCGGAAGGCGCTTCACAAATCACGCTGATTTCATTGCAGCTTGTACAATTGGGATCATCAGAATTGAACCGAAACCGCCGAAATTTCTCGGTGGCCGGATCGAAGCAGTTGAGACCGTTTCTGAATGTGCCGATCCAAAAACGGCCAAAGCGATCTTCGGTGATTGCGGTGATGTGGTTGCCGGAAATGGAGGTCGAATCGAACGGATCGTTGCGAAAAACGCGGAAGTTGTAACCGTCGTAGCGGTTCAGGCCGTCTTTGGAACCGAACCACAGGAAGCCCTTGCCATCTTGGTGAATGGCATTCACCATGCCCTGCGACAGACCGTCCGCAACGGTGAGATGGTCGAAGCGAAGATTACGGTGGTACGTACCAGCTTGCTCTTTTGGCTGTGCGAACACACTGATGCGGAAAAGCAACAGGGCAAGCTTGACGAGGACGATAAATCGTGCGCAGGCTGCCAGTTTGTGCAAAAAAGACATGCAGCAGGCCCTCTCTCCATGCTTCATCCCGAACATTGACGATAATAAACGCCACAGAAAAACGTAAAACTCGGAAGAAGAAAAGGATGCTTGTGACTATTCAGCCGACATTCCGCACGTCAAGTATAGCATTTGAAATCATTTGTTGAAAAAGCGCTTTTTCGACAATTTTAGTTCGGTTGCAAGACGTCTTTTGCGCCTGATGAGATTTTGCCTCTCATTAGCCCCGGCTTTTAAGCCGGGGTTTTGGTAAAATCACACTTTTCTCTTCCCCCGCCGCGCAAGCGCGGCGGGGGAAGAGGGTGGAAGGACGGCGCTAATGAGATGAAGAAATTATCTCCATCTCCAATTCTTGTGTGCGGAATGTCGGATTCAGCTTTAGTACCGCGCAGTTTCGCTTCGCGGTTTGTTCGGAAAGTAATTCTGGAGTCAAACGCTTCAGCGTTTGAGCGTAGTTTGCCGTCACTGGCGACGATGAATCGTCGCACTCCGCAAAAAAAGTTATTCAGAAGCCCTGCTTGTCATTCTGTAAAACCGAAGGTCTGCGAAGCAGTCCCTTTTTGGGCCGCAAGCGCTGAGTTCTTGGCGCGATCCGGGATGAGGTCAAAAAAAAGCTGCTTCCAGGATAACAAGCTGAATGGTCGTGGACGCTTTGATATAAGGTATATATTTATATGTATTTATGCCAGTCGTTTTTCGCTTGAATTTATAATCTTGACACAGCGATTGGTGCTGTCCGTCCAAGAGCCGGACAAAAGTTGCGGAAGCCTCGAAAATGACGAAAACCGGATGTTTTGCGATGCCGTTTATCTCAGGATAAACAAAGCTTTACAAAACACCCGGTCATTGCCAAAGCGTCTAAAGAGCAAACAGGATTTTCAAATGAAGTCTTACTTCATAAGCAAGAGCTTCTTCTGTGCAGTGAATTGCTGGCCGACTTTGATCGTGTAGAGATAAAGTCCGCTGGCCACGCGAGCGCCGG
>CAXHAT010000319.1:0-6312 GCA_964014485.1 uncultured Deferribacteres bacterium
ACGAGATGCAAGGGAGTCTCGTGGGCTCGGAGATGTGTATAAGAGACAGGGGCAGTTCAATGGATTGAATAGCGGATTCTAAGGACGGGTATCCTGTCACCATGATAACCGGCATGCCTTGCGCCACTTTGGGCAAGGCGTTTATCATTTCAAGATCTGTATTTCCGGGCATCATTATATCCGCTATTAGCAAATCATAGTGGTCTTTCTGGAGACGCTCTAACGCTTGCAGGCCGTCCGGGACGCTGTCACATTCGTAGCCTTGTTTGCCGAGCAAGGCTGTGGTTGATTTAAGAAAAACCTGTTCATCGTCGGCCATTAAGATTTTTCCTGGTTGTGTCACGTCAATTCTCCTGTAAATTGATGAGAGGAATATTAACAAAAACGCGCGTTCCTCTACCTGGCGCACTATCAAATTCCAAAGAACCTTTGACCGATTCCAGCAAATTTCGGGTAATGGACAGCCCCATGCCGAGACCATTAAGCTCGGGCCCATCCTTCGTCGTAAAAAAAGGTTCTAACAATCTTTTTTGCACTTCAGTGCTCATGCCCGTTCCGGCGTCAGAAATTTCCAGTGTAAGGCGTTCTGCATCTATATCATTCTTGACAAAAACGCGCCCGCCTCGAGACGATGCTTCTATTGCGTTTTGGAGTAGATTAAACAAGACCTGGCGAAAAGCCCCCTCAGGCATATTGACAAAAGGCGTCGACGCATCAATTACAGATTCTATAGTCACGCCGTGCTTTTGGGTGCTAGGTTTTAAGAGAGTGATAACGTCCCGGATGGCCGTTTCAACGGAGAACTGATCGGGAAGGTTTTTTTCCGGGCGGTACAAATCCAGCATTTGCCGTACGATATCCGCGATGCGATTAATCTCGCTCTCAATCATTCCAACAAATTCGAACTCTTCGCTGCTTGGAGGAACCACGTCTTTCACGAGCAAAAATGCGTGCTTAATGCCGGCGAGTGGGTTGTTGATTTCGTGTGCAACGCGAGCAGTCATGCGGCCAATTGTTGCTAACTTCTCGTTTTCAGTTTTTTGACGCTCTAACAAGCGTATCTGCTTTGCTCGCTCTTCAACCTGTCTTTCAAGCTTCTCATTATATTCCAGGATTTGCTTTTCCGCCTTCCTTCTCTGGGTGATATCACGAAAAACGAGAACGGAGCCGGATGTTTTGCCCAAACTGTCCCGAATGGGCGCTGCATTACTTTCTATCGGATATTCTTTCCCGCCCTTGGAAATGAGAACTGTGTGATTTGGAATAAATGGCGTTTTGCGGTCTTCAAGCGCGTGTAAAGCGGGGTTGGCGGTCGGCGTCCGAGAAGCTTCATCTACGACTTGAAAAACCTTGGCTAGATCTTTACCCACAGCGTCTTTTGTTTCCCAGCCAGTCAGGTTCTCAGCAACGGGGTTAATGAAAGAAACGGAACCGTTTCCGTCCGTTGCAATAACAGCGTCGCCCAAGCATCGCAGTGTTGTTTCAAACCATTGCCGGCTTTCCCTCAGGCGGCTTTCCAGTTGGTGGCGATAGAAACCCATTTCAATCGTTGAATGAAGCTCTCGCTCTTCAAAGGGCTTGAGGATGTATCCAAAAGGTGCGGTTTCCTTAGCGGCTTTAAGGGTTTTTTCATCTGCATACGCAGTTAAATAGATAATTGGAATATTAAACGTCTGGCGGACAACCTCAGCCGTTTCAACTCCCGTCAAGTCGCCGGCCAGCATTATGTCCATCAAAATCAAATCGGGATTCAGGGACTCAATTTGGGCAATAACTTCCTCGCCCTTCGAAAAAATGCCGGCAATTTTATAACCAAGCGACTTTAGTTGCTCCTCGATATCGATGGCGACGATACTTTCGTCTTCCACGACAAGTATTTTTTTGACGCTGCCTTTAGGCATTTCGTGTTCCTTTTATGCGAACCATTCGATCTGCGTCGAACTTTAATTTAACGTGCGGCCTTTCGCGCACCGTAAAACGGATACAAATTTACCCGAACAACGGCACTTGCTCTTCTCTTTGCAAATGTGGGGAGAATTTATTTTTGGATTTCCTTGAAGTTCAGCGGTTCGGAAGCCAAGTCTTGCCTCAAAACGAATACGTTGAAGCGCTGCATGATTCCTGAAAGCTGTCGGCAAAACTCACAATAACCCTACTTGCAACAGGTTTCTTATGCGTGAAGGGCTGACCGGGAAAAATGTTTTTTGAGCTGACTTTATTGAGAAAAGATCATTTGAAACTCGACGCCGTTCTTGCCTTCAAATTTAATTTCTCCGCCCAATTGCCTTGCCAATGTTTTTACGAGTCGGAGTCCGAGGGACCCTGATTCGTTGAGTTCAAAACTTGCGGGTAAGCCA
This sequence comes from uncultured Deferribacteres bacterium, assembly GCA_964014485.1. Taxonomy (GTDB): domain Bacteria; phylum Zhuqueibacterota; class Zhuqueibacteria; order Zhuqueibacterales; family Geothermadaptataceae; genus CAXHAT01. The sequence continues at coordinate 2,358 of CAXHAT010000319.1, forward strand.
ACCCCGTCGTCTCGAACGATCAGTACAAACTGGTTTTGGCTTTCCTCGGTGAGCTTTATTTCAATCGTCCCGTCTCTATGTTCGGGAAAAGCGTATTTTAGAGAGTTTGACGCCAGCTCATTGATCATTAAACCGCAAGGAATCGCCGTATCAACAGCCAACGAAACATCAGAGACGTCAATTTTGAGCTTAACTTTGTCGGTGCTAACCGTGTACGACCTGAACAAATGCTGAGTAAGATTTCGTATGTATTCTGCAAAATCAATTTGGGTTAAATCACGCGACTGGTAGAGCTTTTCGTGAATGAGCGCCATCGACTTAACGCGATTCTGGCTTTCCTTAAACATTGCCAGCATTTCTGAATCCGTGATGAAGCTCGACTGTAGATTGAGCAAGCTTGAGATGATCTGGAGATTGTTTTTGACGCGATGGTGGATTTCTTTCAAGAGAACTTCTTTTTCAAGCAAAGCTTCACGGATGGCCTGCTCCGCGCGTTTTCTCTGGGTTATGTCGATCATGCTGCCGCGAATCAGATTACGCGTCTGAGAAGGCAGGCGAACAAGTCTGACTTCGCAGATAATCTCTTGCTGACAATTATTCAAAAATGCCCATTCAGTATCGACGGTTTCGCCGTGCAGAGCTTTAAGCTGAAATTCTCGAAACGATTCTTCTGAAAGCGCTCCGTCGGGTTGGCGGGCGGGCGAAAGTTCCAATGGGTTTGTTGCGAACAGTTCTTCAACCGAGCGACCAAAAAGCTTTGATGTATTGTCGTTTACGTCAACAAATTTTTCCTTCTCAACATCAAAAACAACAATCGCTTCAGGGGCGCTTTCAACCATTGTGCGAAACTTTTCCTCACTGTCGCGCAAGGCTTGCCCCGCGCGTTTGCGCTCGAGTTCGGCGCTGGCGCGGGCAGCAAAAATTCGGAGAATAGAAGTCAAATAACCGGCGTCTGACATTGGGCCGTCGTGCATGACGACAAGCAGGCCCAGTCCTTGTTTTGCCTGATTCTGTAACGGAATTCCCAGATAGCTTTGCGCGCCTAACCGAGAAAAAATCTCATTATGAGGATATTTTTTAAGCAACCCTTGCGGCTCAAAACATACATCCCCTTGAGCAGCGATTTCGCACGGCGTTTCCACAATCGGGTAATCAAAATTTTGCTCAAATTGGTCTCGAGACCAGAAGGCAAGCGTTGATGCGCGTTGTTTTGTTTCATCGGTATATTCGGCAATAAAACTATAAGAAGCCCGCAATGCGGTGGCAAGGTGGCGTACCAGAGATCGAAAAAATTGCTCGCCAGTCACGCCGGAAGTTCCTTTGACGATGGCCTGCATAGCGTTTTCAGCGTTTTTGCGATCTGTGATGTCTGAAGCGACGCCAAGAACTTGATCGAAGCGGTTTCGTTTATTTTCGAGCGGAACTTTCATTGTCTGAAACCAACGCTGTTTTCCGGTGGTGGCGTCCGTTACGGTTTCTTCCGGGATTATTTTAATTTGTCCCGAGTTTATCACCTGTCTGTCGTGCTCGATGAAGTGTTCCACTTCCTCCAGGTTATCATTAAAATCAGCGTCTGATTTTCCGGTCAATTGTTCAACGGTCGTGCCGTAAATATCAGCGACGGCCTTATTCGCGAGCGTAAAAACGCCGTTGACGTCTTTGACAAAAATGAGATTGGGGTTGTGATCAATGACCTGTCTTAAGAAAAGACTTTGCGCGCGTTTTTCCTCTTCAGCGCGTTTTCTGGCGCTTACATCGGTAAATCCCCAAACCCTGCCCGCTGTTCGTCCGCCGACCAGTAACGGGCGGGAAACTCTTTCAAAAATACGCCCGTCAAGAAATTCCAATTCATCGAAACTCTCCGCTTCCGGATCGGCGTAGAGTTCTTGAACTTTATTCAGAAATGCTTTTGGATCTTTCAACTGCTCAAGAACAAACTCTAACGCCTTGTCGTCATCGCGCGTCGAAATAACTTTTTCCGGAATGCGCCACATGTCCAGAAAACGCTGGTTGAAGCTGGACATCTTGCCGTCATTATCAACGACGAGTATACCGCTGGACGATGCTTCAAAAGTCGCCTTCAATTGTGAAAGAGATTGCTCCAGCGTTTGTTCGGCAAGCTTTTCATCCGTGATATTTCTGACGATGACAAAAATTTGAGATTCTATCAAAGGCAGCAAACGCGCTTCGAAAGTTTCCACCGGACCGTCTTTTCGCAGAGCATACTCAATTTTTACCAGTTCGCCCGTTTTATGGACTTCCAGGATGGCTTCCTCAAATTGTCGGCGCACTTTTTTAACGGGAATGTCTTGAATGAATTTGCCGATCAGGCTTTCTGAAGATTTGTACAAATTGACGCGGCTGCCGGCTTTGTAATCCAGAATCCTTCCTTCCTTATCCAGGCGGAAAAAGAGATCGGGCAGGGCTTCAATGATCGCGCGCATTTCAGAGTTTGCGTGCATAAGCTCTTCCGAGCTGAATTCCAAAGACCGCTCGAGCATCCCCCGATCATCGTCAGATTGCCAATAAGCGGCGTTGACTGACTCAACGAAGCCCCTCAACGGTTCCGACAAGTCTTTTAAATCAACATCAAAACGTTTAAGTTGTCGTTTCAAGAGGCTGTGCAAGTCTTGCATCGAGTTACTTCTCCGACAGAGTGGTGATTGTCATCGTCTGATTGTGCAATTCGCACTTGGCGTTTGGCGTGAAGGGAGATATTTCACCGTATGAATAAAAACCGGCCAACACAGCGCCTTCGCCTAACGCGTCTTGCACATTTTCGACTTCTTCTTCTACCCTCTGCTTCAAAACCATTTTTCGGCCCACACAACTGATAAGAATTGCAAGGTCAGGAGTCGTCGAGCCAATGGCTTCGTAACTCGTGACCGCCGCACCCGCCGCGCCGTCGATTAAACGATCAAAATTCGCTTTCATCAAACGCGCGTAAGCGCCCTCCGGAATATCGCCGACAAAAGTCAGGCTGCCCTCTTCTTCATCGATGGAAACGATGGTTCGCACAATCCATTCTCCCCCAGACCGGGAGAGACGAATGCTGAGCGGGAATAAAAGCCCGGAAGCCGGCAGCTCTTTCGCATGATCGCCAAGATATTTTTTGTATAAATCCAGAGCCGATCTGCCGTCCATTTCATAGAGTACGTTGCCCTTCGAGCGTGTGATCAGGCGTTCCGGCCCGAAAGAGTCCCAGCCGCCCATTGAACCATAGCCGACATTGAGCCGCTCTCCATACAGTCCCACGGCGACGACCGTTCTTTCGGAAATATCATTGCCCAACATGACCCAGGTATTTTGAAAGTCTTCCCCGTCCCCGGCCAAACCGCCCGTTACAGCGACATTTTTGGGCAAATGAGAAACCAACCCCTTGACCAACGCGCTGCCGTTGATGTGGAGGCCGTCGGAAAGCAGGAGGACGTGAACCAAATTGCTGCGGTCTAGCTTGTCTGCGAGTTGTTTGCCTGCCGTCTCGCTTTTTTCGGAATCTTCAACCTCAATTTTCGCGCACTCAACGGCTGAATGCTCAAAGAAAATCGCCGTCACCACGAGCGAATCGTCGTGAACTTCCGTATTCAAGATTTCGCCCGCCGTCGAGCAGCCAAATACACACGCGTTTGGATAGGCTTTGCGAACGTCAAGCAGGATTTCCTTTTGCTTAAAAACTTCCGAAGCGCCAAACGCCAGCACCAATTGCGCGTCGTCTGAGATTTCAGCGTTTGCTAATGGTTTTGACCATCCGTTGTCCTGATCCCATATATTTTGTTCTATTTTCACGGTTGCTTCTCCAAAGGTGAAATTAATAACTAATGTTACGCGCTTGGCCAATGATCTGGAATTTGACTAAAAACTTTTCTCTACGCGTCATTCCTGCGGAGGCAGGAATCCAGGGGCCGTGCACCATTTTCTGGATTCCTGCCTCCGCAGGAATGACCTTGAAAAACGT
>CAXHAT010000320.1:0-6244 GCA_964014485.1 uncultured Deferribacteres bacterium
GGAATGACGTAAAAGCAACTTTTTCCTGGTGCTGCTTGAGAAATCTCCAAGAGTGCGTAACATCAGTTATTGAGACAAAGCCATAAAAGTGGGAGATGATTTGGAATGTTGACTGAAAAGCAAATCGAAGACTTCAAACACCGGGGGTATTTTCGCGTTCCAGGCGCTTTCTCTCGCGCTGAAGCATTAGAAATGGAAGATGCGATTTGGGGTGCATTGGAAAAGCAAGGAAGCGTTGAGCGCCAAACCCCAGAGACCTGGACTTTGACGATGGGTGTGGGGATTTCACACTTGCGGTCTGAATCGGCTTTCCAAATTGAAGAGAATTCCGTCGTTATGCAAGCCATGGCTGAGCTTTTTTCCGACGAAAAATGGGTGCGTCCGCGAGATTGGGGACAGTTGCTCGTCACATTTCCAGGCGCCGAAATGGTCTGGGACGTGCCTTCGGAAATCTGGCATTCAGATTTTGAGTATGACGCGCCTCCAAACCGCCTCTTCGGCCTGATGATTTTTAGCTTTCTTTGTGACGTCGAGCCTAAAGGCGGCGGGACGGTGGTGATCGACGGCTCGCATCGGATCGTGCAAGAATTTGTGAAAACGCAACCGCCAGAAATTTTGAAAAAAATGAAGCTCGGAAGAAAAGCGCTTTTTCAGAGCCATCCTTGGCTTGAGGCGCTCACAACCCAAAATGAAGCGCAGGATAGAATAGAAAGATTTATGAACACAGAATCGGAAGTCTTCGGCGTTTCGGCTAGCGTCAACGAATTGACCGGCAAGGCGGGCGACGTCATCGTTTGCCACCCGTGGATTTTACATGCCGTGGCGCCGAACTGTGGAACGCGTCCGAGAATGATGAGCGTTCAGCGTGTCAGGTTGGCAAAGCAAGAGTAGAGACACGACGCATCGCGTCTCTAACGTCCGAATAATTAATGCGCCGGCCCGAAGAAAATCGCGTTGATGAGCAGGAGATTCAAGCCGTCGCAAAAGGCGCGGACGTTTGGGTCTTCGGCGAAAGCGACAACATTTCCGCGGCCGTGACGCTGATGCATCAAGTAGGCCTTCCCACCCAACTGTTTCTCCGTTTCTTCCCAAAAGAATCCGCTTAAATTGAGCTTGTCCGCCGGTTTGTACAACCCGACGTTGACGCCCTTGTCGAGCTTCACGGGCGTGAAAATATTGCCGCTCGAAACCATAACATTAGCGTCGCCGTCGTAGCCAAAGGCCAGCCAGTGTTCGACGTCGAGCGTTACATGCGCAATTGCTCCGGAAATGCCGACGGGGAATTCTCGATCCGGCTGAATGGCTTTTTCAACATCGAAAGGCTTTGTTAAATCCGGCTTGCTCTCTTCCGTTTTTTTGTCTTTCGTCTTCGCTTCCGGCTTTCCGCCTTTGAGTTCTCGTTTCGTACTCAAAAGTCCGACCTTTTCTTCGGTCAACCAGTGGGTTGCGTTGCCGTAAGAAATCAGCGTCCCGCCCGCCCTGATCCAGTCTTTAATTTTGCCCGTCGCTCCGCCCAACGCGCGGTCGTAGCCGCCAAATGCGTTTGGAAGAATGAGAACGTTGAACTTGGTCAAGTCCGCGAAGCCAATTTGGTTGGCATGGATAATCGTGACCGGATAGCCATAAGCTTGCTCGATCAAATAGCGCGTCCACCCGACGGAATAGGATGAGACAGGACGATTATACGCCATGGCGATCTTCGGTTTTTTCAGAAACTGCACGTTTCCGCTGCCAAAATTTACGCCTTCCGTCACCCAGGAAGTGTTGGTCGGAAAAACGTCCACGCCGAATGTGCGTGCGACGACCTGCATTTTTTCGTGCAAATCTTCAGGATTGTCTTTGAGCTTGATGATGAGCGTGCCTTCCGGATAGCTTTTGCCGTTAAGCGTGAATTTTTTGTCCGTGCTGTGCACCCGAATTTTGTTACGATGCAAATGCGCCAAGGCGCGGGCCGCGGAGTGCGTTCCCCAAGGAATCAAATATGCTAGAGTCGCTTCAAGGCCATGAATTTCGCCCGCAGGTTTGGAATCGGCGTCCAGAATAGCAAAGTCGCCTTGTGATACGGAGCGCGCTTCGTAACATTCCACATCGAAAAGCAACGGCAGCGACCAGCCAGTAATATCATAAATTTGATGACCAATGCGTTTTTTCTGACGACGCAATTGCTCCTTGATGAAAACCGAGTCCATCGGCAGGTGCTTGGTAAGCAAGGTTTTGATCAGCCTTTTTGACGGCTGCGCAAGAGACACGACGAAGCTGCCCTCGGGAAAATCCCGAGCTTGCGCTGCGCCGCCGTAGTAGTCTTTTGCGCTCGCGTTGCGGAACGATGCGTTGGCAAGCTTGACTTCAACGCCTTGTTTCGCGAGCAGCGCCGCCAATCGATGCGCGCGGTTGGGATCGTTGCCTGGCGCAATGATGTATTCCTTAACTTCTTCATGCCGTCCTTCTTCAATTGCTGATTTGCGGAAGTCAAAGAAGTAGCGCAGAACGGCTTCTCGGTTCGTTGCCGAAGTCTCGGCGGTGGAAAGAGATGAAATAAAGTGCTGTCGCACCGTCTCCCGATAATACATGCGCGTTTCATCATCGCGATCCACCACCAGACCGCGTGCTGAAGCTTGTTCGTAGGTCATGCCGACGGAACCGTGCAGAATCGGCCAGCCTTCGCCGTAGCCGGGATAGAACGAATCGAAGACTTCGCGCGTGAAGTAATCGAACTTCATGCGGTCGAACCATTTCGCATTATTGCGCCCGTAGTTTTCCAGCCAGGTAATTTGTGATTGCGGCATTTCGGGATTGAGCGGCGTGGCGGGCGGCGCAAAATAATAGCTTGAGTTTGACCCCATCTCGTGCAAATCGACGAACACTTGCGGGAACCAATCCAGGTATGCGGCGATTCGGCCTTGCGTTTCTTTTTGCGTCATCGCAAACCAGTCCCGGTTCATGTCGAAAAGATAGTGATTCGTGCGTCCGCCCGGCCAGTTTTCATTATGCTCTGCGGAGCTCATGTTGCCGTCCGGCCAGCGCCCGCGCGTTTGACGATAAAAGTTGATGAAACGATCCCGTCCGTCGGGGTTCTGGAGCGGATCAATGATGACAATGCTGTTCCTGAGAACGTTGTCGGCCAGCGTGTCGCCTTCCGCCGCAACGAGGTGGTAGGCTGTCAACAAGCCTGCGTCGGTGCTGGAGATCTCGTTGCCGTGAACGCCGTAAGAAAGCCATGAAATTGCCGGGAGCGTTGATATGAGCTGGTCGGCTTCGGCTTGTCCGGTTTTGCGCGGATCCGCCAATTTTTTCATCCCCGATTTGACATTTTCCAGCCTGGCTATATTTTCTTCCGAAGAAATAATCAGGTGATAGAGTTTTTTGCCTTCCCAGGTTTCGCCGTGCGACGCGAGCACAACATTGGGCGAAGCGTCGGCAAGCGCATGGATGTAGCGCTCCAACTCATGGTGCATCGTAATCTTTTCGCCCCACGCGTGTCCAGTAATTTGCTCAAGTGTCGGAACATCGCTTTTATAAGATGCATTTGGATAAAATTCAAAATCTTGTGCATTTGCGTGGACAAACAGGTTCAAGGCGGAAAAAAGGAACAAGCTAAACCGAAACTTCATTTGCCTTCCTCCAAAGGTTCTCTTAATTGCAATGGAGACAGTTGAAAAACCATGAAATTTTTGTGCAATCTCCCGGCGGCTTTATCGACAGTCTCAAAAAGGATTAGACGGCCAATGTGTGGATTCGAAGCAACCAAAGCAAGCTATTCAGCATTCTTGTGAAAACCGAATCAGCAATTAAATTGTGTGAGGTTGTTCTTGCAATCACCAAAGGAACGATTAGATTCTGGCGCTATTTTTTACAAGGGTTTTGGAACTATGAAATTTCACAATGTCGTTTGCAATATTGCGGCAAGGGCTGTAATACAGACTGGTTTGAACGATCGGGGCAATCCCCGGTATTTAATTGTTTAGTTCCGGGTTTCAACTAAGGACAACAGGACGCGAATATGCCTAGAACGCTGGTAACGGGAGGGGCGGGATTTCTTGGCTCGCATTTGTGTGAGCACCTGCTTGAACAAGGTCATGAAGTCATTGCGATGGACAACCTTTTGACGGGCAACATCGCCAATATAGAGCATTTACAAAGCGAAAATTTCCAGTTCATCAAGCATGACGTCACAGAATATATTTATGTAAAGGGCGAGATCGACTATATCCTGCATTTCGCTTCGCCGGCAAGCCCGATGGATTACTTGCAACTGCCGATTCAGACAATGAAAGTGGGTTCAATGGGCACGCACAAAGCTTTGGGATTAGCGTTGGAAAAGGGCGCAACATTTTTGCTTGCCAGCACTTCGGAAGTTTACGGCGATCCGCTTGTTCACCCCCAGAAGGAAGATTATTGGGGACATGTCAATCCGGTCGGCCCACGAGGCGTTTATGATGAAGCCAAAAGGTTCGCCGAGGCGCTTACCATGGCTTACCACACCTATCATGGCGTGAATACGAAAATTGTCAGGATTTTCAACACTTACGGCCCGAGAATGCGGCCAAACGACGGGCGCGCCATTCCTGCATTTGTCCCCCAAGCGCTTAGAAATGAGCCGATAACCGTTTTCGGCGACGGTTCGCAGACCCGCAGTTTTTGCTATGTCAATGACTTGGTTGAAGGCATTTGCAGGCTGCTGCTCTCGGACACTCACATGCCGGTGAATATTGGCAATCCAAATGAAATGACAATCAAGCAGCTTGCCGAAGCGATTATCAAAAAAACTGATAGTCGCAGCGAAATCGTTTACAAAGAGCTCCCTGTGGACGATCCGAAGATTCGCCAACCGGACATTTCTCGCGCAAAGGAAATCCTGGATTGGGAGCCTAAGTTCTCGCTCGACGAAGGTCTCGAAAGAACGGTCGCCTGGTTCAAGGGCGCTTCAGAAAGCTCCGGATAAATTCTATTCGAAGGCGGCGTTTAACAGTCCGGCTAACCGGATTCCCGCCTGCAGAAGGCGCTGTTTCAAAAAAGCGTCGTTGTGGAAAATGTATTGGTAGCCCAGAAAAATCTTTTCCGGGTCTCGCTGGTTGCCGAAGTCATAAACTTCATTCCGATAGTCTTTAGATTCTTGCGCCCATTGCGAAGGGCCGGTGCTTTGCCAATCGCGAACTTGCTGGTCAGAAGCGTGATCGATAAACTCAGTAAATTCCGTGTAGCTCAATTTCTGATGATCGATCATAGCCGAATCCCAGACGCGATGCAAATTCATCCTGTCGCCAAACCACTCGACTGAAATCGAATTGCCGCCTCGATCTCCCGCCCGCCCGACGTGCAGCGGTTGATGCAAGTCTCCCACAAAATGCACCAAAAACTTGAGAGCTTCGGCGCGCTGTTCATGCGAAGCTTTTTTGTCTCTCAAAACGCTTGTAAATCTTCCAATCGCCTCCAAAATATTTTCTTTGCTATTGCTCAAACCCTGCTCAATAGATTGATCATCTTCAATATTAATATAGTGCCATGGCGACGCTTTTCTCCAATTCGGATCGGATCGGATTTCATCGGCCCAGGTGGAAACTTGCGCTAACGACTGCGGGCCAAGTAACTTCTCGACTTCCATTTTGGCTTTGTCGGTTAAATGGTTTTCCGCAATCTTGCCAATAACCCGATGGCCTGTGACGCCAAACGAGTGAGACAGCTCCGGCGCAATGAATGTCAAGAATACCAAGGTAAAAACAGCGCATTTTGTTGCGGCTGATTTTTTTAGAAATCTAACAAGTCGGATCATTTTTACCATTCTCACTTTTCTATTTGTAATGATGCGTTCCGCTTCAACGAATTTGAGAACAATTCGAGCGGATTTTCTCGAAATCGAAACAAAACGTTCCTTCAGTTTCTTTATCCGTAATAAAACGTTACGATTCAAGTCAAATCTGTCGATGCTTCATGACGGCTTTGATCTTTCAAATGGGAAGCCGCCTCTTGTTTTTATAAGGCTTACGTCACTTGAATCGAAAAACAAATCTTTAGGCATACATTTTGTAGTTCAATCGATTGAAACTGCAAACACAGTTTTGCAGCCTTTCTTGCCAAGGGCGGCGAGAAAGGAGACGCAAATAGACGAAATCGGCGGACGCCTTAGGGAAGAACAAATCCGCCGATTGTATTTTGGTAACGAGACGGAGTCTCACCGGCGGCGGAACTGGAAAATATTTGCGTTGTTGTCATTGACGCCTGCCCGGTAAGAGCCGACCGTTTCTTT
>CAXHAT010000321.1:0-6129 GCA_964014485.1 uncultured Deferribacteres bacterium
ACTTTGCCGGAGGCGATCTCAAAGCTCAGCGGGCTGACCACGCTCGATTTGAGCGACAACGGACTCTCGACTTTGCCGCAGGCGATCTCAAAGCTCAGCGGGCTGACCACGCTCGATTTGAGAAATAATAAACTCTCGACTTTGCCGGAGGCGATCTCAAAGCTCAGCGGGCTGACCCGACTTTCCCTGCACAACAATCAATTGGAAAAATTACCTCCGGGCTTGTTCGATTTAGAGAGAATCGCTCGCGTAAGTCTGGCAAAAAAGGAGAGCTACGAAAGTGCAGGCGAGCAGGAGATGACCCTCGGCGGCAATCCTCTGCAAGAGCCGCCGCCGTCCATCATCGAAGACGGCCTGCAAGCGGTGCGCGACTATTTTGCCCAGCGGCAAGCGCAGGGCACGATTCCGCTTTACGAGGCGAAACTGCTGCTCGTCGGGGAGGGCGGGGCGGGCAAAACCTCCCTCTGGAAAAAATTGCAGGATGAGAATTACAGGGTCGAAGGACAAGAAGAGCCGACCAAGGGCATCAACGTCCACAGCGGCTGGCAATTCGGCTGCGAGGCGGCGCCCGGCGGGCGGTTCCTGGCCAATTTATGGGATTTCGGCGGCCAGGAGATTCAGTACCTGACGCATCAGTTTTTTCTCACCGCGCGCTCGCTCTATGTCTTGGTGGCGGACGACCGGCGGCAGGATACGAATTATGAGTATTGGTTCGAAATCATCAAAAGTCTGGGCGGAAGCAGTCCGGTGCTGGTGGTGTTCAACGAGCGCAAGGGCCAGCCGGTGAGCAATCTGGATTTCGAGCAGTTTCGGCGCGAGTACGGCAAGTCTTTCGAGATGAACAAGTGCGAGGTCGATCTGGCCGACAAGAAATTGCATCAATTCCGTCACCTGCGCGAGCAAATTCAGGAGCGCTTGCAAAATCTCGAGCACGTCGGGCAGGAATTGCCGGCCACCTGGCCCAAAATCCGCGCCGCGCTGGAGCAGCGTCGGGCGGAGAATCACATTTCTCTGGCGGAATTTCGCCGGGTGTGCGTCGACCATGGTCTGGAAGACGAAGACTGGCAGTTGCAGCTCAGCGGCTACCTGCACGATCTGGGGATCATCCTGCATTTTCAGGACAATGCGCCGTTGTTCGGCACGCTGTTCATCAATCCGCAGTGGGTGGTCAACGCGGCGTACGTGGTGCTGGAATCGGACTACGTCAAAAAACGGCGCGGGCGTTTCACCAAGAAATGGATGTTCAAGGAGTGGGGGGAAAAGGGTTACACGCAGGATCAGTGCAATCATTTGCTCAATCTCATGCTCAAGAACGGCTTTGATCTGTGCTATCCGCTGGACGAGGGCAAGTCGCGCTTTATTGCGCCGCAACTCTTGCCGCCGGGGCGTCCGGCGTTTGCGTGGCCGGAGCGGGCGGACTTGTATTTTCGTTTTCAGTACGCTTTTATGCCGCACGGGGTGATCACGCGCTTCATCGTGCAAATGCACGAATGGATCGCGGAGAATGAAACGGGCGAGGACTTGGTCTGGAAACGCGGCGCGATTTTGGAGAAGGACGGCGTGCGCGCCCTGGTGGTGCGGCGCAAAACTGAGCGCCGGGCCGAGCAGGTAATCGACGTGCAGCTTTTGGGACCGGAGCTTGAGCGCAAGGAGTTTTTGGCGGAACTGCGGGCCAAGATTCGCGAGATCAACCGCAAATTGTCGCGCAATATTCTGGCGGAAGAGCGCGTGCCGGTGCCGGAATCGCCGGACGCGGACGTGGAGTACAACACTTTGCTGCAACTGGAGCACGAAGGCGCAGATCGGCATTTTGTCGAAAAGGCGGGGTGGGTTTCAGTAGCGCAACTGTTGAGCGGCGTGGATTTGCCGTCTTTGAGGAGGAGAAGGGGCGTCATGGAGAGAGGGAGTCTGGGAGATCGGGAGATTGGGAGCGAGGGTGAGTGGGAGCGCAGGGGACGTGGTGATTGGGCGAGCCGGAGAGAAGGGGACAGATTTCTGATTGTGAATGAAATCAAGCAGGAAGTTCAGGCTAAAGCGCATGCTGAGACGCGAGTGAACGTGGCGTTTAGTTTTTCGGTGGAGTTGAACGGCTTGCAGGGCGGATTTAATGAATTGAAGGAAGAGGCGGAAGAGTTGGGCGCGCCGGGCGCTGAATTGTTGGAGGAAATTGAGACTTTGCAGAAGCGGCTCAAAAAAATCGAAGGCGAAAAATCGAAAGACGAAGTTAAAAACGCCGGAGTCATGAGTCGGGCAAAACGAACGCTCAGTGATTTGAACGACGCGGGCACGGAATTGGGCAAGACGGTGGATAAAATCAAGGGCGGGGTGAAAATGGCGCAGGATTTGGGCAAGAAATATAACAAAATCGCCGAGTGGTGCGGGCTGCCGGTGGTGCCGCGTGCATTGCTGGGCGAGCAATGATATTTTCTTCGGCTCTCTACCTGATACTTTTTTGTAAGCTGCCTTTTCAAGCCGTCGAAAGGCCTCGTTTTGTCATTCTGGAAAGCCGAAGGCCGGCGAAGCAAAATCTTTGTTATCGCCCGGTACAGATCATGCTCAAAAGTTCAAGGGTCGGGTCAAAAAAGATGCTTCCAGCATGACAACTCCGGCCTTTTTCGCCAGCTTTAGAAGCCTAAACAAAAAGTGTCAGGTAGAGAATTTCTTCGGTTTTGCGATGATGACAGGGAGGGAGAAAAGATGAAACAATTGGCCTGGGTTTTAATAATGGCAACAATTAGCGGCGCAATTTTGACGGCCTGCGGCGATGCGGGCGATCTCGGGGTTTTCGAAAGCAGCGGCGACGTGGGCGAGGTTTTAAAAAACGGCTCGGTCGCGTATGACGCAGGCAATCAAAGCTACCTTGTTTCCGGCGGCGGCGAGAACATGTGGTTTGAGAAGGACGCGTTTTACTTTGTCTGGCAAAAAGCTTCGGGCGACGTTTCGTTGGCTGCGGCGGTCGAGCTTCTGGAGTCCGACGGTCACGCGCACCGGAAGGCCGGGCTGATTATCCGCCAAACGCTGGATGCCGACGCGCCCTACGCTAGTGCGGCGTTGCACGGCGACGGTTTGGTTTCGCTGCAATATCGCGAGATCAAGGGCGGCCCGACGCGCGAAATTCAATCCGGCGTTGCCGCGCCGAAAAGACTGCGCATCGAGAAAGAGGGCGAATACATTTCGATGTCGCTGGCAGGCGAAAACGAGACGTTTCAGTCGGCGGGCGGAAATTTTCGCATGACGTTCACCGAGCCGTTTTATGTCGGCCTGGGCGTTTGCGCGCATGACGACAACGCGTTGGAGAAGGCGCGTTTTTCGCAGGTTGAGCTTGTCGGCGAAAAAGCGGAGACGGTTGGCGAATCAGTGCTGGAAAGCACGCTGGAAACGATTGACATCGCTGCCAAAAATCGCCGCGCGGTTCATCACGCCCGCGCGCATTTTGAAGCACCGAACTGGTCTCGCGACGGCGAATATTTCATTTTCAACCAGGAAGGGCGGCTCTACACTTTGCCGGTTTCGGGCGGTGCGCCGAAGCTGCTGGACACGGACTTTGCCACGCGCTGCAACAATGATCACGGGATTTCCCCCGACGGTACTCGGCTCGTGATCAGCGATCAATCTCAGGGTGACGGAACGTCGCTGATGTACACGCTGCCAATCTCCGGCGGCGCGCCGAAATTGGTCACCGAACTTGGGCCGTCCTATTGGCACGGCTGGTCGCCGGACGGCAAAATGCTGGCGTATTGCGCGGAAAGAAACGGCAATTACGACGTTTACGCGATCCCGGTTGAAGGCGGCGAAGAAATCCGCTTAACCGACGCCGACGGTCTCGACGACGGCCCGGATTACTCGCCCGACGGCGAATATATTTATTTCAATTCCGTGCGCACCGGCACAATGCAAATCTGGCGCATGAAGGCGGACGGGAGCGACGAAGAGCAAATGACTTTCGATGATTATAACGATTGGTTTCCTCACCCCTCCCCGGACGGAAAATGGATCGTTTTTCTTTCCTACGAACCAGAAGTTGAAGGGCATCCGGCAAACAAGGACGTGATGCTGCGGCTCATGCCCGCGGGCGGCGGGGAAATTGAAGTATTGGCTAAATTTTTTGGCGGGCAGGGCACAATCAACGTGCCTTCATGGTCGCCGGACAGCAAGCAGGTTGCGTTCGTCAGCTACCGTCTTGTCCGGTAAGAGCATATTCGGAAAGCCCTAAATTGTCATGCTGGAATTCTCTATCTGACACTTTTTTGTAAACTGCATTTTCGAGCCGTCGAAAGGCCCCGTTTTGTCATTCTGTAAGAATCTTTGTTATCGCCCGGTACAGATCATGCTCAAAAGTTCAAGGGTAGGATCAAAAGAGATTCCTTCGGAATGACAAGACAGGGACTTTACAAATATGCTCAAAGAGTCGATCAGCAGCGTATTCCGCCCGTGAGTCTACTCCGTGATAAAGAGCGTTTTGACGTCTTCCCCCAGATCCGCTTGACTGCTGACAAAACCAATTGCGCCGGGCGCCGCGGCGATTTTCTCGAGCATTTCTTCCTCAGACTTTGTCTTGCCGGGCGGGTCGCCCTCGCCGGAAAGCATGTTCACCAGCCAAATCGATTTCATGCGCGAGGCGCTTTTCCCGAGAATTTTGTAGAACGCCTTCCTCGTTTCCCCCTTCAATTGCAAATCGAACAGCGCGATTCTTTCGCCGTTCGACCAAACCCGCAGTTCGCCCGAATAGATTTCCAAGAGCTTGAGATTGGTGATCGTATCGACCGGCACGCTCTTGTGCGCTATGACGGCGACCTGCCCGAATCCCGGGCGAGCGCCAAGCAACAAGCAAAAAAGCGGCAGGAGCGTCCACCGACGCACATTTTTGATCATCGATTTCATAAGCTCAGAACATCACCGATACGGCAAGCGAATAAATATTGAAACCTGGCGCCGCCCCGACGCGCTGCGTAGTTCTCTCACGACTGAAACGCGTGAATTGCGCCTTACCAACAAGCCTGTCCAGAAAATTGTAGGCAAGACCAAAGCTCGGGCTGGTCGTCTTGTCGACGAAATTGACGAGCTCGCCGTTTTGCGTGTTGCTCGCGGGCCGAACGGAGTTTACGCGCGTCCGCCAAACGCTCAGGTAGCATTGCAGCTTTTCTTTCGGTTTGACGCCAAACGTGCCGTAGAAAAAGGTCTTGTCAAAATTGGCGAACTGCGTCTTGTTTTCATAATCGAGCTGGATCACTTCACCCTGCAGAAAGACGGGCCCGGCGCGATAGAGCAAATCCGCACCCAAACGCAATCGCGGCAATTCGTTGAAGGTATTCGCCGCGACGGGAAAACGGTCGGCCAAATCAGCGAAACGGTTGACTTTATCGTACGTTGCCGACACACCGAATTTGAGGCCCTTGAAAAGCATCCCCAATCGCCCGCCGACCAGGAATGTCGAAGTTGAATCAACGCCGGATTGTCCGCGATCGTCGACCGTTCTGATATTCGGGCTGTTGCCAAATGAAAAAGCGTATTCGAATTTCATTTCCCCGGCGGAGAACAAACCGTAAGCCTCCAGAAATGCGCTGGAGGGCGTGAATTCATCAACCGGAATAACCTCGCTCAACGAGGCTTCATAAATCAGCGGGCGGATGATATAGGGCAAAACCGGCGTGCGGTTTTTGATACGGTTGAGGTGGTTGAAGGTGGGGATTTGCAGGCCAAGCCGCAGGTTGAAATTTTTGTTGAGTCGGTATTTCACCCAGGCTTCTTCCAAATTCAGCGCGCCTGTATTTCTGGAAACCGAAAACGAATTGAGCGCTTCAAAATTTACAAAGGCGGACCAATGCGTGCTGAGATTCTTTTGAAAGAAAACGTTCAACTGCTGCAAGACAAACGTGTTGCTTTCTCTGCTTTCGACTGGATTGCCTTCTTGCTTGAACTGGTTTTGAAAGTAGCCAAAAAGCCTCAGCGGCGTCTCGCCTTGTTGCGCGAAAATTCCGCCGGGAATCAGGATGGCAATCAGTATGAAAAACAATGCGTTTCTAAATCGCATCATTGGGTTCCTATTTTGTTCACTCACTGATGTCACGCGCCAGCTTCATAATACAGCAACCTTTTATCAAAGTCATTCGGCGGCGGCGCCCTACCGTC
>CAXHAT010000322.1:0-6071 GCA_964014485.1 uncultured Deferribacteres bacterium
ACTTCATCGCAGGAAAACTCGAATTTGATTACCCACACAAATTCATATAGAGCCAAAATTGCTCAAGATTACTTTGCACAAATCAAGGATAAATACCAATGGTTGAAATCCCTGCTGGAATTAGACGGACAATAGAACAATACATCGCAGAATTGGGTAAGCATAAAATTCCTGTGGAGCGAGCTGTATTATTTGGCAGCTATGCCGCTGGTACTTACCGCGAGTACAGCGATATCAACTTGGCGATTGTATCTGATTTTTTTGAAGGTTTTCGTTTCGAAGATCGGCGAAAAATCCGAAGATTAACGCAATTTGTCAGCGAAGACTTGGAGATGTTGCCGTACCGCCCTGAAGATTTTACGCCCGATGATCCGTTCGTAAAAGAAATTCTGGAAACCGGGATCGACGTGACGCACGGCTTTGAAGCAGTCTCGAAGAATTGAACGAGGTTTTTTGTCAGATTCACTGGTGTTTAATTCTGCCTGCGCAACCATCACGACCGCACAGCACGAACCCAACTGAAGTCATAAATGATATACGAACTATATGAACCCCAACCGTATATACCTAAGCTAAAAACCGCTAGGCAAACATTGGAAGCTACTTTATCCGCCGTCCAAATCCACTTTTGCGCTCCATCGAATATCGGATCAATGTAAAGCCCTTTATGGTTTTTCTCAGGCTTCATTAAAGACATGGCTTCTTCAAGAGTTGGCAAGCGCCAATCTTTGAAACTGGCAAAACTATCGTGGTTAAGTTTTTTGATGTATTTGTACCTATCTGTATAATCCATCTTATTTTCTGAGCCTGATTGCTGCCATGCAAGCCCAGTAGTTGCGTCATAAACTACCTTGCCGTCCCGATTCGAATTTAGAGCGTTACTTATACCTTTGCCATCCAAATTTTTATTTTCTTTCGTCCATCTGAAGTCGCCACAATAAAAATCGTATTTATGTATCATTACCCCAATGTCTTTTTCAGACAGCGCTAATGGATGTGAACGTAGTTTGAGAGTTGGGAGCGCGGCACGTTGTACGTTTAGAGCCGCCAGCAATTGCCGCACGCTGTTGTCAAAATCATCGACTTGAATGTACAGGCGATTGCGCAGGAGAAAGGGCAGTTTTTCGCCGTCCAGCAGACAAGGAATGATTTGCTTACGTCCCGAATGGGCGTTGGTCCACTCGTCTTCCACCCAAGGCGATTTTGCCGCCTCTTTTGACCACAGCAAAATCAACGTCGTACACCATTCGAGTGCATCGCTAATGCGCTTCGGCAGATTGTCGCCCGCGCGAGCTTGCTGATCATCCACCCAAACCTCCAATCCGGCGTTCCGCAGCTCGCGCTCCAATCGCCGGACGATGTCCTTGTTTTCCCAGGCGTAGCTGATAAAAATGCGCGGTTTTTGTGTCAAGGAAGCGCCTCGGCGTTATTTTTCATTTCTTGGCTACGGCAATGTTCAAAGATTCATTTATGTCAAACCCTGATTGCAGCGCGGCTTGATTTGCCTGAGAAAATTCCGCGTCGGCGATTTCGAGCGTGACGGTTTTTTGCATGGCGATTCTCCTTTTATCTCGTGAGCAGGAAATTAAGCTAAATGCGGTTTGAAATGCAAGCGGTTGGGCAATGAAAATCAATACCGCGCTCGCCGGGGATTTTCTCCCTGCTTGGCTTTCGTGCAATCCCCGACGCGGCAATACTCCACGGATTGCATCCGCTCTCCAAGCCGCGGCGGGATGCAATCCCTAAGGCATTTGTTCCGCTTGGGATTATACGCGGGTCGAGCAGGGAAGAAAATCCCCAGCGAGCGGAGGAATCCGGGAGCAGAAAAAGAACTCTTTTGTATAAAAAATTTGGTTGATTTTTCCGGTGCAGATTTTTATGATTGTTTTTCATACTTATTTTATGCAAGCAACTTTTTAAAGGAATACACATGCAAACAATAACTTCAGGAGCAGACCGTCTTACCGTTTCTCTCCCTAAAAGCCTTTCTCTTGAAATCGACGCCGTCAGAAAAGAACTCAATGTTCCAAAATCAGAAATTTTCAGGCTGGCAATGCAGCAGTTTTTAGAACAATATCAAAAAGAGAAATTGCGTAAAGCCGCTGAAATGATGGCGGCGGAGTATGAATCGGATGATGAATTGACTGCTTTAACCGCCCTTGATGCGGAGGATTTCAAGTGAAACAAAAAGAGATTTGGTTAATAAATCTCGACCCGACTATCGGTGCGGAAATCAGAAAAACCCGACCATGCGTTATTCTAAACGATGATGCGATTGGCAAGCTGCCGTTGAAAATCATTGCTCCAGTCACCGACTCTAAATCGAAGTATCGGAACGTCCCCTGGATGGTGGAACTCACCCCTGATCCGGCGAACAACTTGAAGAAGGATTCCGTGATCGACCTTTTTCAAATCCGCTCCGTTTCTCAACGGCGATTAATCAAAAAAATCGGCGTTATTGACGACAATGTTCTAAAAGGCGCTTTCAAAGCCATAAAAACAGTTTTTGGCATTCGTTAGCTTTAAAGCTTTTGATCGAGAGCACGTACAATACTGGATCGACACGGCGGAGAACGACCTCGACGCCCCGGAACGGCTTTACGCTTCGGGAAAGTATAATTGGTGTTTGTTTATCGGCCATTTGATTCTTGAAAATGATCGAACCTGAAATAAAAAAACGAGTCGGGCGGCTGCTGGCGGAAGTCGAGCGTGAAGAAAACGTCCGTATTTTTTACGCCTGCGAATCCGGGAGCCGAGCGTGGGGATTTCCTTCGCGAGACAGCGATTACGACGTTCGCTTCCTCTATATCCATCCCGTTGACTGGTATTTGTCCATTGATAAAAAACGCGACGTGATTGAAAGACCGCTTGATGATCAAATCGATCTCAGCGGCTGGGAAATCCGCAAAGCGCTGAGCTTATACAGAAAATCGAACCCGCCGCTGTTGGAGTGGCTGCGCTCGCCGATGATCTACAAAGAAGCGTTCTCGACCGCGCAAAAGTTGAGAGAACTGCTGCCTAAGTTTTACTCCCCGGTCTCCTGCCTCTATCATTATCTGCACATGGCGCAGGGCAACTTTCGCGACTATCTCAAACATGATCAAGTTTGGGTGAAAAAGTATTTCTATGTGCTCCGCCCCGTTCTGGCGTGTAAATGGATTGAGGCGGGATTGGGCCCGGTTCCGATGGAATTTGACGTTTTGGTGAACAGAATCGTCGATTCCGAAGAACTCAAAAAAACGATTGATAAGCTTTTGGAAAAAAAGAAAAAGGGGGATGAACTTTCCAGAGGGGCGAAAATACCCGTGCTCAACGAATTTCTCCGCCAGGAAATCGAGCGTTTGCAAACGAAGAAGTTCGAGAAAAACCTGCTGAAACCGGATATTGAAAAATTAAATGCGCTTTTCCGTTCGTCTCTGACGGAAATTTGGCGTCAAAGCGGCAAAGGAGAAGTCATTTAGGTGCAAAGATCGCAGCCATTGTACTTGAGCTCAACTGCAAATTCTCAACGTCTTTCATTTTTTTCAATAGGGCTTTGACTTCTTTTTGAGAAACAACATTTTTGGTCCAAAGCAATCGCAAGATCAGAGGTAAATCTATGACTCTGATTTGCCGTTCTTTGCAGTAGCGAACTGCTTGCTTGTCATTACTCAGCAAAAGCCCTTTTCGATATTTTGCCAGAGCAATTGCCTCGCATTCACCCGCATTTAATTTCTTGGGGAAGGATTGCGCTAATTGTTGTTCGTGTTTGGACAGCTTGAGCATTTTCAGCTTTTTTGCCGCCGATAGCTTGTAAAATTTCCTGGAGATATTTTTGTCCATAAACCAGGCCGGTTTGCAGTTCCGAATGTACTGCGGGCGGGAAGTTGAAAGTTGATTTCGGGAAGAGTTTATAAAGCAGCTGCAACGCACTTCCTGCAGCCAAAGAGCTGAGGATATTGGTATCACAAACGATTAACACAGGACGCCTTTACGTTCGAGGTCATCGGCAATAGCGTCCATCTCGGACGCCGAAAATTCAGTGTCAATCATAACAGGCGTCTTGCGTTTCTTCAATATTTCAATCAATTCCCAGCGATTCACTCGCGCCAGTTCCGCCGCTCGCCCCAGGCTGCACCTGTC
The DNA here is from genome assembly GCA_964014485.1 of uncultured Deferribacteres bacterium. Taxonomy (GTDB): domain Bacteria; phylum Zhuqueibacterota; class Zhuqueibacteria; order Zhuqueibacterales; family Geothermadaptataceae; genus CAXHAT01. The sequence goes on from CAXHAT010000322.1 coordinate 4,123, forward strand.
GGCCAAATACAGCGCAATCGCTTCATCTATCGTAGCGCGTTCCGGCAGACATGCATCGACTTGTCGATTCAAACTTTCCAATAAAGAACATTGATCAATGAATGAAAGATTGCGGATCAGCTCAATGATTTGGTGCATCGTTACATTTTGTGTTTGAATAGCCATAAGTGAAATCCTTCATCATGAATATGTTCATCGACTTTTTTGATTGTAGCCATTTTTCTTGTGCAATACAAGCATCCGGTGATTCATTTAACCGCATTTGCCGGCGCTGTACGAGAAATTGAAACACAAAGCGCATTTCCGGATCAGCCCGTCACTGCATAAAAAACTCCGTAAAGCAGCCGAAGAATAATCTTCTCCCATCTTCTCTGCTCCGCTTTCATTCTCTTGCCATTTCTGAAATTTCCTGACAATTTATATAAAGCGTAACTCTTCTCTATAGATCTGAACATTTCCTGATTATTGATAAAAATGTGAAATTTCCCGGAAGTGTAATACCAGACTTTTAGATTTTTATAGCGATTCTCAAAAGTTTTGCCCAACTCGAAAGTTCGTACCTTTGGAAACAAACTAAAGTTCAAGCTTCAGCTTGCTCTTTTATCTGAAATTTTTCGCTATATCATCGGACATTATTTTTGAGAATCGTTATAATGCTCGCTTAGAACGCGTTCTAACATCGGATGCATTCATGCTCACTGTCATACAAAACACAATGCCTGCACAAGCGCAGCCAAAAATGAAAACGCCTAAACTCATGCGATGGACGTCGATCTTTTTTCTTCTGGCCGTCCTCGCGCCGGTCGTGCCGGCAAAGCCGCAATCCCGGGCGACGGATACGGCGAATTTGCAAGTGCGGGTCTTTACAACTGCCGACGCAAAGGGTATTTGCTCTTCATCAAGACCGGCTTGGCTTCCTCTGGGTTGGCACGGAAAGCGGCCTGGCCCGTTACGACGGCTATACGTTCGACAGCAACGTCCTGGCGGAATATGACGGTGCCCCGAAATTGGCGGGCGTGGGAATTTCTGATATTTTCGAGGATCGCGCAGGCGGCCTGTGGATCGCAACGTCCGGATCAGGCCTCCTCCGCCTGAACCCTGCGAGCGGTTCGCTAACGCATTATCGTCATGACCCGAACAATCCGAATAGTCTTCATAAGAACGGAGTTTCGAGAATTTATGAATTCTCCGCCGATCCCGGCGCCATTTGGCTTGCAATCGGAGCAGACGGTCTGGATCGATTGGAGGTCAGCACAGGCAAATTCACTCATTTTCTCTCCGAACGCCGAGTAACAGCCTTATTTGAAGACCACCAGGGAACGGCCTGGATCGGATCAGACGGACTCGGCGTTTTGGACCTCGAAACAGGAACCATCAAACAGTTCTTCTCAAGCCCCGCCGCGCTGAGAGGCGACCGGATTTGGGGCATCTATGAAGACCGCAATGGTTTGTTCTGGGCTGGGGGAACTGGATGGGTGGCAGAGTTTAACCGACAGACAGAAAGATTTAACGTACAGGAAATCGCTAAAGTCGATAGTTCGCTGCCTGGCTATGCTGGTTATAGATCCTTCGTAGAGGACGCCAACGGCAGGCTCTGGACTGGCAGCAGAGGGTTATCGTTTTTCGATGCGTCAAGTAATGACTTCTCTGCCTATGACCTGCGCGCTCACTTGATTGATCATGACAACAATATATCGGAATTCGTTGTCGATCAATTTGGCTCGATTTGGGTTGCAACATGGGGCGGATTGATCAAACTCGAAGAGCGCCGCAGCGTATCAGTTTTCCAACATGATCCCGCCAATACGAATACGCTTAACGACAATAGGATTCGCGCGATCTGGCAGGACGAAGACGGCCGGATCTGGATTGGTCACAACAATCGCTTTATAGATAGTGTCCATCCGGAAACGCTCTATTTTCGTTTCTTCGGCCTGTCCTGGATTAAC
>CAXHAT010000323.1:0-5955 GCA_964014485.1 uncultured Deferribacteres bacterium
CGTCATCGTTTCGTTCTTGGGACTGCCCATGTGGCCGCATTTGTTTATGAAAGCTTACACGGCCAAGGACGAAAAAACGATCAAGCAGACCATCGTCAGCTACCCGACGTTTGCTGTTTTTTTGATTCCCGTGCTTTTCATCGGCTTTGCAGGCATTCTGCAGGTCTCGCCGGAACAGTTGGGCGAGTCTGATCGCATTCTGCCCTGGATGTTTACCAACGCCAATTTTCCGCCGCTGGCCATCGGGCTGGTTTTGGCCGCCGCACTGGCCGCCGCCATGTCCACGCAGGACGCAGTGACGCACGCCGCCGGTTCCATTTTCGCGCAGGATTTTGTGGAAGTGCTCAGAAAAAAGAAGCACACAAGCGAGGAAGCGACCAAAGTTATTCGCATTTCCGTGGTCGCGTTTGGCGCGGTTTCCTATTTTGTGGCCGTGTTTGGCGGGGAAAGTTTGGTGGCGCTGCTTTTGGGCGCTTACGGCTCCATCGTACAATTTCTGCCGCTCACCGTCGCGACTTTCTTTTCGCGCCGCGCGACAAAACAAGGCGCGATTTGCGGATTTGCCGCAGGCGTCACAGCCAATTTTCTATTCTCCCTCGGCGTGCTGCCGTTGCTGTGGGACATTCACGCCGGGATGCTTGGCTTGACGATCAACGTCATTGTTTTTATCGTCGTATCAGCCTTGACGCAACCGATGGATGAGAAGAATGTGCGGGAATATCTGGAAATTTAGTCTGTAAGATCATAAGCCGCCCCCACTTGGAGATGATCAAGTTTATGGATCATCCAGGCTCAATTTTCTCTTGACATTTCGCCGCTCTGGTGATACCATTCATTCATCTCAAAAATAAAAAAATGTGATTGACCCGCAAAGGGGGAACGCATGGTCGCCGTCCAATCTCAATATCCTGTCCCGCCAAAATCGAAACTGCTTTATAATGATCAAAACGTTTCTTGTATTAGAACTTTTTCAACAAAATTCTCATGGTTTTAGGAAGGATTCATGTGGCTGGCGGTTCAGCAACAAAATGCTAAGTTAAACTACAACTATAGTCAAGATACGTTTAATAGTTATGTCCTTAAAAGACGATATTAAAAAACCAATCAATCTGATAAGTGTATCAATCGCGCTTATTTCGATCATTTTGAGTTTCTATTTCTATGTTTCATCTCAACAACAAAGAGTGCCGACGTTCGAAATATCTGATGAACGGAACTTAGTTTTTGATAGCGAAAGCTCGTCCCCTAGAATCCAAGTCATTGATTCCGATTCAAACCTTATATCTGAGAATATTTACCTCTTTACGGCAAAACTCTGGAATTCAGGTTCCCTATCAATCGAACCAGAAGATGTAAGGCGAAAAGTTCAGTTGATTATTACGCCAAGCAGCAGAATTTTAGATTTTAATATAGTCGCGCAAACAAACCCTGATATTTCAGAATTTGTGCTCACTCGAAATGAGATTTCTAACGATAGGACTCAAGTGATTGATATTTCTTGGACACACTTCGACCCAGGCCACGGTCTTAAGATTCAAATCATCTATACAGGAAGCTCAGATATAGACGCATACTTTGAGGGGGTTATTGTCGGTGTCTCTAACTTTGTAGACGGCCGATCATTAGCTGATCGTCACCAGTGGATTCCAGTAGTGATTTTTCTTTCTTTAGCGTTCATTTTTGACGGAATACAGAGACTACGCAAAATTGCCGCACGGCATCTTTACTCGAAATTCGAGCAAAGATTCGTGCCAGATCGAAAACCAATGGTGAAGTTCGGTTCAGATGTTACTGCGTTTGTAGCTATTTGGGCAATTGCAATACTTGGTGCATTTTTCGTTTATCTGTTAGTGTTTAAGGGAGCAGAAGCGCCTGTCTAACATTATTATGGAGATTAAGACATAAAGAATATGTGTCGAATACGAGATACACATTTCGTGGCCCCGCCACTTGACTTTAACTGTCAAGTAAGATCTGAACTTGCTTTATTCGAAACTCAATAAGATCATCATGATTTGAATCGCTTGCATCCAAATTTGGACTAACCGCAGTATTATGCTGATCCCAAACATCTAACGCCATTCAAAGCCCATGAGTACTAGACTCGCGAGAGTTAAAAAGTCAAGTAGACCTTTATGTCTCTTTGTTAGCAAGAGATTTGAGCGTATAGAGAAATTTGGCGTTGAATGAATGATACGATTTGAACTCAAAGATAAGATGCGCCGATCATTTCATCGGCTAAACGATTCAACATATGCGCCACGCTTCGCGGACATCGGGAGTGAGGCATGAAAACAAAGCGCGTTTTATCGTCCACAAAAAGCAAACGTCAAAATCAGAGAAGGTCTAAATGAACCAGACCGCCTATCTATGTTTTCCGCACAATCATAAGCTGATCCAAGCTTCCCTTGCTTCGAGAGATAATATCTTTGATCAATTTTAACAAAATCTTCACCCACTCATATTTTCGCTGTGTTCAACACCTATGCTCCAAGCCTGAATTAGGTAGGATATGAATTTATTTACTTCTGATCGCGAACGGCGACTCTGGTTGTGGTCATTGGTCGTTCTGGCCGCGATTTACGCATCCTTGGGATTTGCGGGGACGCTGGTCATGGAATTGCGCGAGCGCAATTTGCTGCGCATCTCTTTTGCGGCATTGGTGTTTGTGCTGGTCGTGGCATTCGCCGTGCAATGGATTCGCAAACGACCTGGCTGGAGCGAGATCGGCGTGGCAATCGGCGTCGCTCTGGCCTATTGGTTAGCCTTCATTCGGATCGAAAACCCGGCGGAGCGCACCCACCTGCTCGAGTACGGTATCGTGGCGGCCCTCATCCACCAGGCGTTGTTGGAGCGGGGGAGCAACGGTCGCCCGATTCCTTACCCCGCCGCAATCACCGTGGCGGCGACAGCGCTGCTGGGTCTGCTCGATGAGAGCATCCAGGCGATAGTACCGGGCCGATTCTTCGACTGGATCGATGTTGGCTTCAATGCTTTCGCCGGCTTCATCGTAACTGCAGCCAGACTAGCCCAGGCGCCGGTCTCGAGGCCGGACGGGAAGCCGGGCTGGCGTCTGTGGTTCCTGTGGTCGGTCGTCGGTGCATTCGTGTGGGGCTGGAGCATGGATCCCGCCTCGTTCGGCAAACCGCGCCCAATCGTGATTTTGGAATCACTTCCTATAATTAACATTCCTGTGTACGCCAGCGTCGCGGCCGGGGGAGCTGCAATCGCAGTGTTTCAATGGCTGATGCTGCGGCGATATATCGGCGGCTCAATCCGATGGATGCTGGCGAGCCTGTTGGGCGTGTTTTTGGGAGCGCAAGTCGTGGGGAGAGTCAGAAAATTCGACGCGGATCTCGGCCTGACCTTGGGCGTTGCTCTTTACGGACTCCTGGCCGGAATTCTGCAATGGCTGGTACTCCGGCGGGAAGTGCCCCGGGCCGGAGTATGGGCGCCGGTCAGTGCTGTGAGCTGGATTTTAGCGATCCCGGCGGGAGACCTCAACGGCCCGCCCGGTTGGGCTGTCTTCGGAGCCATCACCGGGGCGGTGCTGGTCTGGCTATTGAGGCAGGATCAGTCCGGCGCGACTGACGCCGCTGATGATCCAAAGCTAGGAGCCGCCAGTTGACAGTCACTTTTTCTGAATTTCAGCCGTTCCCATGCGACGACGCTTGAGATTCCTCACTCCGAAGCAAAGGCGCCGCCCGTTGTTTTTGCAAGTCTGGAAAAAACAATATTTCAAGAATACGATACTTTTCATTCGGAATGATTCGGTATTGTTAGAACTTGCATTCACAGATTTACCCACAAAATGTATGTGAGCCGTCTTGAAAATGCTCGAATTGGAAAAATACGACGTTAGCCCGGAACGCGGATTTTTGCCAAGCTCTGACCCTGTGCTTGAATTGCCGCTCAAATTCTCGTCTTGGGAAAAATTGTCCGGCGAAATGCCGGGACTTCTTGTGGCCAGTCAATTTCGGAGCCGAGCGGAAGCACTGCCGACACTCGAAATTGATGAATTGGCCGATGCAGCACAACAGACGCGCGCCATGAGAATACTTACCTTTTTCGCCAGCGCTTACGTTTGGGGCGACCCTTCTCCGGCGACAAAATTACCGGCGACAATTGCCGTTCCGCTCTGGCAACTTTCAGAACAATTAGGCCGACCGCCGATTATTTCACACGCGTCGTTAGTGCTTAACAACTGGCGTCGCCTGGACTCAAACTCGCCCATTGTCCCTGAAAATCTGGTCACGTTGAATCAGTTCCTGGGAGGACAAGACGAGGCTTGGTTTTACCTGCTCACTGCAGCAATTGAAGCTGCGGGCGGGCCTGTGTTGTCAGCACTCCTCGAGCTTCAAGATGCGGTTGATCATGGCGACAAAGATGCATGCTGTCAGTGTTTGCAAGTCATAAAACAAGGCATGGAGAGCTTGCAGACGCTTTTGAATCGGATGCCGGAAAAATGCGCACCTTTTGTGTTTTACCATCGCGTCCGGCCCTTCTTGGATAGTTGGCCGGCGCCGGGCGTTGTTTATGAGGGGGTGAGTGACGAGCCGAAAAAATATTTTGGCGGCAGTGCGGCGCAAAGTTCGCTGATTCAAGCTTTGGATGCAGGTTTGGGCGTGACGCATCCGTCGGAACACACGCACGGATTTTTGCTGGAAATGCGGAAATATATGCCCCCGCCGCATCGAAAATTCATTGAAGTTCTGGAATCAAGCGCACGTGTGAAATCGTTTGTCGCCGCTCAAAAAACGGAATCGCCGCAGCTTGCGGAGCTTTACAATGGCGCGCTTGGCGCTCTGGAAGCTTTTCGAATAAAACACCTTGAAATCGCCGCGCGGTACATTTCTCAGCAAGCCAAAATCGAGGGTGAAAAAGGCACCGGCGGCACGGATTTTATGAAATTTCTTGGAACCGCCCGCCGCGAAACGAGAGCGTCGCGGATATCAAAATAGAAGTGTTCGCTGGTGCGAATCGGAGCGCGCAGCGTTAGAGCTTGTCCGAAATCGGAGTCCAACTATTCAGCTTCCTAACCGTGCTCGCGGTCTGATTCGAGAAGTAACTTATTGGGGAGTCAAATGCTTCAGCGTTTGAGTGTGGTTTCCCGTCGCCTGAAGCTGTCCAAAAACATGGTCTCTGAATGAAAGGCATACCACAAGTAGGGGTTCAAAATCTTGAACCCCTACGGCATGTTGTGTCGCGTTTTACAGATTTTATGTTTGGGACGGTCACTCGGGAAAGAGTTACTGAGAAAGTTCTTGACGAGACTAAATGTCTCGAAACAATCCACCGACGTCGGCATGATCTTCCAGGACTTTTTCGAACAATCGATCCAATCGCCCTTCTGCCTGAACCATGACCAATTCATCGTCCGAGAGCGACATGACGAACATTTCCTTGATCGTTTTGCGATGCGGCTTGTACAAAACGTAGACAATGCCGTCGCCTTCCTGGACTTTCGCCACGGTTTCCCAATTGTTCCTTTTTAACAGCTTGCGCACATATGCCGGAATCTTGACGTCTTCGACGGAATGCGCGTCGTAGACTTTGTAGATTGCAACTTTGACGCTGCGAATTTCCCGCAGGTAAGAGCGGGCGGATTGCAGGTCTTCATCGCCCTCATCCGGGACGAGAGAAATGACAGTGCGCGCGAAACCGAGCGCCGTCGGCCCCAGATTGAGCTCAATTTCTTTTTTAAAGTGGACGCCCGGCATTTGGTCGCGCAGTTGTGCGAGAATTTGCGAAAATTCCGGCGTCCACAGGCAGCCTGAAAGCAATAAGCCGATTCCCGCCAGGCAGGACAGCGCGACGGATTTTGTATTCTTCAACATGCTCACTCTCCTCTTGAATAATTGATGCTACGCACTCTTGGAAATTTCCGAAACGGCACGAGAGAAACGTCGCTTTTAAGTCATTCCCGCGCAGGCGGGAATCCAGTCAATCGCGCAC
>CAXHAT010000324.1:0-5905 GCA_964014485.1 uncultured Deferribacteres bacterium
CCCTTGCAGGGTTCAGGAATTTATGAGTGCTTTTCCCAGGATTCCTGCGCGATGCATCGCGCAGGAATCCTGGGTTATGGAGTTTAACGCCTTCGGCGTAGATTCTACGCCTGATTTTAGCAGAGAATTTATGACAGAGCTGAAAGCACTTTTGTCAGTTTTTTGACACGCTCTACATCCACCGCTTCCCGGACATCGCCGCTCTTTTTGAAATAGGTGCCGACAATCGCCGCGTCGGCGTATTGAAAAACTTCGCCAACATTCTCGGGCGTGACGCCGCTGCCGGCGATGAGCGGTGCGCTGGGCAGATGCTCGCGCAGCTTTTGCAAAACGCCAACATCCACGCTTTTGCCGGTCATTGCGCCGGTGCAAATGAGTGCGTCGGCGCAGCCGCGTTCGATCAATTCTTCCGCCGCTTGCTCGATTGGCGTGTCGCCCAAAGGCGTTGCGTGTTTGACGTGAACGTCCGCGAAGATTTTGACCTCGGCGCCGAGATTCTTGCGCAGACGCACGATGCGGTGCGCGTCAGAAGCAATGATTCCCTGATCAGTGACCGCCGCGCCGGAAAAAACGTTCACGCGAATAAACGCCGCCCCGGTCGCCGCCGCGATGGCCATGGCGGCGTAGCCGTCGTTGCGCAGAACATTGACGCCCAGCGGAAGTTTGGTGATTGTCTTGATGTGCTGCACCATCGCACTCATCGCAGCCACGGTTTCCGCTGGAACGCTTCCCGGATAAAACGGCGCATCACCGAAATTCTCGATCATAATCGCCCCGACGCCGCCCGTTTCCAACGCTCGAACATCCCGCTCCGCCACTTCCAAAACCGATGATATTGATCCGCTAAATCGCGGACTTCCCGGCAACGGCTTTAGATGAACCATTCCGAAAATTTGAGATTCATTTAAGCTAAAACTTCTCAAAGCGTAACTACAAATCTTTCTTTTTCAAGTTTTCCAATTCTTCCTTCAAAAGCTTTTCCAAATCTTTAATTCGTTTATAAACAAGACAGCGCTGCCTGCTTACATCAAATTTCAAATCGATTGGATCGCGAGCAATCAAAATTGTAGGCACCCCGCATCCCCAAGCATAGCCAACTTCCAGGTAAACATTCGGGTTAGCATTCGTTAAGTCAGCAACGACAAAGTTTGCTGTGCGAATGCGCTTATGAATCCAGTTCAGAACATCCCCAGTGAAAGACGACAAATCAGCTCGTTCACATACGAATCCCGCAGAATTTACCGCTCCTTTGATCCCGTAGTAATAGACATCATCCATCGTTTCATCAAAGGGCATCGCCACGAAAATGTGAGGTTTGCTCTCAGTGGAATATCCTGCTGATCTCAGGCGCTCACTCGTTTTTGAAAGATTTTCTGAATCCTGTTCGATGCCGATTGAGCCGCCTGGAATGAGCTTCGAAAGCATGTACTTGAGTCTTTTCGCTCTTGCGGGCTTGTCTTCCAAAAAGTATATCGTCTCTAACTGAGGCGGGTATTTCTGCCAAGCAATGGCGTCCATCAAGCCCGCGACCTCCGACTCAAACGCTTCTAATTCATCCAAGCCATAACCTGCACCATGCAAAGTTATACCGATGGATTTTGCTTCTGGTGTTAGCTGAACAAGGGCTCCTAAAGCATCACTGGCAAACTCCCGGATTTCCTTATACCGAAAATCCTTTAGCTCTTTGACTCCAACAAATAGAATTCTCTTCGCAAAAATTGGATATGAAGCCTTTGTCAAATATGTAGAGCCTTCGTTTGGGAGACGGGATCGGATATCTGTACCGTTTTGCTCAAACAAATCGACGACCACTTCATCCAAGCCGTATAATTCTTGAGCATATTTTAAAACCAAGACATCAATATGGAAGCTCGCAGCATTTGCTCGCTCCACACAAACTTTAATTTTATTTTTCATCAATGCGTCACTGCGAAAAACTATTTCTCTGAATTTTCAAGCAACTTCACGCATTTCTCTTTCCCATAAATCTCCGCCACCAACGGCACTTCCGGGCCTTGAAGTTTACCTGTTAAAGCGGCGCGCATGGGCATCCAGAGGTTTTTGCCTTTCAGGCCTGAGCGTTTGGCGACGGCTTTCATCACTTTCAGGAAGATTTGCACGTTCCAGTCCTGCACGTTTTCGGTTTCCGCGATGAACGCTTCGACCAGTTTGGGGAAATTTTCATTCTTGAGCCATGCGGCGGTTTCTTCGTCTTCGGGTTCGAGCTTATCGGCGAAAAAGAAGGCCAGTTTCGGCACAATGTCTTCCAGCACTTCCAGGCTTTTTTGCACGCTTTGCACCATTTTCTCGACGATAGCGCGATCCCGAGGCAACGGATAACCGGCTTTTTCGAGATAGGGCAGACACCGGTCGGTCAGCTCGGCAATCGGCAGGTCGCGGATATAAACGCCGTTCATCCAGGTCAATTTCGTCGTGTCAAAAACCGCCGGGGATTTTGAGACGCGGCTAAAATCGAACTCTTCGATCAGACGTTCAACTGAGAGAATTTCGTCGCCGGACTCGGAAGACCAACTCAGCAGGCTGAGGAAATTGATCAAGGCTTCCGACAAAAAGCCGCGCTCCGCGTAGGCGCCCACCGAGGTCGCGCCGTGGCGCTTGGAAAGGCGCGTGCGATCTTCGCCGAGAATCATCGGAATGTGCGCGAACAGCGGGATCGGCAGATTGAGCGCTTCATAAACCGCCAATTGCTTCGGCGTGTTGGAAACGTGGTCGTCGCCGCGCACGACGTGGGTTATTTTCATCAGCGCATCGTCGATCACAACGGCAAAATTGTAGGTCGGCACGCCGTCCGCACGCACGATGACCCAATCGCCGAGATCCCCCGCCGGAAAGGTAATTTCGCCCTTCACAATATCCTGAAAAACGTAATCTTTTTCCGGCACGCGCAATCGCACGACCGGTTCGCGGCCTTCAGCTGCAAACGTTTGTTTTTCTTCGTCGCTCAGGTTGCGGCAACGATTATTGTACTTGGGATCACGGCCTTCGGCGAGAGCTTTTTGGCGCGCGGCTTCGAGTTCTTCGGAAGTGCAGTAACATTGGTAGGCGTGACCTTCCGCCAGCAGTCGGTCGGTGTATTCTTTATAAATATGTAAGCGCTCTTTCTGGCGGTAAGGGCCAAAATCACCGCCGGTTTCCGGGCCTTCGTCCCAGTCGAGACCCAGCCAGCGCAGGTCGCGGAAAATTCCCGCTTCACTTTCTTTTGTTGATCGCTCCGTGTCGGTGTCTTCCACACGCAAAACAAAAACGCCGTTGGCGTGGCGGGCAAAAAGCCAATTCAAAATTGCTGTTCGGGCGTTGCCGATGTGTAGTTTTCCGGTCGGGCTGGGGGCGAAACGGACGCGTACTTTTTCGGACATTTATTGAATCCTTTCGATGTAAGCAGTCTTGTCGAGACTATCGAAAGTCCCCGAAATTGTCATGCTGTAAGCATCTTTTTTGACCTACCCTTGAACCTTAGAGCACAGTTCAGTACTGGGCGATAACATACATTCTTTCAGAATGACAATTGCGAAGGCGTCAAAACAAAATTGCTTCAAGTTTCTAGCAGATTGGCCGTCAAAAACGGCGGCGGGAAAGTCTTGTTGGAATTTCCGCTCATTAAAAATCGAGAGCGGTAAAATAAAAAAATTTGTGTGAACCCCAAGAGAAAAAGGCAGGCGTCTGAAATGAAAAGTTTGATTTGACAATCTGTTGAATCCCTGACCGGCAGAGTCAAATTCCTCTGCTTCAACTTCAAACCGAAAACAACGTTCTGAACTTTCGTTTAAAAAAGATTCTTAACAGAATGACACTCGTGAACGGTCAAGGCGAATAAACGGCTTTGGGACGTTCGCCTTTGATCGGAATATTGGCGACCAACGCAACCGTGCGCTGATTTTCACTCAAGGAGAACTCCGGCGCGTCCTTTTCGTCGAGATCGATGTATTTTTGGATGACTTCGAGAATTTCCTTTTTCATTTTGTCGACGGTGCCGGGGGAAATCGTTGCGCGGTCGTGCATCAAAACGAGTTTCAACCGACGCTTGGCGCTGTCTTTGGAATGCTCTTTTCTGCTCAGAAGTCTGTTGACCCATGCCATGGCGATGCTCAGCTCCTCGTAAGCTGGTGACTGATTTATGAGATCATGCGTTTGATTTTAGAGAAAAACCCGCCGTTCATTTCCAGCTCCAGAAAAGGCACGTCCTCGCCTTCAATCCGTCGCGCAATGCGTTTATACGCTTCTCCTGATTGCGCTTTTCCGTTTAAAACCACCGGTTCACCGCGATTCGACGCGGAGACAATATTTTCATCTTCCGGGACAATGCCGATCAAACGAATCGAAAGAATTTCGACGACGTCGTCTTGATCCAGCATCTCCCCTTTTTTGACCATTTCCGGCTGCAGCCGATTGATGATCAATTGCGGCGATCCTTTTTCCGCCGCTTCCACAAGTCCAATGATTCGATCTGCGTCTCGTACAGCCGAAACGTGCGGCGTGGTGACGACGATGGCGCTGTCCGCCCCGGCAAGGGCGTTCCGAAATCCGCCTTCGATACCTGCCGGAGAATCGAGGAAAATGTAGTCGAAATCCTGTCGCAATTCATCGCAGAGCGCAGCCATTTGCTCTGGCTTAACCGCTTCTTTTGTCCGCGATTGCGCCGCAGGCAGCAGGTACAATCCTTCAACCCGTTTATCTCGAATCAACGCTTGTTTGAGCTTGCAGGCGCCCTCGACCACGTTCACCAAATCGTAAACGATCCGGTTTTCCAGACCGAGCACAATGTCGAGATTACGCAGACCAATGTCCGCGTCTACAACCGCGACCTTTTTACCCATCATGGCCAGAGACGTGCCAAGATGAGCGACCGTCGTCGTTTTGCCGACGCCCCCTTTGCCAGAGGTGACGACGATGACTTTAGACATATCCAATCCTCTCGTTTGCTTCCGCGATGAGCATGTTTCGATTAACGCTTGACCACGCCTCGATCACAATCTGGCCGTTTTCGATAAATGCGAATTCCGGGCCTTTGTTTGAAGTCGCCGCGTCTTGCGCACGTGCAATTTTCCCGGCAATTCGCAACTGCGTCGCCTTTAAATTCAGCGCGACGATGATGGCGTCCGATTTTCCTGCGGCTCCGGCATGCGCCAGCCCGCGCAAAGCGCCAAAAACCAAAATGTCGCCGCCCGCGACAACCTCGGCGCCAGCGTTGACGTCGCCCAGGATCACAAGATTTCCGCGCGTCTCGAAAATTTGGCCGGAGCGAACCGTATATCTCAGAAATTCCGTAGGCAGTTCAGGCGAAGCGGAAGCTCGCTTTTTCTTCCGAATGCGACCAGTGTTGAGCGAGCCGTTACGTGGAGGGCGATGTGTCTGGCTTTCTTGTGTGGAATCGAGGACTTTGAGTCCCAATACTTCAGCGGCGGCGCGCGATTCGTCGGAGGCGGTTTTGACGGCGGAAATTTTCAGGCCGTGCTTGCCTTCGATGGTTTTTTGAACGAGCTTAAGCTCTTTCTCGTCGAGGTTGCGGCGGCCTAAACTCAGCGTGACCTTGGCGTTGACAAAAAAATAACCGGAATCATCCAGTTTATGTTCTAAATCCCCAAGCAATGTCTGAAACTGCTGCGTTTCGTCAATGGCAATAGCAAGCCCGGATTTCGTTCCTTGAAAAGCGATGCTTAATCTGTCGGACATTTATTTCTTTGATCCTGTTAACTCTTTAATTAACAAGGGTACAACTTTCGCAAGAGAATGTCAAACGATATTTTGACGATACAACCTGTAGCTGAATGAAAGGCGTAGCAAATGTAGGGGCTCAAAATGTTGAGTCCCTACGACATATCGTGCAGCGCGTAAGAAGCTGTTTTAAAAGTCCCGCAAGGACGGTCGAAAGTAGCCCGGAAGTTCA
>CAXHAT010000325.1:0-5783 GCA_964014485.1 uncultured Deferribacteres bacterium
CTTAATAATGGGCGGCGCGAAAAACGCGAATACCTTTTCTTCGGGTTTCGGGTTTTCACGTTTTGAAAAACCCGAAACCCGAAAACCCGAAGATGGGCTTTCAGGTTTTCTTCATGTTTGACAAAGCTCACATCGAACGTGCGAAAAGCGTCGATCTGCTGCATCTGATCGGCGATGATTCCCGCCTGCGCCGCGTCGCATCGACCGGCGGCGGCGAATACGCCGGGCCGTGCCCCTTCTGCGGCGGTCGCGACCGCTTTCGTGTACAGCCTCATGCCGCCGGCTGCGGACGCTGGTTTTGCCGCGGCTGCACCGAAGGCAAATGGCAGGACGTCATCGCCTACGTCATGCAGCGCGATCACATCGACTTCCCGGCGGCGTGCCGCTTCCTGGCGGGCGACGACCTCAGCGTTCAAATGAATCGACAGAGAAGAATTCCCCGACGGAGTCCGGTTCAGATAACGGAAAAGAAAGAGGGCTTCCGCTCGCCGATGTGGCAGCGGAAAGCAAAATCGTTTATCGCCGCAAGTGAAAAGAATTTGTGGTCGGCGCAAGGAAAAGAGAAGCGCGCCTGGCTCCGTGCGCGCGGGCTGAAAGATGAAACCTTGCGACATTGGCGTATCGGTTATCACCCGCAGCAACGTTTCGAATCTCTGGCGGCGTGGAACTGCGAAAACAATGAGCCTTCGCAATCGAAAATGTGGCTCGCGTCCGGTATTACCATTCCCTGCATTATCGACGGTCTGATCCGATACGTCAAAATACGCCGTTTTGAAGGCAAACAAAAATATGTGCAGCTCAAAGGCGGCGCTCCGGCGTTGTTTGGCGGGTCAACTTTGTCGGGGCGTAAGACGGGCGTATTGGTCGAAGGCGAGTTTGACGCTATGCTTTTGCATCAGGAAGGGAACGATCTGGCGGGAGTCGCAACCCTGGGCGGCGCCGGGAACAAGAAAATCGATTTAGCTGAATGGTCGCATTTTCTCCTGCCGGTGCATCGATTTTTTATTGCTTATGATTTGGACGACGCCGGGAAAAGCGGCGCAAACCGTCTTGACGCCATGTCCGCCCGCATGCGCCGGATCAGTATTCCGCACTTGCGCGAAAACGACAAGGATTTAACCGATTATTATGTGTCGGGCGGCAATTTACGCGACTGGCTGCGCTTTGAAATTGAACGTGGAAAAGTCGTAGAGAAACCGGAAGATGAAGCGGTTAGCGTGCAAAATCCAACGTCACTGTTTGATCCGATTTTCGAAGAAATCACCGCCCGGATTCAGGAACATGAGCGCAAGACCCGCTGCACCTGGGCTGAGATTATGACCGCCGTCAAGATCGCCGATCCTGAATTATTGCAAGCTTACCGAGACGCTTACGCGGCGGCGGACTGCGATATTTACGGGCGCTGGCTCCGGAAAGCCGTTACGCCACAGGACTTACAGCGTTTTCAAGATGATTTACAAAAATGGCGGCAGGCGGTTGATGAGGTGCTAATACGACATAAGGAATTGTACTCTCAGGAAAACCCTGAACTGCAAGAGCATCACTCTGAGGCGCACAAGACCAACACATCGGAACGGCCCGCAAAATGTCACTGGTGCAAATCGACGGATTTTTGGCGCAAGCCCTGCGGCCATTGGGTGTGCGCCAACTGCCATCCAGCCCCGAATAAGTCGAATTCAAACAACAAGCAATGAGACGCAAACATGAAGAAGCTCAAAGGCGAACAATTGCAATTGAAATACATTTTGTTGGATCAAGTGATTTTGTGGGACGACAATCCGAAAAAACATGACGAGTCCGCTTTGATCTCAAGCATTCTGAAATACGGCTTTGCTGACTCGCCCAAGTACGATCCAAACCTGAATAACGGCAAGGGCGGTTTGGTTTACGGCAACGGCAGATCCATTTGTTTGAAGATGATCAGGGATGATTTGCAATACGACGTTGTCCCGCGCGGGATCGCCGTTGACCAGGACGGCAATTGGCATGTGCCGGTGCTGTTCGGCGTGGACGCCGAGTCGGAAGCCGCGGCGAAATCTTTTGCCGTCGATCACAACAATCTCACGATGTCGGGCGGAGACTTTGATCACTGGGACATGGCGAAGATGTGGGAAACCGACGACTACGCCGCCGTGCTGCGTTCGCTGCAAGATGCGGAAACTTTACCGCTGACCATGAACGACGCCGACATTTCGTCCTTTCTTAGCATGATTGAAAACGGCGTCGAAGGACGCGAATTCGATGAAAGCATCGCCGATGGAGTCGAACTCGAAGCGGTGTTCAAGATCAGAATTCCGGTCGACGACGCGGACGCTCTGGAAGAAGCTTTGGACAAGGTCGTCGCGGATTTCGACGGCGCGAAGTTGGAGAAGATTGTTTAGGTCATTGCTTGATGAAATATCCTGAAACACTAAACCTGGCCTGGCGCGATCACCTTGCACCGCGAAAGCAGGACGCGCCGACGTTCGTGTCTTTGTTTGCCGGCTGCGGTGGCTCGTCGTTGGGTTATTCCATGGCCGGTTTTCAAGAATTATTGGCGGTTGAACGAGACGATCACGCCGTCGAAGTTTTTCGTTTGAACTTTCCCGACGTGCCAGTTTATCATGGCGATATCGCCCGACTCTCTGTCGAACAATGTATGAAAACGGCGGGAGTCGAGGAGGGCGACCTGGACGTTCTCGACGGCTCGCCGCCCTGTTTTCCCGCCGGAACGCCCGTAGCAACGCCGCAAGGCGCCAAAGCCGTCGAGACCATAAAGGCGGGCGATCTGATTTTGACGCATACAGGCCGTTATCGTCGCGTCGAGAAAACTTTTAGCAGGGAATACGAAGGCGAGCTGGCCATGATTGAGCCGCGCTACGGCCGTTCTGATCTCACCTGTACGCCCAATCATCCCCTGTTGGTCAAACGCGTCGTCTGCGTCAGACAAGGCTACGGTTTCGTGAAAACGTATTCCGAACCGCAATGGATCAACGCTGGTGAAGTGAGCAGCGGCGATCTTTTACTGGAACCGGCGGTGAAGGCCGCAATCCCGCTCAACATACCGCCGGTCATCGATAAACAACGCATCAACCGCAAAGGCGCCGGCGGCGTCGAAGCCAGTGAAAACGTGCTCAAGGAGCGCGCCTGCGATATTGACTGGCGATGTGACGCGGTCGCGTGGACGTTGGGATTGTATCTGGCCGAAGGTCATTTGCGCGGACGCGATCCGGTGTTGGCAACGTCGGGGGCTTGCCGCCGCTCGATCATCTTTTCCGTGCGCGACGCGAAAGCGAAAACCGCCGCGAAGAAAATGCGGCAAGCCGGCTTCAACCCCTATGTGCAAAAGCACGGTCAAGGCGTCACCCGATTGACGATCACCGATACGGATTATTGGGTTTTATGCCGGACGATGGGTCAATACGCCCACGGCAAGTTTATTCCGTCGGCTTTTCTGACCATGTCCAAATCGTGGCGTGAAGCCTTGCTGGCCGGTTATCTCTTCGGCGACGGTTATACGCGCGCCGTCAAGGGAACGACCATAATCAGCGCCGTTTCGGTTTCAAAAAGGCTGATTCAGGGGATTGCTCAATTGGTCGCCGGTATTTACAACGTCGTCCCGTCGATTGAGACGACGCGCACCAAACCGACGACGGTCATTTGCGGACGCGAAGTCAATCAACGCGATTATTACACCATGCGCTGCAGAATAAGCGCCGTTGATGAAGACAAAGAACGTCTCGGTCATGTCGATGAACAGGGCGTCTGGATTCCGATTCGGCGCGTGCAAAGGACGGTTCCGGTGCGTTGCCGGGTGTTCAATCTGGAAGTGGAACGAGATCATTCCTATACGGCGCACGGCTTTGCGGCGCATAATTGTCAGGGCTTCAGCACCGCCGGTCGGCGAGCGTTTACGGATCAGCGCAATTCTTTGTTCATGGAATTTGTGCGCCTGTTGCGCGGACTCATGCCAAAGGTCTTCGTCATGGAAAATGTCAGCGGTCTTGTGAAAGGAAAAATGAAGTTGATTTTCAGAGCGATTCTTCAGGAACTGAAAGCCAGCGGCTATCGTGTTTCCGTTCGCCTTTTAAATGCTTCCCATTACGGCGTGCCGCAACTGCGTGAAAGAGTGATCTTCATCGGCGTCAGAAACGATCTTGGCATTCACCCGAGCCATCCAGTCGGCAGATGCAATCCGATCTCGTTGCGCGAAGCTTTGTACAACTGCGAACCGTCGGAAATCATGCCCTTGACCGGGCGCAATCTGAAAATGTTGTCGATGGTCAGGCCGGGGGCGAAAAGCACCGAAAGAAACAAGGCCGCGGTCGCCGCTTTTGGCAAGGTACGCAATTTCAATCTGCTGAAACTGTCCTGGTCGAAGCCGTCGCCGACGGTTTTGAAGAGTATGCGTGTGTCCGGCGACTTCGGCTCAGGGCTGGTCATGCCGGACGAAGATCGTTATGTCAGCATTTCTGAACTGAAGCGCATTTGTTCGTTCCCGGATCAATTTCAGATGACCGGAACTTACGTCGAGAAATGGGGGAGATTAGGAAATAGTGTGCCGCCTTTGCTTATGAAATTCATCATTGATCACATCAAAACACATGTTCTTGAACGAAAATGAAATTTCAAATTGATTGAGCATTCCATTTAAAAGGACGGGAAAAAGATCATGACCGATTCACGCGATCATAAAGGACGGTTTCGCAAAGGCGTTTACAAGGGCGGACCCGGCCGTCCGCCGAAAAGCCGGGAAGAAAAATATCGCAGCATCTTTTCCGAGACCGTTCCGCCGGAAAAGTTCAAGGCGTCGTGCTATCAAATCTGGCTCGATTCGGTGGGTAAGAAGGTCAGCAAGGACGGCAAGTTGGTTGATGACGCCAAATCGACGCCTTACGCCCGCGCCAACGCCTTTGGCCGCATCGCCGCTTACGCCATTGGCAAGCCGGTGCAGCCCGTTTTGGTCGATAACGCTGAAGGCGCGCTCTTGGACGTGTTCCGCGAGATGAGCGACGACGGTCTCGATCAGGTCATCGCAGAAGCCAGATGCGTACTGGAAGACGCGGGAAATTAGACTTTTTTGACCGGATCAACGGGATTTACTGGATAAATAAACGTGCGAAGCGAAGCAGCTTTTACAGTTTTCACGCAGCGCTTTTCTAACGCAAAGTGCGCGAAGGCGCAGAGCTTTATCGTTCTTTTTCGGCGCATTCTGCGTTTAGTTTTCGTTTGATCCCATCAAAAACGAAAAAGTCAGAAATCTCGTAAATCCAGTTGATCCCGTCAAAAAACAAAGAACTCATGAATCACTGGCCCAACAATATCGACGACGTTTTAAAGCGTGACTTTGACCCAAAAGTGGCTGCGGGGTTGTTGGCGCAGCAGGTCAAGGACGAGCGCGCCCGCATCTTTACGCCCTTGTCCGGCCCGCAGACCGAAGCCTTTCACTGCACCGCCTTCGAAACGCTCTACGGCGGCGCGGCCGGTTCCGGCAAGAGTCATCTCCTGTTGGGATTGGCGAAACTGCGGCATACTTCCGCTTTGTTGCTGCGGCGCACCTTCTCGCAGCTGGAAGACACCTTGATCCTGAAAAGCCGCGAGATGTACGGCGATCCAGGCTTTTACAATTCATCCAAGCACGTCTGGGACTTTCTCGATGGCCAGCGCATTCGTTTCGGGCATTTGGAGCATGAACACGACATCTACCAATACCAGAGCGCGGAGTTCGATCTCATCGGTTTTGACGAATTGACCCAGTTTACCGGATTTCAGTATGAGTATTTATTGTCGCGGGCGCGCACGAC
>CAXHAT010000326.1:0-5730 GCA_964014485.1 uncultured Deferribacteres bacterium
GCGATGCAATGGAGTCTCGTGGGCTCGGAGATGTGTATAAGAGACAGTTTCGACGGACTCGGTCTTGCGCGATTTGAAGATTTTGCCGCAGCACGAACGGCTGGTCTCGGCCATGTTCGACATGATGGCGCAGGACGGCGTGCTTGAAAAGACCGGCGACGGTTTCAAGGTTGCGAAAACGCCGGAGTCGGAAAATCTCGAAAACGAATTTGAAAAATTGCTGGCCGATTTCCCGCAGTGCGGAGCGGAAATTGGCATGACGGGGCGTTGCGGCAATGGACTGCCGGCGGCGCTGCGCGGTGAAATCGAGCCGTTGCAATTGCTCTTCCCTGACGGCGAAATGGCGGATGCGGAAAAGCTTTATCAGGACGCGCCCGCGCCAAAAGTTTACAATTTGCTGGTGCAAAACGCCGTCGAGCAGATCGTCTCGCGGATTCCGAAAGCGCGCAAGTTTCGTGTGCTGGAAATTGGCGCCGGAACGGGCGGGACGACTTCGCACGTTTTGCCGGTTTTCCCCGCCGATCAAGTCGAATACACTTTCACCGATATTTCGCAGCTCTTTTTGACCAAAGCGGCGAAGAAGTTTGGAGACTACCCGTTTGTCGAATATCGCACCCTCGACGTCGGCGGTGATTTGCAAGCGCAAGGCTTTGATTTTCATCACTTTGACATGATCGTCGCCGCGAACGTTTTGCACGCCACGCCGAAATTGCGCGAGACTTTCGCGAACGTGAAAAAACTGCTCGCTCCCGGCGGGGCGCTCGTGCTTTTGGAAGGGACGGAACGGCGGCGTTTCGGCGATTTGACCGTTGGTTTGACCGACGGCTGGTGGGCCTTCGACGACGGCGAATTGCGTCCGGATTACGCGCTGTTGTCCCATGAAAAATGGTTGTCGTTTTTGGCGGAAGAAGGCTTTGAAAATATCATTTCTCTCCCGGACGGCGATTTGCGCACTGGGCCGCTGGCGGAAGAAGCCGTGCTCGTCGCACACGCGCCAAGGCCACAAAGGCCCACCACGTCATTCCCGCGCAGGCGGGAATCCAGTTCCGTTGACGCACCATTAGATTCCCGCCTGCGCGGGAATGACGTGGTGGAAGAGAGCGGGAATGACGTATTAGAAAAAGCCGAGAATGACACGAGAGGCGAACAAGCTGCATGGCTCGTCATTTCCGAAGAAAATGAACTGGCGGAGGCTTGCTGTGATTTGATGAAAGAGCGCGGCGAATCGTTTGTGAAAATCGATTTGGCGCAAAATGATGAGCTTGGGAAATATCTGCCAAATGCCAAAGGCGTTTTGCACTTCGGAGCAATCGAAAGCGGCGCTATTGACTCGGCGGCGGCAATTCAGAAATCGTTGCGAACGGGCTGTTTCAGCACGCTTGAAGTCGTGCAGAAAATGGCGGCTTCCGGCGTGGAAACGCCGTATGGTTTGAATTTGGTCACGTTGGGCGTAAAAGGTACGGAGTTCAGCCTTCAGGCTGTTTCTCGTGATGACATCTCAAAAAACATCTCGACCGTTCGGGGTGAACTACAAACGACGCTACAAGCGACAATTTTGGGAATGGGGCGCGTGATTGATTTGGAATTGTCCGATTTCCAATGCAAACGCATCGATCTTGATCCGAGCAATCTGGAACAGAGCGCGCTTTTGCTGCTCGACGAAATTGTCAGCGGCGGCGATGAGTCGCAAATCGCATTTTATGACGGCGAACGGCGTGTGGCGCGTTTGCGCAATAATGTGATTCTGCCGAATTCGGAAAATCAAACGCTCGAATTTTCGCCGGGTGCGACGTTTCTCATCACCGGCGGCTTGAACGGGCTTGGTTTGCTCACTGCAGAATGGCTCGTCGAGCACGGCGCCCGCAATCTGGTTTTGATGGGACGGAGCGATGCATCGGAAGAAGCGCGGGCTGCGATTGAAAAGATGGAAGAATGCAGTGCGACGGTTGTCGTCGAGCAAGGCGATGTCTCGAAGCGTGAAGACCTCGAACGAATTCTACAAAATATTGATCAAAACCTGCCGCCGTTGAAGGGCGTTTTTCATTCCGCCGGAACGCTGGACGACGGTGCGATTCTTTCACAAACGCCGGAAAAATTTGAGACCGTTTTTCAGGCGAAGATTTACGGAACCTGGCATTTGCATGAACTGACCAAAGACCGTGATCTCGACGCTTTTGTGCTCTATTCCACCGGCGCGGCCATGCTCGGTTCTCGCGGACAGAGCAATCACGCCGCGGCAAATGCGTTTTTGGACGCACTGGCGCACGAACGGCGCGCGAACGGATTGCCCGCGCTCAGCATTAACTGGGGCGCCTGGGCGGAAATCGGCGCGGCGGTTGAGCGCAAAGTTGATGAAAGTTTGGCGGAAAAAGGTGTGAGCTTGATTCAACCGGAACGAGGGTTGTCAATTTTAGAGCGCGCGATGTTGTCGGCCATGACGCAGGTCGGCGTTCTGCCCATCGATTGGTCGAAGGCGCACGCAGGATTTCCCCAACGCTACCGCGAGACGTACCTGGCGGATTTGCAAAAATTATCTACTGAAGCATCTCAAAACGGCGCGTTGGTTTCAAAACAAAACGTTCGCAAGGCCCAGAGTTTGAAAGACGATCTCGCCGCCGCGCCGCCGGGCAAGCAGCGTTCGATCTTGACGCAGGCTGTGAAAACACAGGTCACGCGCGTGTTGGGCATTGATTCGAATCGCGAACTTGATTTGTCGCGTCCGTTGAGCGAGATGGGACTGGATTCACTCATGGCGGTGGAGTTGCGCAACGCCATCGGCAAAATGGTCGAGCAATCCCTGCCCGCGACGCTGATGTACGAATACCCTGCCGTCGAAAATCTCGTCGATTTTCTGGCGAACGATATTTTCAATTTAAGCGAAACGGAAAACGGCGCGACAGCAGAGAACGAGCAAGACGACGAACTCGAATCGCTCTCCGTCGACGAAATGGCCTCGTTATTAGAAAACAAACTGCAATCAATTGCTGTGAAATAAAATTTAGTCAAAACAATTGTAGTCAGAATGATCAATTTGAAAGAATGATTTTGACTTCAATCATTTTGTCTTTCAAAAATTGACATCTTTGAATGAGCACCACGAAGAAGCAACCGGATTTTCATTGACTGTGGCATGCAGTAAGATGACAATTTCTTTATAGTTTTCTCGATGGAGAGTCGAACAATTTTCGGTGATCGACCAAGAAGGAGAAAACAATGGTTCAAATGACCATGCAAATGCCTGACGATTTGGCGAAACGGATCGAGCCGATTCGTTCGTGGATTCCGGCGATTTTGGAGTTGAGTTTCATCGGCTTCAAAACGCGCGCGGCTGAGACGGCGAGCGAAATCATTGAGTTCCTTTCATCAAACCCTGTTGCGCAAGACGTTCTCGAATATCATGTTTCTGAGCGCGGACAAGCAAGGCTGGAGCGGCTGCTCGCGTTGAATCAGGCCGGTTTGTTGAGTGTAGAAGAGCGGGATGAATTGGACGAGCTGGAAAAAATCGAGCGTTCCGTCGTGTTGTTGAAGACGCAAATCGCCCGCCAAGAAAATCAGGCGAATTGAATTTTAGACAAAATGATTGAAGTCAGAATTATTAAA
This sequence comes from uncultured Deferribacteres bacterium, assembly GCA_964014485.1. Taxonomy (GTDB): domain Bacteria; phylum Zhuqueibacterota; class Zhuqueibacteria; order Zhuqueibacterales; family Geothermadaptataceae; genus CAXHAT01. Next base: position 3,601 of record CAXHAT010000326.1, read on the forward strand.
TATTTAATAATTCTGACTTCAATCATTCTGCCTTTTTAAAAAACAAGACTAACACCTTTGAATGAGCACCACGAAAAAGCAACCGGATTACCATTCCCTCCTGAAGCGCGCGTTGACGACGATTGATGATCTGCAGAAGAAGCTCGATCACGAAACGCGCCTGAAAAACGAACCCATCGCCATTATCGGCCTCGGCTGCCGCTTTCCCGGCGGTGCGAATAATCCCGAAAAGTTTTGGAAGCTTTTGCGTGAAGGCTTCGATGCCGTGCGCGACGTCCCCGGAGATCGTTGGGACGCGGACAAGCACTTCGATCCAACGCCCGGAACGCCCGGAAAAATGTACGTCAAGCAAGCGGCGTTTTTGGACGAAGTCAGTACGTTTGATCCGCGGTTTTTTGGCATTGCACCACGCGAAGCGGTCAGCATGGATCCGCAACAGCGGCTTTTGCTGGAAGTGACTTGGGAGGCGCTGGAACACGCCGCGCAAGCGCCGCAGGATTTAAAAGGCAGCAAGACCGGCGTTTTTATTGGAATCAGCTCCACTGATTACGCGCATTTACAAGCAAAATCCGGCATGCCCGAAGCTATCGACACCTACTTTGGCGCGGGCTGGGCGCACAGCATGGCGACCGGGCGTATTTCCTATTTGCTCGGATTGCAGGGGCCGAGCATGGCGGTCGATACGGCTTGTTCCGCTTCGCTGATGGCAACGCATCTCGCCGTGCAAAGTCTGCGCGCTGGCGAAAGCAACATGACAATTGCCGGCGGCATTAATCTCATTCTCGCCGCCGATGGCGTCACCACAGCGGCGCAGGCGCAGATGCTTTCGCCCGACGGTCGCTGCAAAACTTTTGACGATTCCGCCAATGGCTACGTGCGCGGCGAAGGCTGCGGCATTGTCATTCTCAAACGCCTCTCCGACGCGATTCAAAACAACGACAACATTCTCGCGGTCATCAGTGGCACAGCTTCGAATCAGGACGGCAAAAGCTCCGGCGTGACCGCGCCGAACGGTCTGGCGCAGGAAGCGGTGATTCGAGAAGCTTTGCAAAACGCCAATCGTACGCCTGGCGACGTTTCTTACATCGAAACGCACGGCACCGGCACCTCGCTCGGCGATCCGATTGAAGTGCGCTCGCTCAACAATGTTTTCGGCAAAGGTCGCTCGCAAGAAAACGCGCTCAAAATTGGCTCCGTCAAAACAAACGTCGGGCATCTTGAAGCCGCCGCCGGGATCGTTGGCTTGATCAAAACCGTGCTTGCGTTGCAAAATGAAAAAATTCCGCCGCATCTGCATTTCCACACGCCCAATCAACACATTCCGTGGGACGACATGCCGATCACCGTCCCGACGCAAATCACATCGTGGCAAAACAGTGAGAAAGCGCGCGTCGCCGGACTCAGTTCGTTTGGGTTTAGCGGGACGAACGTACACATGATTATCGAAGGAGCAATCGGTCGTCGTGAATCGGCAAACGTGAATCGTGAGTTGGGAACGGAACTGGAACGTCCGATGCATGTGCTTGCATTGTCCGCGCAGAGCAATGCTGCACTGAAACAGCTTGCGGATCGATACCTCGAAGTTTTGGGCGCCGAAGGCGCTAGTGAATCCCCTCTTGGGAGGGGCAAGGGGTGGGTAAAAGAAGTTAGAGTAAGCTCCGAAGAAGGCACGCTAAAGCGTGAACTACAAACGATTCACGATATTTGCTTTTCCGCCAACGCCGGACGTGCGCATCATTCGCATCGGCTTTCGCTGACCGGGACTTCGAAAGAAGAATTTTTGGAAAAACTACAAAAATTTTCTACAGGCGAAAATGCTCCGGGTCTACAAAACGCCGTTTTCGAAAAAAGCCAGGCTCCGGAAATCGTTTTTATGTTCACGGGACAAGGCGCGCAATACGCCGGGATGGCGAAGCAGCTTTACGAAACGCAGCCGACGTTCCGCAAAACGCTGGATCGCTGTGCGAAAATTTTAGATGAATATCTCGAAACGCCGCTTCTGGATGTTGTTTTTACAAATAAGGGAGCTCGCGAAAAAGTCATTCCCGCGCAGGCGGGAATCAAAGATGCGCCGCCTGTTCTGGATCTGTCTCTTATACACATCTCCGAGCCCACGAGACTCCATTGCAT
>CAXHAT010000327.1:0-5712 GCA_964014485.1 uncultured Deferribacteres bacterium
TCCCCGGAAGTGAACTTCCGGGCTACTTTCGACCGTCCCTGCGGGACTTTTAAAATAGCTTCTGACATCTTGGAACGGAAACGAAATTTGTGATTTTTTTGCTCCGCAAGAAGCGATGCTAAGGACATCGCCCCAATGTTCGCTTTATTTCCCGCGCCCGCTCATGATAATATCCTTCCTTTTGCGCCAATGCTCGGTCAAACCAAAAGCAGGCGCTGTCCGTCTGGTCGCGCATTAAAAAAGTTTTGCCAAGAAAATAAGCGGCGGCAGTCTGGTGGAGCGGCGTTTCAGCGGAACTGTAAAACTGGCGAAAATGAAAAATGGCCGTATCGATCTGAGTATGGTCAAAAACCGGAACGGCGAGGAAGCGCTCCGACTCGGCTGCGCGCAGCGCCCTGAGGCCAACAGTGAAGTGCTTCTTGTTGATCATCTGGCCGCTATCTTTATTGCGCTGCAGGATTTCCTGATCAGCGGCGCTCAGTTTTGCACTTTCGTAGTGTGGAGGAAGCAGAACGCGATAGGCGAGACGCCCGAAGAAGAATAAGGCGATTGCGGCTACAACTATATAAGCGGTCTTTCGCAAAAATAAAACCAGCGTAGTATGTAAAGAGCGGCTCTTCGCCTTCGTCACACGGGCGTTTTGGCGACGAACCGCCGTAGCCAGCGCTTGCCTGTGCTGCACAGCCTCAAAGCAAACGTCACATGTATAGAGGTGAGCATCAAACTCGTCGCGCTGATTGGATGTCAGCTCATTTAGAATGTACGCGTCTACCGTTTCGTCGCGAGATTGTGCAAACTGACAAGGCATATTATAAATACCTTTTTAGACATCGTTCCAAATCTTTCTTTGCCTGACGATGTAAATCAATGGCCTTTTGCTCGTTCGGCAGCCCCAATTCCTCTGCAATCTCACGAAGCTTCAGACCGCCCCAATAACGCAGGCGTAAAACTTCGGCTCGTTCTGCGTTGGTTTTGCGCAATTTTTCCAGACATATTTCAAATAATGACTCCAGCCGCGCAGTTTTTTCATTGATCGTGTGGAAATCAAACTTCCACTCTTCGGCAAGTGTCGTGTCGATAATCTGTTCCAAATCCTTTGCGGGTCGCTCTTCTCGCGATATTCGCTTTTTCCGCCTGGAAAGAAATTCAGCAATTTCATTTTTAACAAAGCCGTTGATCAACATCGGCAGTTTATCCGCTGATGCGTCAATCCTTTTGGCGCGAAAGCATCGATGTAAATCGGTCATGGTCTCTTGGGCAACCTCATCCCAATCCGTCTTTTCGAAACAGGCCAGTTCCATTTTAATTTTGTGATAAACTCTTTCAATACACCAATTCGACAGCAACTCCCAAGCTTCGGAATCCTTTTCATATATACGCTCTAACAGTTCTCCAAGTTGGTCGAGAGACCAGTTTTTGTTCCGCGTGACTACTTGCACACTTACCCCCTAAATAAAAAACCGAAAAACTTTCCATATTTTCGCCCATTCGGCGGGCTATAGTTAATGACGAGACCCGAAAGCGGTGGAGCTGGCTCCGCTTGCCCTTGGGCTCGCAACTTTCGGAAGATGTTTGCCAGCCGGCTCAGGCGAAATCCTTCCGAACACAGCTTTCCGGAAATAAAACTGCGCGCGCGCTTTCAAAATCACATTTCCATGGCCGTGGAATTATTCAACCACATTCCACAAAAGGAGAATGGTTTATGGAACGCGTAAAACGTTTCACAGGTGAAGAAAATCACAGCATAACCAAAGCTGAAGCTCTGGCCTTTCTGCGTAATTTCAAAAAGCATTTCGGCGATGAATCGGAAACCGGCTGCTTTTTTGATGCGCAAGTCGTTCAAGCGATTCTCGACCAGCCAGAAGCCGTTGGCATGCGTTATTATTACGGCGTGGACGATCTCAACCAAACGCAGCTCATTCTGGTTGGCGCCGATACGAGACGCCGAGACTTGCTGAATGGCGAGCCCGTCAAAAAAGCCGTGATCGACCCGCCGTTGACCGAAAAAGGAATCTATGATGCTGCTGCTGTTGAACACCGAATCTCGACCGATGAAGCCGCTGAAATGACCGCCCGCTATCGCGAGAATCTCTTGCCCGGCCAACCGAAAGGCGGCTTCTTTGGCAAAAAAGCGATTCAGAGACTGCTCGTTCAGCCGGACTGCATCGGCCTGCGCTTCTTCTATGGCGCAGCCAATGATGGCGCTCGGGTGATCGTTATTCTCTGCGTCGACAAAAACGGCGAAGAGATGTTCGACGGGCCATTGGCGGAATTATCGATCGTTTGTCCCCCAATCTGCGGCCCAACCAATCCGCTGAACCACGATGAAACAAGCAACAAGGCCTCCAGGCTTATTGTCTCATAAACTCCGATAAAATCCCGAAGGCTGTCCCGAAATAAGAGCGTTTCATGTAAGGGGAAGCGCGCTTTGGGGTGCGGCTTACCGCACCCCAAAGGTTTGTCGCTGAACTACGTCGATCTATATTTTGGAGCAGCCTCCGGGCGTTTCGAAAATCTATCGACCAATGTGTTCGATTTAATTGTCTTTCGAAAAAAGAATAAAAAGTCGTTCTTTGAAAATACGTGTGCAGAAAATGGCGACCCGCCCGATAATCTTGAGCAGGAATTCTGACGATGACCTCAAACTATTCGATGATTTTCGCCTTTTCGGGTATTTCAACGCTATTTGTTTTTTTGATCAGCAGTTTGTATTTCAAGCAAGTGCGTACTCACAGGGGAATGATGCTATGGTGGATATATTTCGCGCTTGCATCGCTGACTGAAATTATCCTGCATATTTTCTCTTACAACAATCAACAAAGCGCTCAAGTCTTTCATATTTACACGCTTGTCGAGTATTTTATGCTCACAATGATTTTGGCAACCTGGCAGGACGCCAAAATCGCGGCGAAACGCATGCGCCTGAGCATTCCGATCTACATTGTCGTCTATGCCTTAATCAAGTTTGTCGGATTGGAGGACTTCTCAGCGGCAACGATTAATGTCGTCACCCGGCCTGTCGCGTTGTTGATGATTAATGTTTTTTCCTGTTATACTTTATTTTCGCTTTGGAGCAACCCGCCTGAGAAGATCTTTCGAGATCACAAATTCTGGATGCTTATCGCGCTGATTCTCTATTACAACATCTCTCTCATCCTCTCTGCATTCATGTTCATGAAAAACGTAGCGGTCATCGTCGCGCTGTTCGAAATTCATGCGGTCGTCAATATCATTCACAATATTCTGTTTGCCATCGGCGTCTTTTTATGCGCGCAATGCGACCAGGACGCCGGACGCGATGCTCAGGAAGCGACGGCTTGAAATTATTCATCCGCGCTAATGATATTTTTCCGAATCGCGTATCTCACCAGATCAATCTTCGAACGCAGCTTTAATTTCTTTAGAATTTTACGCGTGTGGAAATCCACAGTTTTAAAGGAGAGTCCAAGCCTGTCCGCGATTTCCTGAGAGGTGTCTCCCAGCGCCGTGAGTCGCAGCACTTGGCTTTCCCGTTCGGACAGCATGTTTTTGCGCACCTTATGCGGATTAAGAACCCCGTTCACATAGTCTTCCTTGACAAGCTCGCTTATCTTTTTGTCAAAGTAGCGTTTACCTTCAAGTACAGTCTCAATCCCCTCTACCAATTCTTCCGCGGAACATCTTTTCGAAAGATAGCCGGCGGCGCCGGCTTTAAGCATTTCGTCGACAAAGCTGATTTTTTCAAAGTGCGACAACGCGAGCACTTTGACTTCTTTGTGATCATTCGTGATTCTGCGGGCGGCTTGCTGCCCGGTAAACGCCGAGTCTCGCAGTTCGACGTCCATCAGAACGACGTCCGGCTGTAACTCGCTTGCCAGAGCGATCGCTTGCGCGCCGTCGCTTGCTTCACCGACAACTTTCATGCCGGGCTCATGATCCAGATACGAATGAATCATTTGACGGACGACGTTGTCATCTTCCACGAGTAAAATCTTGATTTTCATAGGTCAAACTCCCTCCAGTTTGTTAAAAAATGTTGGTGAAGCTGTGCTAAAAAGCGCCGCTTTGTGGAGACGAAATGCATCGCGTTCTCAGGAACGCGCCCGGGCGACGCCGCCGCTTTTCATGGGCGCGCGGACGGAAACGCGGCCGCCGCCCAGCCTGACCGAACGCGCGACGCTCAGGCCGCCGCCATAGACTTCCGCGCGATTACTAAAATTCAGCAGACCAAAGCCTCCGCCTTTTTTGCGCGCCAACCTGGCGCTCCCTGGCGGAAACCCGACGCCGTTGTCTTCCACGATGATCTCGGCGAACTCATTGTCGCGCCGGAGAGTCAGCAAAATCTGCGTTGCGCGGCCGTGACGTAATGCGTTTTGCATAAACTCTCGCGCCGACCTGTAAAGAAAAAGCCCGATCTCTTGTTCCGGCGAATCGTCGCCCAGGTAATCTTCCGTGTGAACGGTGAGGTGGCCTTCTTCCTGCTCAAACGCGCTGACAAGCGCGCGTATGGCGGCGGGCAAACCGAAATTATAAAGCTCCCTGGGAGATAATTCATGGATCATCACGCGCGCCTCATCGCCAAATTGGTCAAGCTTTTGGGCGATCTCTTGCAAGCCGTTGCGAATTTCCGGCGAAGCTTTCTTGAGAAGAGCGCTCACGTATTGAGTTGAAATCATGGAAACCCTGCCGAGGAGATGGTGCAAGTCTTCAGCAATTTCTTTTCGGACCAGCTCCTCTTTGGCCGACAATTGCGCTGCCAGCTCTTTGAGTTGCGCTTCACTCCGGGAAATTTTTTTTCTGGAAACAACTGCCAGTACGGCGATTGTAGTAACAACCACAAAAAACCCCAGAACGGTCATGGAAATTGCAAAAATGAAAGCCGACTGGTTTTCCTCGATCATTTTTAGCTCCTGAGTTCGAGTGGACGATCAAGTAAAATGTACAATCAGGCCGCGAAAATGAAGCGAGATTTAACCAAGACGGCGCCTCCAATATAGAACCTTTTCGGATGCCGCTCTTCATGTCATTGGCGCATTCAATTCGCATTTTACTCAAGCCTGGACGCGCAAAATGCTAATGGATTGCGTCAAAATACTCATTCGCAAAACCGTTTGAATTGTCGTTATTGATCATACGGCAACGGCAGCCGCCATCCTGAACCTTGCCTAACGGCGGACGGCGGATTTTAAATTTTAAGAAAATCGGGAAACATCCGCATAACCGTCGCCCTGCGCCACTTTTGTTTGGCAACGGGCGACGGGCTTTTAACTTCTTTCACAAAACTATCCAAATCCATTCAACCCCAGCCCCTCTATTCGCTATGCGACGCCCAAAGACGCGCACATGCGTTTGGTCATTTTCGACAATCTTGGCCGCGAGGTGCGCACCGCGATCCACGAACACAAGCCCGACGGACGCTGCCAGATCACTCTCGACATGAGCGGTTTGAGCACCGGAGCCTATTTCTATCGCTTGCAGACGGGGGCGGATTTCAGCGAGACTCGGAAGATGGTTTATTTGCGGTAGACGTTAGTCCGCTACATGAAGAGCGCTTAAATGGAAGAAGCTTGCGGTTACAATGGATTATTTACATTTTGCCAGCCGCGTTGGCTTTCCCGTCGACGCGTTTTTTTGCTTCGACGCATTATTAGTACATTGTCACATTTTATTTTGCCTGCCCGGTTTTCATAGAATACCGGCGCTCAAACATCCGCCAATTGGTTCAGCGAGACG
>CAXHAT010000328.1:0-5696 GCA_964014485.1 uncultured Deferribacteres bacterium
TGATGTTACGCGACAGCAGCGACGCCGTAGAAACTCTCGTCAAAGTCATTCCCGCCTGCGCGCATATGCGTCAACCTAATTTTGAAAGAAGTCGGGCTTTCATGCGTTTATACTCTCAAGGTGCTGTTTTTTAAGATGTTGATTTTTCATTAGCCCCGCCCTGAAGGACGGGGCTAATGAAATCGTGAGGCCTTAAAAAACAATAACTTCAAACGGCTTTGCAATTAGGTTGACGTGAATGCGCCTGCGCGGGAATGATGTAAAAGTGACATTTCTCAGGTGCTATTTGGAAAATTTCCGAGAGTGCGTAACATCAGTTACAAAGAAATGAAAAGCTTGCCTACGATGCTAAGTTCGCCTCACAACGGCACATTGCAAAGTGACGCTCCAGGGGCGGCCTAAAGGCTAAACTACAAACGACAGTGCTTTCCTTACGCTCTAAGTTGGCGAAACGTATTGTCGTTTGTAGTTCAAGCTTTAGCTTGTTTGCCAAGCGTTTTGAAGCGGACTTAGCGTGTAGCACCAATCAATTCGGTTTAAGTTGAAAGTAACTTTTGAGCCAAACATTTCAGTGTTGGGTAGGAAAGGGGCGCGGGCAAGGATGAATCGCCGCACCCTGCGAAGAAATTATTGTAGTGTGTCCCTGATTTTAGGAAGGATCAGCGATAGTGCTTATTGTGTTTGAGAGCTGTCAAGGACTGTTTCAACCGGCTTGATCGTCTGCAAATAAGCGTAGATTGCTCCGAGGTCTTTTTCAGATATTCCGGCGTATTGCGCCCAGGGCATACTGGTGTTTTCCTGGCCATTCGTAAGAGCAATGTTTTGACTCTCGGGGTTATCAAAAGCTTTAAAAACGCCGATAAAGTTTTCGCGACTCTTCGGGCCGATCCCGGTCGAAGACGGCGTGATGTTTTTGGCGAGCACTTTCTGTCCCGGCGGATTTTGAAAGGAAGTTCCCCCCGCAAAATTGGACTTGTGACACACAGCGCACTCGGCAATTTGAACGAGATATTTCCCGTAAGCCGCCTCGTCGTATTCATCCGGATGCGACGGCGGCGTGTAAGGTTCCGGCAGCGTTCGCCCAATGATTTCCACAAGTAAAAAGTCTAAAATAGAATCGATCTCTCGCTCCGGCGGGGTGAATTCGACCGGGGGCAGAGTTCTGAGATATGCGACGACGGCTTGTACGTCTTGCAGCGACATTTTCGCATAAGTGTCGAACGGCATGAGCGGGTGCAGCGCCGTGCCGTCGTTTCTAATGCCGGAAGTTATGGCGCGAACAATCTCGCCGTCGCTCCAATCGCCGAGAGCAAACGACGTGAGATTGCCGGACCAGGCGGGCAGAACCGGATCATCGACATAAGCGCCTTTGCCTGCCGTGCCGGGAGCAATCGGCCCGCTGTAGATCGTCCAGTCGCGTTCGCCGTGACAGTTCATGCAGTAAAGCACATGATTAACGAGGTATGCCCCGCGCTCAATACGCTCCGGCTTCAGCTCAATTTTCTCCGTAGACGCAGGCTCGACGACGGGATAGCGGATAAAAATGAACAACACCGCGCCGATGATCAAAACGCCGATAAGCGCGACGGTATAAAGCAGGATTTTGAGAAGAATTCTGAGTGGTCGTTTCATCACTGGCCGTAAGTCTGTGGAGAATAGTCGGATTTACCCGCTTCAGGCAGTCAAAAAACAAGCCAGAATCCAATTTGTGCAAGCATTTTGAAAAAACGAAGAGATATGCTAAAGGAAGTATACATTTGCGGGATGTCGAGTGTTCGAACGTGAACGTTTAAGGCGGCATAATGAGAGCGATGAAAGTTGACATTCGACCGTAAGCGCTGTACCTTCACATAAAATTAAGCAATGTTACAAACTTCCGGGAAGAGTCTATGTCACAAGCAGCATTGAAATACATAACGCCGGCGGAATTTATAGCGAGGGAAAAGAGCGCCGAAACCCGGAGCGAATATTATCGGGGAGAAGTCTTTAATATGGCCGGCGCTACTTTCACACATAATTTAATTGCGTTGAATGTGAGCGCTCATTTGCACGCCGCGCTAAAAAACACGGAATGTTTTCCGATTCAAAACGATTTGCTGGTGCGAATCGAAGCGGCGAACTTGATTACTTACCCCGATGTGATGGTCATTTGCGGCCAGCCGGTTTTCTATAAATCCCATCAAAATGTGGTGACCAATCCTTTGCTAGTGGTTGAAGTGCTGTCAAAATCCACCGGGAATTACGACCGCCAGGCGAAGTTCGAGTTTTATCGAAAACTTGCATCGTTCAAGGAATATGTTCTCATAGATCAATACAAAGTGCATGTCGAGCATTATTACCTGCAAGGGGACGGCAAATGGATATTGACGGATTACGACGATCTCAACGCGACCCTGGCGCTCAAAAATGTGAAAGCTCAAATTTCCTTGAAAGATATTTATTTTCGCGTGGATTTCGGATCGTAATCTCATGATTGGGGATATCGTCTCTCACTACAAAATTACTGAGCTTCTCGGCGTCGGCGGCATGGGCGAGGTTTACCGAGCCGAGGATTTGGAGCTCGGGCGAAACGTTGCGCTCAAATTTTTACCGCCCGATCTGACTCGCGACCCTGAAGCGAAAGTGCGTTTTATTAATGAAGCGCGCGCCGCCTCCATGCTCGACCACCCAAACATTTGCATTATCCATCACATCGGCGAAAGCGAAAGCGGTCAGTCCTTCATTTGCATGGCTTGCTATGAAGGCGAGACGCTAAAGAAGAAAGTAAGCAGTCATCAGTTTTCAGTGAACAGTGTTGTCGAGATTGCTGTTCAGATTACGCAGGGATTGACGGAAGCGCACAAGGCGGGCATTATCCATCGCGACATCAAGCCCGCGAATGTTTTTATCACAGGCGCCGGTCAAGTCAAAATTCTCGATTTCGGGCTTGCGAAGCTGGCAGGGCAGACGCAGTTCACGCAAACCGGCGTGCGAATGGGAACCGTCGCCTACATGTCCCCGGAGCAGGCGCAGGGCTTGCCGGTCGATCATCGAACGGATTTCTGGGCGCTCGGCGTGATGCTCTACGAAATGCTGACCGGCGAACCGCCCTTCAGAGGCGAGTACGACCCTGCGCTGGTTTATGCCATTGTTAATGAAGACCCGCCGCCCTTGCGCAAACTCAGGCCGGACGCGCCGATTGGGCTGGAACGGATTGTCAACAAACTCATGCAAAAGAACCCGGGTGACCGTTATCAATCCGCCGAGACGGTTGCAGAGGAACTGCATCGATATGATCGGGACGCCAGAGTCGGGCTTCCAGTTTCTCCGAAGAAGAAAAAGCGCGTTTTGCGAGCTTCCGCGGCCGTGGTCGTTGTTTTTGCGGCATTGATTTTCGGTTTTCTCAAACTCCCCGATTGGCTGCCTTCCGATCAAACGCCTTCACTTGAACCAACTTCAACTGTTTCCACCTCACGAATCGCCATATTTCCATTTACCTATCGCGGCGCGGGCGATTTCGATTATTTGCGCGAAGGCATGGTCGATCTGCTCAGCGCGAAACTCGACGGCGCCGGGGGGCTGGAAACGGTTGACGCCAATGCGCTTTTGAGTCATCCGGAACTCTCCGGCGGGATTCGGCTCTCGCCGGAACAAGCCGCCCTTTTGGCGCAAACGCACGGCGCCGGGGCCTTCATTCTCGGAAACATCGTTGAAGCCGGCGGACGCATTGAAATCACCGTTTCGATTTATGATGAGAAAGATGAACCGCCTACAAAAGTACAAAGCGTTGCCGAGAGCGAAGCTCACATTCTTGCCGGCGTGGACCAGCTTGCCCGGCAGGTGATGATGACGCAAACCGGTTCCGGCCAAACCGGCTCGAACCAAGCCCCCGGCGTGACAACAAATTCCACGGCGGCTTTGAAGGCCTATTTGCAAGGCGAAAGGGATTCCCGTGCGGGTCGCATTCTCGATGCGCGCGACGCTTTCCAACAAGCCGCCGCCCTCGATTCGACTTTTGCGCTCGCATGGTTTCGCCTTAGCGAATCGGCTGTTCCTGCCCGACAAACGGAACTTGCGCGACGCGCGGCGAAGCATGCACTACGGTTCATGAATAAGCTTTCCGAACACGATCAGCTTCTTTTGCGCGCCAATCACGCCCGGCTGACAGGGGACGGAGCGCAAGCCGAGGCGCTTTATCGCGAAATCCTGTTTTTGAGGCCGGACGATAAGGACGCCTGGGTAGGGCTTTCAAAAACGTTGTTTCTCCATAACCCGATTCGCGGTCGACCGATTGCCGAAGCGGAGCGACCTCTCTACGAAGCGCTTTATCATAATCCGGAGAATCAGGTCGGTCAGGTACAATTGGCAATTGTTTCGATGCTGCTTGGTAAACAAAGAATAGCGGATTCATTGTTGGTCTCTCGCTTCGGTCAGGAAAATATTCCGTTCATCCATAGGATTACTCAGGCATTGGCGCACGGCGATCATCACCGTTGGCGAGAAACGCTGGGATTCTTGCGAGACGGATCTCCTTTCGCGCTCAATACTGCCATGATAAATAGCACCTTACACTGGTTCAACTGGACGATCTATCCCGATGAATTCGCCATGAACCCGGAAGAAATTTTAGCGCTGATGACGCGCGAGTCGCTCTCGCCGGAATGGCGCGGTCTGGGGCACTTGACCGCGGCGCATTGGGAAATAGCGCATGGACGGCTGCGGACCGCTTGGCAGGCTCTACAGCGTTTGGAATCTTTTGACTACGCTTCAGCGCTCGAATATCGTGCCTGGCTCGCCGCTTTTCCGTTTATCGCGCTGCCGAAAAATGAAATTCGACGCATTCACCAAGCGCTCAAAGACTGGGACGCCGGTGCAATTCCGCCGACGGACGAGCCAAGACATTATCTCTCGGTCCATAACGATCTCCACCCGCATCTGCGCGTTTTTTTACTGGGAGTGACGCGTCGCTTATTGAAGGATTACGACGAGACGGAAAAATACGCCGATCAGCTTGCCGCCATGCCGGTCCCGGAAAGCGCCGGATCGTTTGGTCATGATTTAGCTTTGAGTCTGCGCGCGCAAGCGGCGCTGGCGCGTAAGGATTCTTCCGATGCGTTAGCCCTCCTCGAACAATTCAAATCGACGGTTTGGCATGAGCACAAATGGGCCTCCGGGTTCTTTGCGCAAACCTATGAGCGTTTCCTGCGCGCCGAGTTACTCAATGCTCAGGGACTTTATGATAAAGCGATAGGCTATTACGACTCGATGACGCAATTTCATGATTGGCCCTATTCCGCTCCGTCTCATTTAAGACGCGCGGAGATTTATGCAAAACTGGGCGAGAAAGATCGGGCGGTCATGCACTACAAGCAATTCATCCGGCTCTGGCAAAACTGCGATCCGGAATTGCGCCCAATGGTGGAAAACGCCAAACTCAAATTAAAACAACTCGAGTCGGGCGTTTAAACCTGGATTATTCACAAACCGTCAAATCACGCTCAAACTACCAAAAACGTCATTCCCGCGCAGGCGGGAATCTTGGCCACGCGATGCAGAGATTCCCGCCTGCGCGGGAATGACATGGAGCGAGAGTAACTGACATTTATGAATAATCCAGGTAAAATACGAAATTTACTAGCGTGCTCTACGCCGAAGGCGTTATACTCCACAGCCTGTCTCTTATACACATCTGACGCTGCCGACGAGCTTCTTGGTGT
>CAXHAT010000329.1:0-5687 GCA_964014485.1 uncultured Deferribacteres bacterium
ATCAGTAATCAGTAATCAGTAATCAGTAATCAGTAATCAGTAATCAGTAATCAGTAATCAGTGCCTGGAGCTTTTCGGCAATTGCGCCGTCCGCCAGTTTACAGTTTACAGTTTACAGTTTACAGCCTACAGCCTACATGTAATTCGGCAGCGTGAGAGAAACCCATTCATCTGCGAAATAGCCGTAGTGGCTAGTGATCACTTTGTCCGTCAAATCGCAGGCTGAAGTTGATCCGCCGATTTGCATCGTTTTGCCGTCGGAACTGCGCGGGTTGTGCTCGAAGTAGTGAGTGAAATACTTGCCGTTCGGGGCCAGAAAAGCGATGATTTCAACCGCCTTTTCAAAGTCGATCTTGCCGTAATTTTCAATCAAAATACTGTTGAGCGCGTCGTAACGCCACTGCACGTCGTCGTAGTGATCGCCCGCGATTTTGATCGTCCATTTATCCATGCCCGCGATACGCATGGCCGGCGTGACACACAAGTTTGTTGTCAACACCAAGTCGTCCTTTGCTTCACGTTGGGGAGCGAAATAGTAGGCCGACGGCAGGTTTTTGCCGTGTCGGTTCTTGTCGAAAAAACCTGTTTCCCCTGCATCCGCCGGGACATATGTTTTGCCGTAATGCGCGAATAATTTGTCGTTGAAATCGAAAAATTCCGTTGGGTAATCATAATCGTCCCAGCGCGCCATAAGTCCTTGAATCAGCTTGGCCTGGCTGTGCTTTTTCAGGAAATCTTCGTTCGGTAACAAGTCATTTTTTTTCAAATCTTTGGGCGGGAAACCCAGAACGTGCATGTCGTTCATTTTCGCACCGGCTTCAACGATGACCGCCCGATTGTTTTTACCGTCGGCAATCGGATAAATCCAGGTCACGCCGCGCTGTGCGTCCGTAATGACCTTGACGGCTTTTTCAGCGGAATCCGCCATGTGCATTGTGTGGCGAACCAGCAGCAGCGAGTTTAATCCCGGGCGTTTGTGATTATTATTTGCCGCCGGAGACATGTCTACGCCCATAGCCACGCCGTCGTTATTCATCGCCGCAATAGAGCCGACAAAACCGGGCGCCGTCACCGCAACCAGGGGCAAGTGCGCGGCGTCGTCCGGGCGGTAAATGATCATCGCCGCAGCATTTTGAAACGCGCCTGCGTCCGGGAACATGAAATCGCGGCCAAAATAACATTTGCCGTCGCTGGTCGCTTTGCCGAATGCGCCGAATGCGTTGCAGAATATCGGAATCTTGAGATGGTTATGATCGAGACCGACGGTTTCCCACAAGCCTTGCAGATTATACACCGCCGAAAGCAAATAATCGAAGCCGACATTTAACGCAAATACGGAATTGAATGACACTTTCGTTTTGGAATTTACGCTTTTGCAACCATCGACCAGCCCGTGCATTTCATCCTGCAAGTATTGAGGAATGTCTTTTTTCATGCGCTTGCAGCGCCATTTGAGAAGCTTCAGGCCGAGCGCCCACATCCATTTTTTCTTATTTGGATCGGTTTTTAAAAAGGTGGGCATGATGTTTTTCAAAAAAATCGTAATCATTTCTTCGGCTTCTTCGTGGCCCAAAACGCCGGTCAGGTAGCCCATTTCGTAAGCCCCGCCTTCCACATAAAAAACGGCCTTCGGTTTCTTCGTCTCGTAATTGACGGCGGTTTTGCTCTCTGCGCGAATACCGCGCTTGCCGTTTTTTTCTGCGGTTGCGACAACGTTGTACCCGTCGTTCTCAAACGCCTTTTTTAGATCATCCATTGACGGCAGACGACTCATCAATCTTCCTCCTCAATTCCTAAGCATTGCTTGATTACTTGGCTAAAATGCGTGAAAAACCGCCTGCGACAAAACATTTCCATACAAAGCGATTTTTTCAGACAATCTTTGTTATTTGGCTTTTGCTATTCTCTCTGCGACGCCCTTGTTTTCGGAACACATTTGGACAACTGTTTTGGTGCAGATAAGCTCACGATACCGAGCTTTTTCAAACGGACTTTCGAATGCCATGATTCGATTTTTCATCATTCTCATTTTGATTTTTCCACAGATCGTCGCGGTCAGCGCCGAGACAAAAACGATGGAAAACGAGCGTTCTTCACTGCTCGTTGGCGCCGCTGTTTCAACAACGCTGGAGCTGCAAACCGAAATTTCAAGCGTTTCAAAAACGCGCCTCCGAACGTTTCACCAGATTTTTCCGAGCACCGTATTTTGGTCGTTTTTCGTCTTGTTCGGCCTGCTTTTTCTCTACGACAGGTCGTTCAAAACCGGACTTTATTTTTCGATGTTTGCCTTTGGCGCGGGCTGCGCAAACTTCTTCGCCTTCCAGTTGGTGATGACCGATTCCCCCAACCTCATCCCCTGGTTTGAGCGCGCTTTTGGCTTGATGCTGGTTTTTATGATCCTGGCGGGGATGCGGTTTCTCTACGCCATCACTTACGAAAAACCGCCGTTAACCTTCAAAATTTTTGTTGGTGCAGGCCTCGGGCTCGGCGTGTGGATGTCGTTTTTTCCAGCAGATGCAAATTTTGCCGCACCGACTTTTACGCTGGTCTCCGTGCCGGAGGGATTGCGCGCCTGGATGATGCGCCCAAAAGAGTTGAGACGAAAAAATGACGGCGCCTGGATTATCGGCGTCGGAGCGCTGCCGCTGTTTCTAAGCGGCGTTAACCAGATATTGATCTTGCTCGGCATTGAAATTCTCGTCTTGGCATTTGATGAAGTGCCAACGCCGTTTTACGCGATGCTGAGCCTCATGTTCGCCACCGCGATTTATCTCGCGCGCAACTTCGCCCAGACAAACCAATCTTTGCGACAAAAACTTTCCGAAGTGAAAAGTTTGTCGGAGAAGACGTTGGCGCAGGAGGTGGAGCGGGTCAAGCTGGAAACCGAGAACGCGCGGAAATCGAAGGAATTGGAAGAAGCGCGGGCGCTGCAACTTTCGATGCTGCCGAAACAAACGCCGGATTTGCCGCAGTACGAAATCGCCGTCGATATGCAAACCGCCTCCGAAGTCGGCGGAGATTATTATGATTTTCAAGTTTGCGAGAACGGCGATCTCGTTGTTGCCGTCGGTGACGCCACTGGGCACGGTTTAAACGCCGGGACCATGGTTGCGGCCACCAAGAGCCTGTTTAACGCTTTCGGCGACAACTCGTCTCCGCTGGATTTCCTCCGAAAAGCCACTGTGGCGCTCAAAAAAATGGGGTTTTCACGCATGTACATGGGTTTGATCATCGCTCGGTTCTCCGGGAAAAAGCTGCACGTCGCCGCTGCGGGAATGCCGCCCATTTTGATTTATCGCGCGACTGAGAAAACGGTGGAAGAGCTGCCAATTAAAGGCATGCCGCTGGGGAGTTTTGTGAATTTTCCTTACGAAGGAAGCGTCTTGACGCTTGACAGCGGTGACGCGGTGCTATTTCTAAGCGACGGAATGGAAGAGATGTTTAACGAAAAGCGTGAGATGTTCGGCCATGCGAGAATCAACGCGCTTTTCCGTGCGGTCGGCGATCAAGCCGCAGAGAAAATCATCGCAAAACTGCAAAAAGCCGCATCGGAATGGCAAGGCGATAAATCGCAAGATGACGACACGACTTTTCTCGTTGTAAAAATGCAACCCGGCGCTTTGAATGCTTGAAAAGCACTATGAGAAACGTAGTGAATGTGCAACCTTTTTCAAAACTTCCCATTGTTTTGTTAAAGGCAAAATATCAAGCTTGGTTTTATTCATTGCCGGCGCGCAAGTATGAGTGACCTTTTTCCCGGCGAACAAACGCTTGTCGAGCAGGCGCGACGCGATCCCCGCGCGTTTGGCCGACTGTTCGACCGCTATCACGATGATATTCTGAATTATATCCTGCATCGCACGGCCAACGTGCATCTTGCGCAGGAATTAACTTCCAATACATTTTTTAAGGCGTTGAAAAAACTCTGGCAGTTTCGCTGGCGGGGCGCGCCTTTTTCCGCATGGCTGTACCGGATTGCTTCGAATGAAGTGAACGAGTATTTTCGCCTGAACAAGCGCTTCCCCGCCGTCGAGATAGAATCCGTGCATGAGCGCCTTGACGATCCCGGGCTTGCGTCTGATCGTGAAATTATAGAGGCGGAAGCGCAAGTTATGCAAAATGCGGCGTTTCTTGAGCTGCATGCGGCAATTTCGCGTTTGAAGCCGCGATACCAGGAAGTCGTAGTGCTGAAGTATTTTGAAAACAAAAAAATCTCGGAAATCGGATGCATCACCAGGAAATCCGAAGGCACGATAAAGTCGCTTTTGCACCGTGCATTAAAAAAACTGCGCGCCGAACTTGAAACGACCGGTGCGCTGCAAGACATTAAAATTCAATTTCAACCGAATTGAACAATGGAAGAAAAAGAACTCAACGAACAACTTTCTAACGCTCAGGCGCCGCGAATAAAATTGCCGGAAGCCAAGATGCGTTTGCGGAATGAGCTGACGAGTGCGACCGTTTTTCGCCGCAAACGCACTTTTACAAATGCGTTTCAGCCAAAACTCGCACTGAGTGCGGCGACTTTGGTTGCACTTGCTTTTTTGTATTCAATTAATTTTGGCCCCGAAGGCATTACAGCGAAAAATTTGGTTCGTGACCTTGACGCAGCCTATGGGCTGGCACATCAACCCGATAAAGTGCACTATCTAAACTTTCTTATTCGAGAAAATGAAGATGAGCCGGTGGAGGTGGAAGCATGGGCGTATCGAGACGGCGAAAAAGCGCGCTTTCTGAGAAAGAACCCTCAAACCGAGGAAATTCAAGGGCATACTCTCATAGTTGATCAAAAGACTTACTGGCTTGAAGGCGGAAGGCCCTTGCAGTCAGCACCGCGCGCCTTTGATAACGGGCCGGACGTTCGCTATTCGCGCGAAGAAATTGCTGAGAAAGCGGCCGCCGCTAGCAGGGTCAGCCTTAGTCTCAGGGTTCTGCCCGCAGAAGCAGTTTCAGATTCCCTCTACGAAAAAGAGCGCCTGTTGCACGCTTATCTTTTGCCGCAAACTTTTGATTTCGCAGCATTTATTCTGCGATCTCCAAAGGAATTGGTCGACCGCTTAATGCGCGAATCCGCCGTTGCATTCGTCGCTTCCGAATTTGATAGTGTGCACAACCAGGAAATGCTGATTTTGGAGAGCCGCCCGGCCAAGGAATCGATGACATACAAATTGGAATTTCCCGAAAAACGCCTGGACCAGCTTGCAATGTTTTGCCAAAAATTGATCTCTGACGAAGCGTTAACTTCAGCAAGCCGCTCTTCCGCCTGGCGTCAATTTGAAGAAGGTTTTCGGGCAAAAAAGGTCGAGGCTTTCGAGCGAATTCGCATTTTAGCCGAAACGACGGAAATACAGCAAGCGAAGCTTATCATTTACGAAAACGCCGCTCCGGTCTACCGCGCCGTTAAGACCTTTATCGCAGACGAATACATGGCCTATACGCAAGATATTTTTGACCCCGAAGTGCATGGGTTGGTTTTGTATAAACCGTGAATTGCAATCGTGTTGCATTGGTCTGATTTGAATTACTCACTGATGTTACGCGCAGCCAAGCATTTCTGAAGCCAAACCGAAAACAGCGCCTCATTGCGGCTCGTTCCCAAACTCCGGTTTGGGAACGGAGATGGGCTCGAAATTCCGGTTTCGAGCCAAAGTATTCACTCGAAACTGGAGTTTCGAGTGCAATTGCGC
>CAXHAT010000330.1:0-5684 GCA_964014485.1 uncultured Deferribacteres bacterium
TGGCGGTAGGGAGCCGCCGCCGAATGACTTTGATAAAAGGTTGCTGTATTATGAAACTGGCGCGTAACATCAGTGATTTTAGTCTCTGAACGACAGACATCCCAAATGTAGGGGTTCAAGATTTTGAACCCTTACAATATGTTGTTTTGTGTCGCTTTGCAATTTTTGTGTTTTGAGGCAGTCCTCGTTTATTCCCTTCGCTGGTTCCCTTTTTCAATCCTGGGGTTTACTGGGCGAGTTTTGAAATACACCGAACGCGAGCTCAGATCATATTTTTCCACAAAAACTTCATGCAGACGCCGATCATTTTGCGGGTTCACACAAAACTGAAATGGCGTTTGATCTAGATAGACGGACTGAAAGAATTTTGTGTCGTCAGGTCGCAGAGCTTCAAAATCTGCATCCCTGAAAAACGCATTTGGCAATGAGCCGTCGTTGCTGATTTGCACAACGTACAATCCGCGCTCGCGTTGTTCGTCCGTCCAGGTCATGAAATTCAAATCAAGCGCCGGCATTGGAGCGTCCTGCGTCGGGAAAGCCGGGCAGCGTATAATTTGAGCCGGGAAACAAAACCCCTCATCCTCATATTTGAGCTCCGCGCCAATTTCTATCTCGCCGATTCCCTCAGAAACAGCGCCTTTCAATTCAAAAACTCCATCCAAAGCATTTTCGATTGATGCTTTCTGTTGTACAAAAGCGTCAAGTCGCGGCGTGTTGCGTTCACCGGGTTCGTGCGTTGAAATGAGTCTGTGCGCAGCGCTATAAACGCCCGCCGTCGAGCCGCTCAGGCTGTAGCGAGACAACAGCGATTTATTTGATTTATCAAAAAACGGCCCAATTTCCGCTGAAATTTTAGCTCCTTCGGCGGAGGCCCCCAAGACGGATGCGAAATTTGCAAATTTTGTGTTTGAAACAATGTTTTTGATCGTTTTTAAAGGCGCGAGTATTTTGAGTCTTGCCGTCGATTCCGACCAATCATCGCGTTGTTCTGGCAAGTACTGGCGAAATTCTTGAATGTATCGAGCGGTCGTATGTGAATCGAATCCGAGCTCTTGCGAGAGGAGTTCCAGGTTGATTTTTGATGAAGACATGACAATGAAACGAAAGTTGTTTGTTGAATTTTGAAGGTGCGAAGATAAGCAGACGGCGGACACATTTTCAACGGATTGATTTCTATTTTTGCGGCTTTGTATGAAATTACGCGAATGTTGACGTTCCTGGCCTAGAGATAGCCGACGTAGCTCTGATAAGGGCTGAACCCTGCCAGAGCTAAAGATTGCTCTGAGGCAGTGAACTAGACGGATGAAGTTATTGGCGGAGCGTTCGCTTGTCTCGTAAAGCTGGGAATAGGTTCAGACGCAATTTATATTTCGACCATCATTTGAAGTTGTTTGATTAAAATGGAGCCGATTGTAATGAGCGTTTCAGAATTTCGTCGCCGCGACTTCATAAAAACAGCGACTGCCGCTGCCGGCCTCGGGCTTTTCACGCCTGTTCGAAAGGCGTTCGCCGCGCACATCACAGCGTCGACTCACACGCCTGATCGCAATTGGCAGGCGATGAAGAGCGAGTACATGTTGTCTCCGCATTTGACGTACTTCAATCACGGCTCGATCGGCACAATGCCGCGCGTTTTGCATGAAGCACACAAAAAATATCTCGCGCTCTGCGAAACCAATCCCTGGCTTTACACCTGGAGCGAACCGTGGGATGCAGCGCGAGCGGAAGTGCGAAAAAAAGCGGCGGCTTATATAAACGCCGATGACGATGAAATTGCAATCACGCATAATACGACGGAAGGATTTAATATTCTCGCTAACGGCCTGCCGTTGGGAAAGGGAGACGAAGCGCTTTTTAGTTCGCTCAACCATTCCGGCGCCAGCGTTTGCTGGTTTCACAACGCCCAGGCGAAGGGTTTCACGGTGAGGCGATTCACGTTTCCAATTCAGGACGTGAAAAACTTTAGCAAAGAAGAAATGATTGACGTCTACGTGCGCGAAATTTCGCCTAAAACGCGCGTACTTGTCATGCCGCACATCGATAATTCCGTCGGCATTCGTTACCCGATAAAGGAAATCGCCGATGCTGCGCGATCCAAGGGCGTTGAGTGGATCGCGGTTGACGGCGCGCAGTCCGTCGGGATGATTCCGGTGAATATGCGGGAGTTGGGCGTGGATTTTTACAGCACGAGTCCGCACAAATGGCTGCAAACGCCGAAAGGCCTGGGGCTTTTTTATTTAAGAAAAGAAGTCCAGGAAGACGTGCGGCCAATGTGGGTGACTTGGGGCCAAAGGCGGTGGCAAAAATCAGCGCGAAGGTTTGAAGATTACGGTACGCGCAATCTCGCGGAAGTTTTAACGCTCGGCGACGCCTTGGATTTCCATGAAAAGCTTGGCCAGACTGAAAAAGAGCAACGCTTGCTGACATTGCGAAAGTATATCATGGAAAAGGCTGAAGCGCGCAATGACGTCGTTTGGCATTCACCAAAAACAGATGATCTGGCAACTTCGATCTATTCACTCGAGTGCAAAGGGAAAAACAGCGCGGAACTGTCACGCTGGCTTTATGAAGTTCATGGCTACATTCTGCGCCCCTTTAGCGGCGAGAGCTTCAACGCCCTGCGCCTTTCGCCAAATTATTTCAACCTGGAAGATGAAGCAGATCGCTTTTTTGAATTACTCTCGTAGCACGTGAACGTTTATTCCTGGTACCTGATGTTACACACGCCAGCTTCATGATACAGTAATCGTTAATCAACGTCATTCTGCGGAGGCGCACTACCGTCCACCTAATTTTGAGACGCCTACTATTCTCGTTTATTCGCGTTCCCAATCTCTGGATTGGGAACGCAATTGTACTCAAAAATCCAGTTTCGAGTGAATTCTTTGGCTCGAAACCAGAGTTTGGGAACGAGCCGAAATCGGCTCATCGACCTCATTTTTACTGACTGACTCTTACATGCTATCCAAGGAACCTTCTGAATGAAATGGCTGCTTCTCGCGCTTCTTTTTATCCTGCCGTTAAATGCCTTTACCCAAGAATCTGATTCTCTCAGCGCAGACGCGAGCCAGGTTTTTTTGCGTCTGTCAATCGATTGCCGCGAGTGTGACAATCGCTATCTTCGCACAGAGATTGACTTTGTCGACCATGTGAGAGACCAGGGGGAATCCGACGTACATTTGTTCGTGACCCGCAATCGCACGGGCGGCGGCAGGGAATACACCATGCGATTTATTGGTAAGGGCGAATTTGAAGCGATTCAATCGACGTTGAGATACAATTCCAATAACACCGACAGCCGGGACGAACGCCGCAGCGGCATGCTCAAAGTGATCAAGATGGGGTTGATGCAATTTGTCTCGCAAACGCCGCTTATCAATAATTTTCGTCTGCAATACAGACCGCCGGAGGGCCTTGCAAATACGCAGATGTTCCAAAAAGACCCTTGGGATTATTGGGTCTTTCGTTTGGGTTTTAATGGCTCGTTCAGCGGCGAGGATGCGAGAAATTCCATTTTTGTACGCGGCAATTTGAGCGTCAATCGCATCACCGAACTCTGGAAAACGCGCATGTGGCTGAACGGCGATTACCGCGAGCGCAATTTCAAAGTCGAGGAAGATTCCGTCACCACGACGGTGAGCAGCATCACTAAAAACGGCATTTTGTGGATCGCGCAGCTTTATGGATTAAACGATCATTGGTCGTTAGGAGCGTCTACAACACTAAGATCGTCGACCTTCGATAAAATTGATTTTTCCGCTTCAATCGCACCGGCAATTGAGTACAATATTTTCCCTTATTCCGAATTTTCGCGACGCGAATTTCGCTTTCTCTACCGCTTGAATATTGGGCGGCAGAATTACGCCGAAACGACGATTTTCGACCAAACGAATGAAACGCTTTTTGAGCAATCCTTTGAAATGACGCTTGAAATCAGGCAGCCTTGGGGCGACGCCGAGATGCGTCTGGAAGGCTCAAATTACTTGCATGATTTTAGTAAAAACAGGGTGGAATTTTACGGCGAGCTGGATTTTCGATTAATCAAAGGGCTGTCGCTCAATATTTCCGGCGACGTCTCCCGCATTCGCGATCAACTCTCTCTGCCTAAAGGCGATGCAACCGAGGAAGAAGTGCTCTTAACGCAAAGGCAGTTGCAGCAATCCTACGAGTATGGCATTTCATTCGGTTTTCGCTACACATTTGGCTCGATTTTTAATAATATTGTCAACACGCGTTTTGGATTTTAGAAAAGAAGGATCGAAAATGAAAACCTTCTCAATCACTGTTTCTGAAGAAATCGCAAATAAGCTTCAATTGGCGGCGAAAAAGTCCGGTTTGACAATGGAAGACTTTATGATCGCTTCTTTGGAAAAACAACTTTTAAAACCTGATTCTGCATTTGAAAACGCCGCTGATTACGTACTTGAAAAGAACAGAGAATTGTATAAAAGATTGGCCAAATGAGATATTTGTCGCTAGACGATATCTTCTACCTCCATCAACGACTCATAGAGCAAAGCGGCGGCAGTCACGGAGTACGATTTTTTGGCGGCATCTGTGGATGAGCAAGAGAATGTATTTTTAAAGCTTGCAAGCGGTGAATTTAAGCGTGAGAGTTTGGAACGCTGGATAAAAGAACATTTAAAACCACAAAGAATTCAATGAAAGATTTTATGATTCATTCTTCTCTTCAAAAGTACGCCCAAATTCTTCTCAACATCGGCGTGAGTTTGCAAAAAGGCCAGAATTTGCAAATTAAGGGCGAGCCGGTGCATTGGCCGTTTATGCAGATTTTGGCGGAAGAAGCTTACAAAATGGGCGCGCGTTATGTCCGGGTTTCCGCCGAACATCCAATGATGACTAAAATTCGCGCTGAGCACGTACCGGGCGACCACCTCGGTTATGTGCCTGCATTCACTGAACGGGATCTGCAGATGATGCTTGACGAAAAATGGGCGCTCATACATTTGGGCGGCATGGAAGATCCGCACATTTACGACGATCTGCCGCGCGAACGTCATGCGCAAATCATGCAAGCCTACAATCTGGCGACGCAGTCCTACCGCACTAAAATCGTCGAAGGCGGTTGCCCGTGGACGGTGGCCGATTTGCCGACGGAAAAATGGGCGGCGCAAGTCTTTGGCGGCGACGCTTCGCCGGAAGAGCAAGACAGGCTCTGGAACGCGCTGGAGAAAATCCTCAAGCTCGACCGGGATGATCCCGTGCAAGCATGGATTGATCAATCGGAAACGCTGCAAACGCGCGCGGAATTCTTAAACGACAAGCAATTCGACGCCGTGCATTTTCGCGGCGAAGGGACGGATTTGCGAATCGGATTGATTCCAAATTCAAGTTGGCAGGGCGGTGTGATGCAGGGCAGTCACGGTAAAGATTTCCTGCCCAACATTCCGACCTATGAAGTTTTCATTACCCCGGATTTCCGCAAGACTGAAGGAACCGTCCAAGTCACGCGACCAGTGATGGTGCTCGGCAGCGAAGTTGCGGGTGCAAAATTTACCTTCAAAAATGGCGAAGTCGTCGATTTTGACGCGGAAAAAGGCCGCGAGAATTTGGAGCAGTTTTTCAAGATCGACCCCAAATCCCGCAAGCTCGGCGAAGTTGCGCTAGTGGACTGCGACCTGTCTCTTATACACATCTGACGCTGCCGACGAGCTTCTTGGTGT
>CAXHAT010000331.1:0-5645 GCA_964014485.1 uncultured Deferribacteres bacterium
GAACCCGCCCCCCGCCCTTGTGACTCTGAATATTGCGCGTACATATAGCTGCTCTGCGCCGCGTTATACAGAAAAGCGCCAATGAATGCCAGCCAAATACCGTCAATGGTTTGGCCGGAAAGCGCAATCAAAGCGCCGAGTCCCATAAAGCCAAACGCGACGATTTTCCCGGTTCTGGTCGCAATTCGGGTTGCGCCGAGATAGTTTCCTCTGAGCTTCCAAACAATCGAGCGGAGAATTCGACCGCCGTCCATGGGAAATCCCGGGATCATGTTAAAAATCACCATAATGAGGTTTGCTTGAGCGAGCAATTGAGTAACGCCTCGAATGGCTGGAGAAGTTGCGCTGAGAATTGAATCTGAAAGGAGATAGAAAAATACGGCCAGTGCAGCGCTGACCGCCGGGCCGGCAATCGTGACTTTGAATTCAACCCCCGGCGATTGCGGCTCGCGATCCATTTGTGCGACCCCGCCAAAAATGAAAAGCCGGATGCCAATAATCCGGATACCGTTTGCCCGCGCCACGACGGAATGCCCGACTTCGTGGAGCAAGACGCTAAAAAAGAGCATCAACGTTGAGATCAATCCAAACGCGAAAGTTCCGAGCGACGGGTCGCTTCCAAAAACCGCCGAATAATACCCGCTGCCAAGCGAAATGGTCATCAAGACGGCAACGATTAGCCACGACCAATCCGCGCTGACGCGAAACCCCATCAAATTGAAAAGATAAATTCCGCGACTTTTGTTTATCATTTGATCATTCCTTTTTTAACGCTTTTCAGTATCCAGCTTAACGCAATTCAGACGCCATAAAAGGCTAAATGTAATTAAGCGTAATTTTAACAGAAACTTAAACAAAGACTATCGTATTACGTGCGACGCAGCCATGCGACATGATGGCGTGACAGATCATGACATTGTTCGTCAACATGGCAGTTTGCTCAAAGAATTAAGTTTGATTTCCAACAAAAGTTCAAACGCAAATTCGTTGCTGCAACCTATATTCTTCATGACTTTTCGTGTTGTTTTTCTTTCTTGTCAAATGAAGAAGAGATATTGTTGCAGTCCGCTTTTTTGTTCAACTTTCAAAACTCACGCCGTTCTCCCTTTGTTCTTGCAAATCACCATCGCCGCGGCGCGATTCCGGAATCGAAAACTCCTGGAGAATAACATGCCCTATTTAATCGTCAAAACCGTTCATTTACTCATGGTCGCCGTCGGGGTTGGCGCCATTATCGCCGAACTGCTTCTCATCGTGAAATTTCGCAGAACGGAATCAAACGTCGATCGGCGCGCCAGTGAAAACATGGCGCTTTTCATCTCAAAAAGAATCGAGTTCCCCGCTTTGGCCATTGCGCTGCTGACGGGATTCGTCATGCTGACGATGGTTGAAGCCCGCCCCTGGTTGAGCATGGGATTTATGCACGCTAAAATCCTCTTGGCGGTATTGCTCGTCGGACTTACCCACGTCGGCATGTCCAGCTTGCGAAAGATGAATGCCGCAGCCGCTGCGCAAGACGAGGTCGCCGTTTCGAACGCAAAGAAACGGTTCCTTATGTTTTCCGGAATCAGTGCGGTTTTCGTCGTCATCATATTCTTTTTCATTGTCGCGAAGCCATTTTAACCAGCGTATTTTTGAGATTTCGACGCGCTTGCAACTCATATTTTGAACGAAACGTCGGGGTTGAAAAAATGGCGTCTCGATTGAGGAAGTGCTTCAAAATGCGCGACCGCTCACGGCGATACGTTTCTTCTGCGACCCAGGCATATTCTTCTCGAATCTGGCGATCATAAATTTCGAAAATTTCTGGTTGTTTCCCAAGGATCGCCAGATCAACGTCGACCATCAGCATCTCATCATTGTTTTTCGGCGGCGTCGCATGTGTTGTGGCCATGATAAGCGCGATGATTTCTCGTCGCGTTTTTTCGTTGACTCCAGACTTTTTCAGAAGTGTATTCGCAAAGGCAGCGCTCAATTTTTCGTTGTTCTTTTTCTTCGTCTCATAAATAATGTCATGAAACCAAATCGCCGCTTCGATGACGCCGGCGTTTTCAGCGAATCCGCTTGCGTCGTCAAGCTCGTGCAAGCAAAACTCAATATGCGCCAAATTATGGTAGGCGCGGGGCGGCGTTTCATACATTTCTTCAATTATTCGCCACATTTTCGGCGCGTTGTTTCGAGCGCCTATCGCTTGCCAGGAATCGGCAAATCGCGAAAATAAATCCATGCCTGCCTGTTGCTTGTAAAACAATCGAGTATTATATTCGCCGCCGTCAGCAGCGGAGATCGTCGTTTGAATTTCTTCTTGAGAGCGTTTCAAGCGACGCAAAAAGATAGAAAACTTTTTTAATATTTACATCACAAAGGATGCAATTATGATTTCCGAAGTCAAAGAAAAGCTCAATGATCTTCTTCCCCGCGTCGAAAACTTGCGGAGGTGTCTTTGACGTTGAAAAACGAAAAAATGAAATAACCGAATTTGAGAAAAAGACCGCTGAAGCCGGATTCTGGGATGACCAAAAAACCGCGCAGCAGGTGATGAAACAAATCTCCTCGCGCAAAGTCTGGGTCGACGCATTCGAGAAAGTCGCCCAGCAGGCGGAAGACGTTGAAGTGTTGCTTGAAATGGCCGAAGAAGAGAGCGATGCTGCGCTGGAAGAAGAATGCGCCGCCGAAGCCAAAACCTTGCAAACTTCCGTCGAAGACCTTGAATTTCGCAACATGCTGAGCGGAGAAAATGACGGCAACAACGCCATCTTGACGATCCATCCCGGCGCTGGCGGCACCGAGAGCCAGGATTGGGCGCAGATGCTTTACCGCATGTATTTACGCTGGATCGAACGCAGCGAATTTAAGTCCGAAATCCTCGATTTGCAGTACGGCGATGAAGCTGGAATCAAGGATGTTTCGATTGAAGTCCAGGGCGATTACGCTTACGGTTACTTGAAAGCGGAAGCGGGCGTCCACCGCCTGGTGCGCATCTCGCCGTTCGACTCCAACTCTCGCCGACACACTTCATTTGCCTCCGTTTTTATCTATCCGGTGATCGATGAAGACATCGAAATTGAAATTGACGAAAAAGAATTGCGCGTAGATACGTATCGCGCGAGCGGGGCGGGCGGTCAGCACGTCAACAAAACCAGTTCCGCGGTGCGCATTACGCACATGCCGACCAACACGGTTGTGCAATGTCAAAATGAGCGTTCTCAGCACCGCAATCGTGAATCAGCCATGAAAATGCTGCGCGCCAAACTCTACCAGATCAAGTTGGAGGAAGAGCAGGCGAAACGGGACGAGTTGGAAAAGGAGAAGAAAGACATTGGTTGGGGCAGCCAGATTCGAAGCTACGTCTTTCACCCCTACAACCTCGTCAAAGACCATCGCACCGGCATTGAAACCGGAAACGTTCAAGCCGTGATGGACGGCGATCTGGATGAATTCATCAAAAGCTTTCTCATGGGCGTTCGCAGCGAGAAAGCCAGAAAGCAAATGCAAGCCTGAGTAAGAACGCAGGAGTAAAGGCGTAGTTTTTTGCGCCTTTACGAACTTCATTCGTCACCCCGCTTCTTCCTTCGTTCTTGAAAACCATCCTTTTCAATAGTCGCGCGCCGCATTTTTTTTTCGTATCATCCATTTCAGTTTTTGTCAAAACCGACGAACTTAATCTGGCGCAATCATGATAGCGGAAGACTTGCTTGACGCAGAATATGACCTCAAAAAAACCGAGGCCATGGAGCGCGTCGAATTTTTGAACGGGGAGATTTTCCAAAACGCGACTTATAATCTGCACAAAACGCGCGAAATGGTGCGCGAGTCGCACGCGCTTTCCGAAGAATTCCAATACACCAAAGGCCTGGCCTACGTCACGAGAAACAGGGGCGTCGTGCTTTTTTTTGACGGCAAGCCGGAAGCGGCGCGCAAGTGTTTCGCAAGCGCGCTGAAGGAGTTCAAAGCTCGAAAAGATGATGCCGGTCAAGCAAGCGCCTTGTTTTTTCTCGGGCTTATTCATTGGGGCTTTGGCGAGCTCGAAGAAGGTTTCCGCTACACTACCAAATCTCTGGAATTGTCCGAAAAAATCAATGATTGGTTCGGGCGAGCATGGGCCTTGAATATGTTGGGAGGATATTACTACGACCTGGAAGATT
Source organism: uncultured Deferribacteres bacterium (assembly GCA_964014485.1). Taxonomy (GTDB): domain Bacteria; phylum Zhuqueibacterota; class Zhuqueibacteria; order Zhuqueibacterales; family Geothermadaptataceae; genus CAXHAT01. Next base: position 4,146 of record CAXHAT010000331.1, read on the forward strand.
ATGAGCCGGCGTTAGAACTCTTTGAAAAAGCACACCGTTTTTTTTCGGAAAATGAAGGTTTGGAAGGCGAAGCGCGCGCCCTCAACGGAATTGGAAACACATATTTTAAATTAGGTCGCCACGAGGAAGCGATTGAGTATCAAGACCAAAGCTTGAAAATTGTCGCCGAATACAAAAACAAACAGGTTGAATCGAAAATTCTCAACGATCTTGGCCGGATATTCGATTCGATTGGAGACACGGACCAAGCCTTGGCAAGCTTCAACCGAAGCTTAAAGCTGCGCCGGGAAATTGGCTATACTTACGGCGTGGTGACGACGCTCGGCGACCTGAGTGAATTGCTGCTGAAAATCGGGCAGCCCGACAATGCATTAAAGCTGGCCAAAGTCTCGAAAACTCTGGCCGGACGCATTAAAGCCAAGCCCAAGGAAGGACGAGCGCACCGAATCCTCGCCGAAATCTACCGGGCCCAGGGACGCTTTGAAGATGCGCTGCGCCATTTCCAGCTTTTTCATGAAATCGAAAAGAACGTCTTTCGTGAAGACGCCAAGAAAAAGTTGCAGCATCTGCAAATCGTCAGCAAGTTAGAGGCTTCGCAAAAACAGGCCGAAATCAATCGTTTGAAAAACATCGAGCTGGAAGAGAAAAATGATGAGTTAGAAAAATTGCTGGATCAATTGCAAAAGACGCAGGCGCAACTGATTCATTCTGAAAAAATGGCCAGTTTGGGCAAGCTTGTCGCCGGCATTACGCACGAAATCAACACGCCGAACGGTGCGATTATCAGCTCGAGCGACTTGACGGCGCGTTGCGTTGAAATCATCGACCAGGCGATGCAAAACGAAGAAATTCGCCGGTTATTCGCCAATGACGCAGCGCTGCACAAAGCATTGAAGGTTTTGAAAAGCAGCGCGGAAACAACCTCTTCCGCCGCCGAGCGCATTACAAATTTGGTGCGGAGCCTGCGAAGCTTTATTCGCCTTGATCAAGCAGAGCTGCAAAAAACGGATATTCACGAAGGGATTGACAGCGCCCTGGTTTTGCTTGAAAATCGCTGGCGAGGGCGCATCAAGATCGTGCGGGAATTCGAGAATCTGCCTGAGGTCGAATGTTTTTCATCCGAATTGAATCAAGCGTTGATGAATTTGCTGCTCAATGCGGAGCAAGCGATTGAGGGGCAGGGTGAAGTCAAAATTCAAACGCGGCACATCGACGGTTATGTTTCAGTTTCTATTGGTGATACCGGGCGCGGCATTGCGCAGGAAGAGATGAAGGATCTTTTCGAAGTGCGCTTTTCGCAGAAAGATCAACGCGTCAAAATGGCTTCCGGCTTGGCTACGGTCAGAAACATCATTGAGAGGCACCAGGGGACGATAAAGGTGGAAAGCGAAGTCGGCAAAGGCAGCGCTTTTACTATTTCGCTGCCGCTGAAGCAATCCTCGCATTAGCCCACAGGCTCAATCTTGCGCCCATAGAAACGCCGTCATTCAATTCCGCCGC
>CAXHAT010000332.1:0-5643 GCA_964014485.1 uncultured Deferribacteres bacterium
TCCCGCGCAGGCGGGAATCCAGGGGCTGTGCGCGATTGACTGGATTCCCGCCTGCGCGGGAATGACTTTGACGAGAGTTTCTACGGCGTCGCTGCTGTCGCGTAACATCAGTTAATAATTGGAGTCATGGAATATTGGATTGCCGGAAACACAAATCCATTAATCCAAAAAATCCACGAGTCCAAATAGAATGCAGCAGTTTGTTGGATAAACAGATTCTCGTTTTTCACCCATAACCTCAATTGGGAAGGAAAGAAGATGCAAACGTTATTTCAAGCACTCAACAATGTGATCAATGTGGCGATCTTTATTGCCACGCCAATTTTGGTCATCGCGCTCATTATTGCGGGTCTGAATATGGCCAGCGCCGACGGCGGACGGCATGAAAAAGCCAAGCGTCAGCTTATCGGCATCGTGATCGCCGTGATTTTAATTTTCGGCGCCAAGTTTCTGGTACCGGCGTTAGTGAACCTCGTTCCCGGTGCGACAAGCACGCAATTCTAATGCAGGAAAAGTGCTATCGCCATTTGCAAATCCAAAGCGGCGTCGGCGGGGTCGGCTTGCTGGAAATGCTGGTTCTCGTCGCCGTACCGATCCTGCTCATTCCGATGTTCACGTTGTTTGACGTCAATTTTTTGTTCATCATCATCGTAGAAATCGGATTGTTCATACTGTTTCGGTTTGCGAACAAAATTACGCCCTTCGCCTTTGGATTGACCTCATACATCGGCTTTCATTTTCTATGGCCGAAAAAACTCTCCGCCTTCGTGCTGCGAGAGTTTGATTATATAGTCAGGAAAAAGTAGTCGGTGAATAGTGATCAGTAATTAGTAAATAGTTTTTAGTCATTGGTGATTGTTTGATTAATCACTAATGACTCATCACTAATTACTGAAAAAGTACGTTTCAGAAAAAGCTGGAAGCAATGTCCGTTACGAAATTTGCGAGAAATGATGATGGGGAACAAGCGTCCGCTTTGGCGCAATACCTGCCTTATCTTGACCTTCAAGACGATTTTATTATCAAGAAAAACGGTAATTTCGTCGCCGGTTTTGAGATAGAAGGGCTCGACAATATGAGCCTGTCGCCGGAAGATTACGCCTTTCTGAGCAAAACGCTTGAAAACGCGCTCAATCAAGTTGACGAAGGACTGAACCTACAATTCTCCTGGCTTTTTGACTACCACCCCTACCAAGGCGATTTCATCCACGCTGACGATCCTTCGCTGGATTTTTTCAAATTCCGCCGTCATCAGTATTACTCGTTTTACAAATACCTGCATTGCCGCATGTTCATGTTCGTCGATATGGACGCGGGCGATGCGCTGCGAACGCCGTTGAACATCTTGATGGCTTCCAGTGCGATTGAACAGCGGTTGCAGAAAGAGCATCAGATGCTGGTTGCGAAGAGGCGAAACGAACTCAAAACCTTGTGCGGCAATTTTGTTAAAACAAAGGTAAAACTAAGGCGATTGAGCTCGTCAGGCCTTGCGGACTTTCTCTACAAATCAATCAATTTGACCACCGCTAACCTGCCGCGTGAAGTTTACGGCAAAGCGTTGATTAATGAGCTTGCTCAGCATGATTATCAAATCGAAAAAGGCCATCTCAAAATCGGCAATCAGTACGTTGCGTGTTTGTCTCTGAGCGTACTTCCGGAAGTGACGCGCTCTTATCAAGAATTCGGCGGTATGGCGCTGCCCTACCTCTACCCTATTTTGCACCAATTGCCTTTCCCGCACCGCGTCGTTTTTTCGACTCAAAATTTGAATATGGAAAAAGAAACGGCGCGCCTGTCGCGACAGTTGAATTTTACGCGATTCATTTCCAATTTTTCGCGCAACCGTGAAGGGCGAAAAAGTGAAGTAAAACATCGCGAGTTGAACGATCTGCTTGACGAAATTTACCAGGATCACAAAAAACTCGCTTCAATTAGCCTCAACGTCCTTTTATATGACACTGACGTTGACAGGCTTAACGAAAAGATTAACCACACAAACATTGCTTTTGCTTCAATCGATAAGGCGCAAGCCGTGCTCGAAACGCTCGACGCCTTACCGATGTTTGTGAGCTGCTTGCCTGGAAATTCGACGGAAAACTACCACCGTTTGATGGTCAAAACTTCGAATGCCGCTTCGTTCATTAATCTCACCAATTTCTATCGCGGTTACAATCGCGGCGTGCTGCTCAAGAACCGAAATAATGAACCAGTCCTGCTCGACTATTTTGACCAAAACTTGAACTCCTGGAACAGCATCATCATCGGCCCGACCGGGACGGGAAAAAGTTACCTGATGCAATCGATTCTCCTGCAAATGCTCGAGCAAGGCGTGAAAGTCTTCGGCATAGACGTTGGCGGGGTCGGCGACGCGGGCGGTTCATACAAGAAAATGTTCAAGCTGCTCAACGGGCGCTATATCGAGCTCAATATCGACGATCCAATTCCGCTCAATCCTTTCGCTATCGCCGGTGATGAGATCGATACGAAGAAAATGCTTTTTCTTCGCGCTTTTATCGAAAAGTTGATTCTGGAGCAAGATCAAAAATCGCTCTCAAAAGTTGAGCAAGGCTTTATCAGCAAGACTTTGGAATGCTACTATAAAGACTTTCGCGGCCCGCGCAACTTAAAGACTTTCGTCCATTTCTTCGTTAAACAAGTCGATCCGGAAGGCTACGTGGACGTGCGCCTGCTCGCACGCAAAATGTATGTTTACACGCACGGCGAGTACAGTCGATTCCTGTGCGCCGACGAGATGATCGACATTCGCGAAGACCTGGTCTGCTTCGATTTGAAAGGGCTGGAAACTCACCCTGATTTGCAAGGCATCATCGCCATCATCATCACCGGCCTGCTCTGGGATTTGATGGAGCGCAATCTCAAAGACCACAAAATCATCTTCGCTGACGAGCTTTGGAAAGTGCTGGATGATAACAGCACCATCGGCCATCTCATCGTCGAGCTTTTCCGTACCACGCGAAAAATGGGCGCGGGCGTTTTCGCCATTTCACAATCCATCGACGACATTGACAACGTCAGCTTTTCCGCACCGATTAAAGACAACGCGCTCAATCATTTTGTCCTTGCGCACAAGCCAAAGCAAATGGAATCATTGACGCGCGCCTTTGGCTACGGCGAGCGTGAATTAGCGCTCATTTCTTCCCTTGAACGCGGCGAATTCCTACTGGATCGCGACGGCCAAATCACCTCGCTCAAGGCGGATATGAGCGTATTCGACCATTTCCTTTTCACGACCAATCGCCAGGAAAACAATACTTTGGAAAAGCATTTGGCGGCGCAAAACGGCAATATTATTAAAGCGATTTCAGAAACCGCCCGTGACCGTAAAAAAGAGCACGACCTGACGCCATATCACATGGCTTAACTTTTGTGAGTGGAGTTTTAGGATGATAGATTTTTTGGAAAGAACCAAAAGTCGCGAAGCGACGCAAAATCCCCCCTTCGAAGGGGGCGAGGGGGATGTGGCAAAGCATACGACTTCTTCCAATTGTGGCGACATTTCAAATATTCCCCCAAGACTCTCTTCGAAATGGAGAACTTTTCGCACCGTAAAAGCCATCCTGTTTGCCGGCTTTTTTCTTATGGCGCTTCCACAAACACCAGCAAAAGCCCAACTCATCGACCCGCAGAGCAGTTTGATTTTGAGCGTGCTTCGTGACATTTCCTTTAAGCATCAGCTTGGCTTGCAGCAAGAGCGCGCACAGACGGCGAAGATGATCCAACAGGTCAAGCAATTCTACGATTCTTACACCTTGCTGCGGCAGGATTTTCAGTTTACTCAGAGCCTGTACCGCGACATGAAGGCGGTGGAAAATCTGCGCTTGAACAATTCTTTTGCCCTATCAAATTTTATCATCAACGCAGATCGAGTGGGCTATTGGTTTCCAGGTACGTCCCAGGATTTGAACCGCACCGCGATGGATACGGAATCCTTGCTTCAAAACGCAAGAGCACTGCAAGAAACCTACGACAGCTTCTCACTCTCGACCCAAGACGACGCGGTGCCTGAAGACGCTTCCAAACGCCTTCACAATGCCTATGCCGGGCAGGAAGCGTTTTCAAAAGCCTTGTTTGAGCAGGCGCTTCGAAGCCAGCGGCTTGCGGTCACGTACGACAGTATGGCCGTCGCTCTCTACCGTGAGATCATGAATAAAAACAACAACTTTACTGAAGCGGAGCGCACGCAATTGCTTTTGGAGACCGTGAACCTGCGTGAATTATCGAATTCGCACCACGAAAAATATTTGCAGTTATCGCAACAAGTACATGAGTCGGAATTGAACCTTTACGATGAGAAAGTCGGTTACTTGCGTTCAAAAGTCGATTGGCAGAACTTGAGAAATGAAGCCAATAAAATCTCCAAAGTACGGTATGGCTTTTTTGATATAACGCCGGTGAGTTTTAGGTGAGTTAGCTGTTAGCTGTTAGCTGTTAGCTGTTAGCTGTTAGCTGTTAGCTGTTAGCTGTTAGCTGTTAGCTGTTGAATAAACAAGGTTAATCAAAAGCTGGAAACAAACTGAAGGCACAAGGCCAATAGCCGGAGCCGTAAAGAAAATGTTAGAATTTCTGTTCAGCCCTTCCTTCTTCAACTCGACGCACCAGTTTGTCAGCGAAATTATCAGGCTCGCGACTTTGCTGATGACGTTTGCAGTGGTCATTTATTTTATCGCGCTGTTATTTCGTCTCTCCGCCGACGCGGATAATCGCCCGCCCAATTACCACATCTTGCTGGTTGTTTTTACCGCCATTGGACTCGCAACCTACCAGATTTGGGCGGTATGGTTTGGCAAGCTGTTCGTTTTGCTCGCCCGCGCCATTTTCGATCTCGAAGAAGGCAACATTATGAGCGACTACCTCGCCTCTTTTTTCAACGGCGGCGACGGCACTGGTTTGAGGCTTTCATTATTCAACATTATGAGCCTGGAGTCCCTTTCTTCGATTTCGTACATGCTTGTGATGATAATTTATGAAGTGTTTGTCATCATCCAGGTCATCATTCAAATTTTCTTTTACCTGCTCGGCCCGCTGGCGATTGTGCTCAATCTTTTTCCCAATTTCCGCGGCGTATTTTCGACATGGCTCGCCAATTTCGCTGCCGTGAATTTCTGGTCTGTCCTGGCCGCCATTCTCTTTAGACTCATTCGTGTTGTCACCAGCGCCCCGGCGTTTCAAACAGCGATTCAGAGCGGCGACAAGGGGATTTTGTGGGACACGTTCTTGCTCGGCGTAATCATCGCAGTGACTTTGGTGCTTATTCCGAAATTCACAGCCAGCATTTTTGGCCGCGCCGGCGCCAGCGCGGATTTGGGAACTTATGGAATCGGGATTACTGCGGGCGTTATCCTATCTACGGTATGGCGCAGGTTTAAAGGATTTTCCATTGAGTCCGCTCAAACCGCTACTGCGATGACTTCCGCGGGCGTAAAAAGCGGTACTCAAGTCCTGTCGGAAAGCCCGGCGATGGATTCCACCCGGCGGGCGTTGCAAGGCGGCGGCGCAGCGTTTGGCGGCGCAACGCAGGCAAACACAAGTTCGAGCGATTTGCAAGGTTGAGCCTTTGGACCTTTGAACCTTTGAGCCTTTGAGCCTTTGAGCCTTTGAGCCTTTGAGCCTTTGAGCCTTTGA
>CAXHAT010000333.1:0-5633 GCA_964014485.1 uncultured Deferribacteres bacterium
GGAGTCTCGTGGGCTCGGAGATGTGTATAAGAGACAGGAAAGAAATCGTTGCCAAGCACCCCGGCCAGACTTTCGTTTTAGGCCACATCGCCAAACCCAAAATACGCGAATCGCTGATGACCCCGTGGCTGCAATATATCCAGCGTCTGGCTGAACGAGAAAATACATACTGCAAACTTTCCGGCCTCGCCACCGAAGCGAGTTGGAACAATTGGACCATGAATGATCTTCAGCCATATTTTGACGTCGTTCTCGAAGCGTTTGGCCCCAAACGCTTGATGTTTGGCTCAGACTGGCCGGTTTGCAATCTTGCAGGCGGCGATTTGCGCTGGCGCGAAACTGTGCTCGAATTGATTTCGCAACTTTCGGCAGATGAACAAGCGTGCATACTCGGCGGGACGGCAATCGCCGCATACGGCCTGGAATAGTAATCACGAAGCAATACCTGGAGCCAATGCAAGCCGTTTCAATCCTGAACCCCGGCAAATTTCAGTACATTGAAATTCCCCAACCCGATTTCGGCGAAAACGACGTTCTTCTTAGAACGCATACCGTCGGATTCTGCGGCACCGATCTGCATATTTTCAATGGAACCAATCCCCTCGTGACCTACCCCCGAATTCCCGGCCATGAAATCGCCGCGATCATTGAAAAAACGGGGCGGCGCGTTCCTTCGCATATTCAACCAGGCGCGCACGTCACGCTTTCGCCATTGCAGACATGCGGCAAGTGTTCGGCCTGCAAGCGCCAGCGTTTCAATTGCTGCGCAAAAGCACGAGTCATGGGCGTGCATCGCGACGGCGCGTTTACAAATTTCATAACCGCGCCGTGGCAATCGCTCTTTGTCGCCGAAAAACTTTCATTCTCAGAGCTGGCCTTGGTCGAACCGTTGACCATCGGCTTCCATGCCGTTGACCGTGCTCAAATTACTTCCGAAGACAAAGTCGCTGTCCTAGGATGCGGCGCGATTGGGCTTGGCGTTATTGCGGCGGCGAGCGAACGCGGGGCTAAAGTCATTGCCGTCGATATTGTCGACGGTAAGCTGGATTTGGCGCAAAAAATCGGCGCAACGGGGTCAGTCAATTCAAAAAGTTCAAATTTGCAGGAAAAGCTGCACGAACTGACTGGCGGCGAAGGGCCGGACGTGATTATCGAAGCTGTCGGCGCGCCGGAGACTTTTCTTGCGGCAGTTCAACACGTTGCGCCGGCCGGACGCGTGGTTTACGTCGGCTGGTCGAAACAGCCCATAACTTACGACACAAAAAATTTCATTCTGAAAGAACTCGATATTCGCGGCTCGCGCAATTCATTGCCGAAAGATTATCACTCGGTCATCGAATATCTGGAGCAAAGCCGCTTCCCTGTTCAAGAAGTCGTCAATCTAACCGTACCATTTTCTGAAGCAGGAAACGCGCTGAGAACCTGGAGCGATGCTCCTTCCCAATTCACAAAAATCCAGGTCACCTTTAACCCAGCATAAAGCTATGCCTTACGACTGCCAATCCATGACGGCTCCGATTAGACGGCTGCTCATTAAACGCCCCGAGGCCGCTTTTTTTAATCAAAACCGGATTGATGCCCAATGGCAAGAATTGCATTTCATCGGCCCGCCGAATTATGCCAAAGCGCTCGAAGAATACCAAACTTTTGAAGCAATTTTGGCAAACCATGTGGATGAACTTCATTTTCTGCCTTTTGACGACTCAACGACGTTGGACTCGATTTATACGCACGATCCTGTGATCATTACGCGAAAAGGCGCGATTCTCTGCAACATGGGCAAACCGGCGCGTGCGTCCGAACCGGAGAGAATCGGCGCTTTTCTTGAGAAGGTCGACGTGCCGGTTTTAGGAAAAATTAATGGCCGAGGCAGGCTGGAAGGCGGCGACGTTGTTTGGCTCACCGAGCGAATTCTGGCTGTCGGCTTAGGCTACCGCACAAACGAAGAAGGGATTCGGCAGTTAAGAAATATTTTGGGCGATCTGGTCGACGAAATCATCGCCGTTCCTCTCCCCCACTGGAACGGCGCAGACGACGTTCTCCACCTCATGTCAATTCTCAGCCCGATTGATGAAGACCTGCATCTGGTCTACTCACGACTTTTGCCGGCTTTTTTCCGGCAAAAACTGCTTGATCGCGGCGTCCGGCTTATCGAAGTCCCGGACGAAGAATATGAATCGATGACGTGCAATGTTTTGGCGCTCGCGCCAGGAAAATGTCTCATGCTTGTCGGGAATCCAATAACGAGAAAACGATTGGAGGCGGCGGGAACAGAAGTTTTTGAATTTAAAGGAGAAGAGATCTGTCACAAAGGCGCAGGCGGCCCAACTTGCCTGACGCGTCCACTGCTCCGAAAATAAAAATGGCCCAGGTCAAAATTCGACCCAGGCCATTGGCTGTGAGGGGGAAGGAAGGACCTTTTTATGAATCAAACACGTGCTTTTGTTTGCTCATCAGCCATCCGAGTTTTCCAAGATGATAACTGATGTTAGGCGCGGCAACGCATAGCCTAAATATCGGGGCAAATCTTGTCTCATTAGCGCCGGGCTTCAGCCTAATGTCACTAACTTTTCGTGATTTTGAACTTAAACAAGTCTTGATAATGGTCACCACAGGGCAAGCTGAAGCTTGAACTACAAACGACAGTGCTTCTCTTACGCTCAGAGTAGAAGGATGTACGGTGGTTTGTAGTTCAAACTTTAGTTTGTTTGAGCGTAACCAAAGCAAAAAGTTAGCGCCGGGCTTCAGCCCGGTGAAGCGTAGAACGCCCATTTCCTTCTCTTCCGCCGCGCTGGCGCGGCGGAAGAGAAGGACGGCCGTCCTCAAATATCTCCGCTCTGAAGAACGGAGCTAATAAGAATCAATAGTTGCCTACGGGCTTTGATCACGCACGCCAAACGAGGTACGCGTAACATCAGATAACAAACACATCAAACCTACTTCATCATCAACATTTTATTCGATGCGACAAAAGTTCCGGCGCGCAATTGGTAGACGTAAACGCCGCTCGCGACCTTGCGCCCGGCGTCATCCATCCCGCGCCATGTTCTGCTATAATTGCCCGGGGTCAAATCTTCATTCACCAATTCCCGCACCAATTGTCCCATCATATTGAAAATTCGCAACGTGACTCGTCCGTTCCAGTCCTGCGGCAGACCGAATTTGATGTTTGTAGACGGATTGAATGGATTGGGGTAGTTTTGACTTAACACAAAACTCTCAGGCGGCGTCGAAGCTTCCTGGCTGGGAAGCGGCGGGTTTGCCGCATCGAAATCCGCTTCGCGCAACCAAATTTCCGCGACGCTGGCTGGGCCGACGCCTTCAGTTTTTCTAACTTTCAATTCCAAAACGCCGTTTTCCACCGACTCCGAAGGCACGGCCAACCACGCAGTCCGTTGCACGGTTTGGCCGGCAGCCATCGGAGCGTGAAGAGAGAAATTTTTCGCAAAAGCTTCTTGAGTGACTGCGCCGGATTCGGTGTAATAAGTCAGACGCGTTTCATAGGCAACGTCCGGGTTCAAACCTGTGAACCGATAAACCACTTCTTCTTCGTCAGAAACAACCGTCATCGCGGCGGTCGAGCCGTTTGCACGGGCGGCGCCGCGAATAAGACGGTTGTGTGGGGCAGAGGGAGAACCGCAATTTTCATAAATGTAAAGCGGCAGATAGAACGGTTCTTCCGCGATTATCTCGTGGGCTTCGCCATAGGTTGAAACCACGGATGACTTCAGCGAATAAAACCCGGCAGCAACTTCTTGATCGTCTCGATTGAGCTCCAAATTGAATTCACCTGCGCTCAACCATCTCTCAAGTTGAACGTTTTCCCGCGAAGCGTTTTGCGGGATCAGATCGATTTTAACGTTTGCCGGATCCGTCAGCATACCGCTAAAAATCAGCAGGTCAAGTTCCTGCGAAAGGCGCGCCGGTTCGAGCGCGGCTTCCAGCCCAACGTGCAATCTGCGCCCGCCGGAATTCTCCGTCCAATCTTCCAGCAAAAAGGCGTTGTTATAGCCTGCGCGTATCGGCGCGTCCGCGTCCTTTTTGTGAATTTGGCTGAAAAGCGTCTGAAAACGTCCTGGCTTAAAATCGTCGTTCTGAGGCGAAAACATGCCGAGGAATTCCAGCTTGGGAGAGAATTTCAAAATCGCATTTTGTCCGCGATCCGCCAGAAAGACATTTCCCCAATGATCGCTTGCAAGGGAAGCAGTGAGCGCCGCTTTGGGCAATTCAATTTGTCCGTTTGTCCTTAAAACTTCCCCGTCAAAAAAGAACTGATGCAACTGGTCGGTAACATTGTCGGCCACGTAAATCAAGCCGTCGCTCCGACCGTCAAAACGCCCAACGGCAATCGCGGACGGCGAGATGAATTCGCCGTCTCGATATTCAACGACGACTTCCGCCTCTTCTGTATCGGTGCGAAAAGCAAAAACGGCGTTTGTTTGCTGATCGGTGACCCAAAGCAGATCATCCGTGCGGTCGCCAATGGTGCCGCGATCATCCCAGGCGAGTTCTTTGGGCTGCGTCAACTCTTCCTTGCCGATTTCTCCAAGAAAGGTCAGAGACAGGTCGTTTGCCTTGCCGGTGAGCTTCAAAACGACGATCCGCCCATTGCCTGCATCCGCGACATAAACCAATCCTTGCGCATCAACGGCAATGCCGTAGGGCCGGTTGAGCGGCGTGTCGGTTTCGCTTGCGTCATAAGCCTTCAAAAATCTCTCATAATCGCCGTAAACGATGCGGTTCCAGCCCGGGTCAGTCACGAGCTGAACATAGCTCGAACGCACAAACGGCGCGCTGTTCAATTCTTCAATCGACGAATAAAACGCCGTGCCGTGCGGCATGCGAAACAGACTGCGATCCAGACGATCTTTCGTCACGTTTTTCGAAAGGCGTTGTACGCCATGCTTTTCCGAAAGCGGAACTTCTTCGAATGTTTTGGAATCGGTGAAAAAACGCGTGCTCAAAGTAAAGCCGGTGGCAATTTCAGCTTTATCTGCACTTTCTCCGGGAAGCCCGGTTTTAGAAGAATGCGCGATTTCCGACAGGCCGCTCGAGGAAACAATGCGCCAGCCGTCGCGCGTGTTTTTTAGGGAAAGTTCAATGGATTTTGAGAGTTGGTTGTTCGAACGCTGCAAAGCGAAAACTGCGTGCGCCGTTTCATCAGCAAGCTCGATACTTTTGACTTCCAGATTGCCGAATTCGCTCGCTGTATTCAAACGAGTTTTTTGCAGGAAGGCGCTTTTTCCAACGATGACTTTTGAGCTGGATTTCGCCGTTTTATTGGAAAAAAATTCAAAATAATCATCGGACAGAAAATTGGCGTACAAGGCCGTGTTGCCTGACTTCAGACCGCCAATCAAGCGATCTATCATCAAAGCCAGCTTGCTTTCGTCGTCGATTGAAACCGGGCGACCGCCAAGCTCGCTCGTTTTCTCTCCGCCGGCGGTCAGAGCGCCGACACAGAATAAGGCCGCAAGCGATGAAAACAATACTTTGTATTTCAAGTGCATGATTGTTCCTCCTGAACAAACGATCCATTCCATTAGAAACCCGGAATACTGGATTGATGTAATTGTTCCGCTGTTAGCTGTTAGCTGTTAGCTGTTAGCTGTTAGCTGTTAGCTGTTAGCTGT
>CAXHAT010000334.1:0-5578 GCA_964014485.1 uncultured Deferribacteres bacterium
CCAGGCGCTCTCCGCCCGCCTTACGACGACCAACCACGCCGAGTTGAGCGTGCATCCTTAGTATTGAAAGGATTGTTGGCGAATCAACATCCAATAGGCTGCTTTGGCCAGTCTTCTGGCCAGGTTTAATTTCGCGATGATTTTACCGTTTTTCTTTAAGTCTTTTTCATATTTTCGCCGAAAGCGCGGATGTCGTCTGGCGCAATGCGCCGCCGAAACCAGAGCGTACTTGAGATAATAATTGCAATGTCGATTGAGCTTGACGCTCCCCTTTCTTTTGCCGGCGCTTTCTTGTTGCAGGGGAGCCAGTCCGGCGTAGCTGATGAGATATTTGTGATCGTCCTTGAAGCGGCGAACGTCGAAAACTTCGGTGTAAAAAGTTCTTGAAAAAACCGGCCCGAAACCCGGCAGCGTGATCAAACGTTCGATTTCAGGGTGCTTCAAGGGCAGCATGATGTTTAGGCGCGCTTCGCTTTGTTCAATTTTACTGTTGCAAAACGAGATCAAATCCATGTCATTTTCAATGAGTATTCGAACATAACCCGGCAGTTTTTCAAAAAGCCTGGCGCGAGCGGACGCGTCGTCCATCAAATCTGCAATGGCGATTCTGTCCGGCCCGTGCAGCATCAGTTTACCATGAATGCGATTGGCCGCCAGCGTTCGAAAACTGACCAAATCAAGGCGATGACGGTTGTAAGTGCGCGCTTCCATCTGTTCCGCCGTCGGCCTGTGGATGGAAGGCGCAAGGCCTCGGCGCGTCAATTCCGCCAGCATTTCTGCGTCGATATGGTCGTTGCTGGCGCGGCCGTAGCCGGCCGCAACAGACAGCTCTTCGGCCAGACGCTTGCTCCGGCGCGGATCGACGACCACGACTTCAGACACTTTCTCGTGGCGCGCCAAACTGCGGCTGAGCCACCAATAGCCGCAACTCGCTTCAAGCGTCATAACCGTGGGCGCGTCAAGACGATCAAGAAAGCCGGAAAGACCCGACGGCGTGGTCGAAACCGTCGCCGATAAACCTAAGGCCCCGTCCTCGTCCATATGTTGAAGAGTACAACGGCTTTTGTGAGCGTCACAACCAGTGTAATACATCGTGAGCCTCCTGGGTTAAATGAAGTGAAGAATTTTGACTGACTTCTTTCACATCAACAACGCTCAGAAGGTTCACGAACTTTTTTACGACTTCAAAACGAGGCCTTTCGACGGTTCGAAAATACAGTTTACAAAAAAGTGTCGGGTAGAGAAAAATTGAAATTAGCAGACGACTCTATTTCTCTTGATGCATAACAATATTACCGATCCGAAATTCCGATTTCAAGACTGATATTTTCTTTGGCGCTTTTGTTGTCACATAAACGCTTCCGTAAGTCGCCAGACTGGATTATCTTTTCGACGTCGCTTAAAATCGACGGCTTGCTTTTTCCGCCGCCATCCATTTACCATCATCTGCAATTTCCTTTTTTCCAGGTATTTACAGCACAGTCTCCTTTGATTGGGAAATGCTCGCTTGCTTTTTCGTGCCGCAATAATGTGACGCTCTTCGCTGAAGCATTGCAGCGGGATAGGCTCAACTCATCCAGGATTGCTTTGTGCAAATACTTTAAAATACAATAATTTAGAGAGATCGCCTTTGACGATTGATCGTTTGTGGCGTCGCGTTTGCCAAAGCAATCGGTAGATTTGTTAAGCAAATATACAAAAACTATCAGGGAAACGGGAGCGAGCACAAATGACACAGGATACGGCGACTTTTAAGGTGGTTAATGCTAAAAAAGTGCAAAATTATTCAGCTTCTTCTTCACACATGGATGGAGCGATGCTCACGCTTCGCAAGCGCACCTCGAAGATTTATGCTACGCTTTCGAGACGGCGCGATCAATTTAAAATTTCGCTGGCGACAACGATGCTCTGCACTGAAATTTGCAAAGACGATGAAGAACTGCAAAACGACGCTCGCGCTTTGAGAGCCTTGGCTCGGCGGCAAATCGAAAAACGCGCAACGGCCAACTTGATCAAGCTTTCTGAGCTTGACGTTGTCGCCGCGGAGTCAATCCAGGCTGAAGATATTGTTGCCGGCGCGTGCCGAAATCTGGGCGTGATTCACATGATTGCCGGTCGGTGGGCAAAAGCGCTTGCCGCGTTCCAACGCAGTCTCTCATTGTTTGAAAAAGCTGAAAACGCTTCGGGGATCGCTCAAACTTATAACGAAATGGCAACCTTGTACATCGAACGCGGTTTTTGGGACAAGGCTTACGATTGCCACACCCGAAGCCTCGAAACCGCCCAGGCCGCAGGCGATTTGACCCTGAAAGGCGACGCTATTCTGAACCGCGCCGAGCAGTTCCTTGTCATGAATGATTATCAACTCGCGGAACAGCATTCCCGCATCGCACTGTCGCTATTCGAAACGGCGAAGGACTTTTTGCGCAAAGCCAGAACGTACAATACGCTCGGCACGATTTACACGCGCCTTGGCAAAAACGCTCGCGCCAAGCAATTTTTTGAAAAATCAATCAAAGCCTGTGAGCGCGGATCCGGCGAGCCCGCCTTGATCGATTCTTACCGGCGCTACGCTGACTTTTTTCTTTCTTCGGAGAGCACAAAGCAGCCGATGAAGTGTTTGAAATTTTCCTATTATTATTCGGCAGTGGCCTAACGCAGCTTTTTGAATCGTCAAACGTCGTATTTTCTGCCTTTCCATTTTACAGAGCGCGAGAAAATGAAAATCGGCAAAAACATCGTTGAATAAATCAGCGTGAACGGAAAAAACAGCAGGATAGGTTTTAGTTGATCTCTTCGCCGAATCTGCCGAGCGGTCATGCCTGCTAACATCCAGTCGGCAAAAGCAGTTACGCCGAGGCAAAGCGCGCCGATCAGAGTTTCGCCGGAGAGCATGGCGCCAAAGGGAAAAATTTTTCCGAGAGCGCCGATGGACAACAAAACGAACCCGACGGCGGAGACTTGTCGCCCGCCCAGAACCCACCGCTTTCTCTGATGAAAAAACTGTTTGAAACTGCTCGCAGGCCGGGACTGGACGACGATTTCCGGGACGGCGGGCAGCGCGATTTCCCACTTTGTCCGGCGCTGAATGGCGCGCATCAAGGCAAAGTCTTCGATGACGCTAAACCCGGCGCCAATAAATCCGCCCACTTCTCGAAACGCCTGTTTTCTAAAACTGAAGTTATTGCCAAATACGCTCAGGGGAGCGCCAAGCGCCGCCGCTCCCCCGCCCACGCCGCACAAGTAAAGCCAGTCGAGCGACTGCAGTCGGGCAAAGAGCGACGCCCGCTTATGACGCTCCGTTAATAGCGTGATCCCGCCAACCATCCCGACTTCGTTTTTATAAAACTTGAGATGTGCACGAATCCAACTGGCAGGGACGTGACAATCAGCGTCTGTAATGAAAATGACCTCGCCTTTTGCGTGCTGCACGCCTTCTTCGATTGCGTTGGCCTTGCCGTTTAAGCCCGCCCGTATTTCCTGAACTTTCAGCGTTCGAATTTCCCGTGATTGAGCTGCAAAGCTTGAAGCAATTTCGAAGGTGGCGTCGGTCGATCTGTCGTCAACAACAATGATTTCCAACAGCTCAGACGGATAGTCTAAGTTTACCAGGCTTTCGAGGCTTTGCGCCAGCAATTGTTCTTCATTCCGTGCGGGTAAAATAACGCTGACTTTTGGCGTCCAAGCATTTATTTGGCGACCTGGTTTTAGCCAGAGACGTAAACCGTAACCCAAAAAAACAGCATTTAAAAAATACAAAATGCAAAGGCTGACCGTAGCAAGCAGAAAGGCGTCTTCAAGCATTGACGGAAGGCTCCGGGCGAGTTTTTGGGGCTTTGTCGTCCTTCCAACTGAATTGCAAAACAACGCCCAAGACGGCGAAAACGGAAACGTAGAGCGGGTGAATCGCCGCCGTTAGCGGAAAGTATTTGAGCAGATGCTCTTCTCCAAAAATCCTGGCCGAGGCCGCCAGAAAAATGAACTCGCCGCTTGCTTTCAGCGCCAAACACGCCAGCGTAAGATTTGTCAAGCTTGCAAGTTCGAGAAATATCCAAAACGGCAGGAGCGCTACGCTTAAGTTCAGCAAATAGACAGCTGCAAGACTCAAAGTAACCGGAAGCGGATAATCCAAGCCTTTGCTGGCCCAGCGCAAACGCTGCCGCCAGAACTGTCGAAAAGATTCCGGGCCGCGCTGCGGTACGAAGCTCTCGCGTTCGAGAGCAAAACGGCACTTCCCCGTTTCGCTTGCCATGATGTTGTGCAACATCAAATCATCATCGCCGGAAACCCAGTGTTTGATTCTCTCAAAGCCGTCGACGCGTTTATAAGCTTCACGCGTGTAGCTAAAATTGCAGCCTGTCGCTGTAGCCGGTTTGCCCAAAAGCGCTCCCGCCGCCGAGATCGCGCCGAGTGAAAACATGTCGAGTGACAATATGCCGGAAAGCCAGGACGGGACGGCTTTGCGAAAAAAATACGGACTGTAACCCAAGACGACCGCCGTGTTGGCGTCAAACCGACCAGCCATTGTTTTGGCCCAATTTGGCGGCGGCAGGCAGTCTGCGTCGGTGAAGAGTAAAATTTCGCCGCTTGTTGCTTCAACGCCTTCGGTCAAAGCGCGTTTTTTGGTCGCGAAATTGGGAAGCGTGTCATCAATCTCGACAATTTTCAATCTCGGGAAATCGCTTTGCGCCATTTTCAAGATTTGCCGAGACGCATCCTCCGAACGGTCGTCGACAATGCAGAATTCGATTTTTTCAGGCGGAAAATTTTGCGTTTTCAAACATTCAATTAAAGCGGGCAGGTTTTCGGCCTCGTTGCGAGCGGCGATAATCACCGAAACGGTAGGTGAGTTATTGGAGGTGATTGGCCTATTATCCGTCAGGCTGGAAGAATTCAGGGTGCGTGCCGCCAACCAGCAGAGAATGAAAAAATAGGCAATTGCGACAGCAATGACGGCCAGGAAAAACATGGTCATGAATGAATCATCGGGTTGAAAAATTCGCTTCTACTTAACTGATGTTCCGCACGCGCAATCAAAGCCCGTGGAGCTTTTGGTTGTCATTAGCTCCGCTCTTCAGAACGGAGGTTTTTGGAGACAGTCGTCCCTTCTCTCCCGCCGCGCCGGGAGAGAAGAAAATGAGGGCGTCGCACGTCGCCGGGCTCAAGCCCGGCGCAAATGAAAAGATGTTCACGTTTGAGTAGCAGGCGATGCGTGGCGTGCGTAACATCAGTTACTTAGCCGCTTTGACGGCTTTTTCGATGCTCCTGGAAACGACCTCGGCGGCCACCGCCCCGATGGTCAAAATATCGCTTTTTGCGTCGCCGCACGACATGGCGAAAACGACGTCGCCGTCAAAAATGGTGTGAGCCGGATTGATCGAGCGCGCCAGACCGTCTTGCGCCGTTTGCGCGACCTTTGTCGCTTCTTCCTTGGTCAACTTGGCGTTTGTGGCAACAACCGAAAGCACCGTGTTTTCCCAACCTCCGCGAACGGGGGCGCCTTCTTTTTTGAGCGTGAGCATCGTATCCAAAAAACGACCGTCCGCCGATTTCGCCCCGGCCAACACGTCCCCGGTAC
>CAXHAT010000335.1:0-5570 GCA_964014485.1 uncultured Deferribacteres bacterium
CCGGTTTTCATAGAATACCGGCGCTCAAACATCCGCCAATTGGTTCAGCGAGACGTGCAAGGAGTGCAAGGCTTGCCTTGCTTTTCAATGACAGTCTTTTTCTGAATCGCGCATTTCATTTCAGCTTTTGCCGTCTCGTTACCAAACTCCGGTTTGGTAACGCCACTGGTCACGAAACTCCAGTTTCGAATCAAAAAAACGCACGAAACCGGAGTTTGGGAGCCAGCCAAAACGCCGATTAAAATCGGAACAGGTAGGAATACTTGACAAAAAACTGCCGTCCGTCGTTGAGGTATTCGTTGCTTGGCAGCATGAACGAACTGCGCGGGTCGCTGTTGCTGAAGGGGTTGCGAACGTAGTTGCTGTTCACCCCGGCGTAAAAAGCCGTCCACGGATTGACCAGGTAGGTCAGCAAAAAATCCACGTTGAAATTTTTGCCGTCGTCTTCGGAAGTCAGGAACGGATTGACCGTGGTCTTGTCGTATTGAAAAATCAAACGCAGCGAAAACTTGCGGTTGAACTGCCAACCCCAGCGCGAGCGAATGATGTGGTTGCTCAAAATCTGATCGCCGGTTCCTTGTTCATTGAGACGGAAAAACAGGTAGCTGTTGTCGATGCGCAAGCGCGTGATCGGCAGCAAATTAAGCTCGAATTCGCCGGTCAGATAGTCGGCAATATGCGGAAATTCGCCCGGCGGCGGGTCAAAATTGGCCTGCTCGCCAAAGCCCAAATCTCCCTCAACCTGAAACTGGTCAATCAGACTCGATTCAAAGCGAATACTCAGGCCGCTTTGCGAGAGATCCAGGTTTTCGGTCAATCCGTCAAAATCTTGCGGGCGCAGGCGTTCGCGTTCCTTGCCATACTCAATGTTGAGCTCGGTTTGGCCGTTAAACTCAAACTCTACCCCGATTTCCGCCTGATCGTCCAACCGCAGATTATTCAAGTCCCAAAGCCGTTCGGCGCGAATTTCCGGCCCCCAGGAGATGAGCGTTTTCCCTTCCGGACGAAAGCTATAGCGCAGAAAAGTCGACGCTTCGCGCAAATCGGTGCGCCGGACAAAGCCGCTCGAAGCGCGGAAGTCCCTGCCGATCTGCTGGTAGTCGTTGCGCCAGTCAAACTTGCGCCCGCTGCGATCCAGCTCGATTTGAAAAGCCGGCGCGGAGAAAGTCTCGCCGTCGTCGGTTCGGGTGCGGCTCCAGACGGCTTGTATGTCGGAACTCCAATTGTCGGAGAGCCTGAAGCGCCCGTCAACGGCGGCGACGCGATTGTAAGTGTTGGCAAATTCGCGGTCGGTCAAAAGTACGCCGATGTTGGATTGGTTGAAGACGTCGCGCGAAATGCGCAGCACGCCAAAAGCCGCCCGGTCGCCGTGCCCGGGATCGCCCGCTGTAATCCTTTTGCCCGCCGAAATGTCGTCACTCAGCAGCGCGCCGATTGCGTACGGCCCGGTTTTGCCAGTAAGCCGAGCGCCAAACTGCGGCTCGCGAATTCTGCGTGTGAAAACGAGATTGTACGGCGTGTTAAAATAATTGGCGTTTTCCAGAAAAAATGGCCGCTTCTCATCGAAAAAAACCTCAAATCTCCGGTTGACGGTAATTTGCGGCCGGTCGGACTCTACCTGATTGAAGTCAGGATTAACGGTGAGATCGAGTGTAAATTTGTCCTTCAAAACGAATTTGGCGTCCGCCCCGGCGTCGGGGTTAAAATTGTCGCTGATGAATTGCTGTGTCGCGGCGTCCTCATCCTGCAATCGAAAGGCGCGATAAGTCGCGTAGGGGATGATTTGCATGTTGCGTCCCGGTGAGATGGGAACGGAGATTTTCATCGTCCCTTCCTGGCTCAGTCTGCCGGAAATGCGGCTGGAAATCCAGGGCCACGCGGAAAATTCCCCGGGGCCGCGCTGCGTTTCGCGGATCAAAATGACGCCCCAGGTTTGCTCGTCGCCGGAAGGAAAACGCAGGCTTTTGAACGGAATCGCCATGAGCACGACGAAGCCCTCGTCGGTCAATTTGCCTTCAGAGCGCCACAACGTATCAAAGGAGTCGTCAAATCGTTCACCTTCCGTCCAAATGGCGTCCCATTGCACGCCCAGCGGATTGGAGACGAAGGCGTAGGCGCGGCGCTGGTCGTAAAACGTATCGATCATAATCTCGACAATGTCGTCGCGGAAAACGTCTTCGCGGCGGGAAAGGCGGGCGCGAACTTTGGCCGGATCGTCGTAGGCGACAAAAACGACGTAAAGATTGTTGGCGTCGTGGCCGAGGTAAGCGTCCATCGGCAAAGTCGCGGGTCTGCCGTCGCGGGGTTCGCGTTGGGTAAACTGCGAGACTTTGCTCATGCTTTGTTCGATCTCACCATTTGGCTTCATCGACAGAAAGTTTTCGAGTTTCGGCGGCGCGTCAAGCTGCGGGACGTTTAACGGGGCCGGTTTCTCGCCTTGCGCGAATACTGAAAAAGCGGAAAAAAGCGCTGCGACGGAGAATGAAGCAAGTACTGATTTGGTCATGAAACTCTCTTTTGGGTTAGCAAAAAAACAGGGTGCAGTAACATAGATGAATATTGACAAAGAAGGGTTTAGAAGAAAATAAAATAACGACGCGCTTGTTTTTAAATTAAGGGTTGATGTTACGCGCCAGTTCCATGAGACAACAACCGATCATCAATGTCATCCCTGAGGAAGCGCATTACCGTCAACCTAATTTCAAGACGCCCAAGATTCTCGTTCCCAATCTCTGGATTGGGAGCGCAATTGTACTCGAAACTCCAGTTTCGAATGAATTCCTTGGCTCGAAACCGGAGTTTGAGAATGAGCCGTAATGAAGCGTTGTTAGCGCTTGAGCCTCGGGAGAAGTTTTGCTGTGCGTAACGATTGGGGTAACTTGCGCCGAAACACTCGAAGCGCCGTAATTTGACTCATTGCCAACCGCTCCCCAATGCTCCAAAACGTAAAATTCGCGTCCAGCTTTTCGGCGTCAAGTTGACCCCGTTGTTATAAAACTGGACTTCAAAAAAGCCGTGAACGTGCCGGCAGGTACGGTGCAATTTAACTCCCAACTCGAATTATCCCAAGCCTCCTTTGAGTGAAAGCGCCTTCTGGCCACCTATTCACATCAAAACGTGCCCGAAGCACAAAAACGTTCGCCCTACCAACACGCGCCAAAAAGTGGGGCGCGGTGCCTAGGTGCATACAAAAAATGCTCAAAGATGCGCCCCGCTTTTTGACGTCGCCCTTGACAAGCGTCACAAAAAGAGTGGCAGAACCTAATATTCACAAACCTTCAAAGACAGAATGACAAGACGTTACCGAAGTAACATCTACCAAAACTGGATTCGCCTACCCAAGCCCTTACCAAGTTTCATCTATCCACGCTTTGATTCCTTGTTCTGCGTCTTCAAGAAGGTCCTCGATTGATTGATAATTCTTCTTGCCTTCCCAGATAGTCGCACCTTCCTGTACCGCTAAAGCGGTAATCTGCATTTGGGGAATGAAGCCAAGCTCCAACCTGCCATCACTGTTTATTAATTGAGTAATCGCCGGATATTTTTTCTCTTCACTGATATGATACATTTTCTGTCTTATCCCAATGTCACTTCAAGTTACCTTTCAATCGTTTCAGCGAGAAAAACCGCTAAAGGAGCGGCTGGAGTGAAGATGTTTACAAATTCCCATCGATAGAAGCTGCAGAACCCGGAACCTAAACTCTCAAGCCAAAAACTTGAGAAAATAGAGACGAGAGCTTCTCATTTTGACGCCTTTATAACATCAGTGAAGGAGCGTGTGGTCCCAAAACTTGACGCTTTCAGAATATCTTTTTTTCAGTGTGCTACGCAACATGTCGTAGGGGTTCAAAATCTTGACCCCCTGCATTTGGCATGGCTTTCATTCAGAGGCCATGTTTTGGGGCGGCGTTCGGCGCTTTTTCGCTAATCTTGGCTAAAAATCGCCGCCATCAGCATCATGCCGTAGCGCAAATTTCCCAGCCGCAAGTTCTCGTTCGGCCCGTGCTGATTGTTGTCGTGGTTCGCAATCGGCGTGATAATAATCGGCTTGCCGAATTTTTCTTCAAAAAGATAAAGCGGCAGCGTTCCGCCCATCGTCGGCGTCAAAACGAGATTGTCGCCTGCGACAGAACGCGCTTGTGCGATGATTCGCTGTACGGCGGGCAGCTCCATCGATGTTCGAAATCCCGGCGAGCCGCCTTGTCTTCGAACCTTGACGATTTTGCGGTGTTTGATCCTGATTTCCTGGCTCGGTTCTTCATAAACAATGTGATAGCCTTGCTTGCGGATGTGCGCTTCCACGAGATCGAGCATGTGCGTCGGCACGTTGCCTTTGACGAGCCGGACGTTGACAGACGCCGTGGCCGTCGGCGGGATGACGTTGCGCGCCAGCGCGCCGACTTTGGCGCTCTCAATGCCGCGAATTTCCAGCGCCGGAATGAGCATTTGGTCGAGATAAGCGGCGTTGTCGAACTCCGTTTCAGCAAGCCCAAGCTCTTTGCGCAACGCTTCTTCGAACGGCGGACTCGAGGCAACGGCTTGTTTGACGGCACGTTCAATCGGCGCCGCTGAATCGTAGAATCCTTCGATCAGAACTTTGCCGGATTCGTCTTTCATACTCGCCAAAAGCTGCGACAGGCGCATGGCGGCGTTCGGGGCCCAATTGCCGTAGTGTCCGCTGTGCAAGTAGCGATTCGCACCGTAAACCGTGATTTCCAGGCCGGTGCTGCCGCGCACGCCGAACACGAGCTGAGGGCGGCGACTTTGGTGCGAAGGACCGTCGAAAATCAGCCACACGTCAACGTCAAATTTTGATTGATGGTTTTCCAGAAAAACCTTCAGGTTGCGCGAGCCGGATTCTTCCTCGCCTTCAAAGAAAAAAACGAGATTGGAGCGCAATGGAATTTCTTCTTTTTTCAAAGCGTCCAGCGTGGCCAAAACGGAAATGATCGGCGCTTTGTCGTCCGCGGCGGAGCGTGCGTAGATGCGCCATTCCGGGTTGAGCCGCTCATCGTCCTTTGGAAATTCGCGCGGACGCGCGCCCTCTTCAATACTTCCAGTGTAGAGCGTTGGGAGCCACGGCGACTGCCGCCATTGCGTTGTATCGACCGGCTGTCCGTCGTAGTGGACGTAAACGCCGAGCGTTCTTTTTGCGCCCGGCGTTTTTAATGCGCCGTAAACCACAGGCGCGGCGTTTTCCGCCTCTAATAATTCTGTTTCAATGCCGCGACGTTCAAGCGCTTCTTGGATCCAAACCGCATTTTTGCGCAATGCTTCATTGTTGCCGGTGACGTTTGGCAATTCGAGCAGTTGCCTATATTCGCGCAGCACCTTCGCGCCGTTTTCTTCGAAATGTCGCTTCGCCGCGTCGATGGCTTTTTGCGCGCTTAATGAGAATGGCGAGATCAGCAATAAAAGAATCAAAACCTTTTTCATAAAACCGCTCTCAAAATATAGTTTGAATTTAACAAAACCCGACATTCCGCACGTCAATTGTCGCATTCGAAGTCATTTGTTGAAAGAGCGCTTTTTCGACAATTTTAGTTCGGCTGCAAGACGTCTTTTGCGCC
>CAXHAT010000336.1:0-5567 GCA_964014485.1 uncultured Deferribacteres bacterium
GTGCAAGGCTTGCCTTGCGATGCCGATTTAAAAAAGGCGAGGCAAAGCAAGCTTTGCACTTCTTGTTTTTCTCAAAAAGCAGGTGAACAATGGCAAAAATATGGAAATTCGGCGCTGATATCGATACCGATCAAATTGTTCCGGGGCGTTACGCCCCATTCATGCGCCCCAATCAGGATGTGGGAGAGGCCGCCTTTATTGAAGCGCGCCCCGATTTTAACAAGGAAGCGCAACCCGGCGATATTATCGTCGCCACGGAAAATTTTGGCTGCGGCTCGAGCCGCGAGTATGCGCCGCTGGCACTAAAACGGCGGCAAATCGGGGCTATTGTTGCATCAAGTTTTGCCCGTATTTTTTTTCGCAACGCCGTCAATTTGGGGATTCCGCTTTATGCGGCCCCGGAAATCGCCGCCGCACTGAGTGAAGGCGACGAGGTGCTGTTCGATTATAAAACCAGCACGCTGCAGCGCAACGAAGAAACGTTTCATTTGCCGCCGCTGGCTGGTTTTGCGCGCGAAATTATCGCCGTAGGCGGCATTGTTAATTTTGTGCGAGAGAACGGTCATTTCCCCGGTGAAAAATAAAGTGAGACTTTAAGCGCATGCCCAAACTCTGCGTCATGCCCGGCGACGGCGTCGGTCAAGAAGTGATTCCGGCGGCGGTTCAGATTTTACAGGCGGCAATGCCTGACGTGCAGATCGTAGAAGCTGAAGCCGGTTGGGGAGCATATCAAAAAACAGGCGAATCCCTACCCGAAGAAACTTTGAAAGCGATCTGTGATTGCGGGGCGGGACTGTTCGGCGCGGTACAGTCGCCCGCGCGAAAAATCGAGGGCTATCGCAGCGCCATCTTGACCTTGCGCAAGGAGTTTGATCTCTACGCCAATGTTCGCCCGGTGGTGAGCTTGCCGAACATATCGCCGCGCGATGGAATTGATCTGATCATCATGCGCGAAAACAGCGAGGGTTTATATATTCAGCGAGAGAGACTTGAAGGCGAAACGGCCATTGCCGAGCGTGTTATCACTCGCAAAGCTTCCACTCGCATCGCCCGGAAAACTGTCGGACTCATGCGCATGTTGGGGCGAAAAAAAATGACCATCGTCCACAAAGCGAATGTTTTGCCGCTCACCGACGGCCTCTTCCGCAACGCCGTGCGAGAAGTCGCGGAAGGGGTGAAAATGGACGAACTGCTGGTTGACGTGGCCGCTCTCAAAATGTTGGAAGACCCCGCCCGCTTCGACGTCATCATAACGACCAACTTGTTCGGCGATATTTTGTCTGACGCCGCCGCTTATTGGGGAGGCGGCCTGGGCTATGCGCCGTCATTGAATTGGGGAGATGATTTTGCCATCGCCGAACCCGTCCATGGTTCAGCGCCAGATATTGCCGGGCAAGGTGTCGCCAACCCCATTGCCGCCGTCTTGAGCGCCGCCCTGCTTGTTCGCTTTGTTTGGAAGCGCCAAGCCATAGCTGACCGAATTGAGCGAGCGGTCTCAACAGTGCTCAGCGAGCGACCAGAATTGGTTCAACCGGGTTCTGTTTCAACACAGCGAATAACTGAGGCGATTTTAACAGAAGTAGATATTTTGAACAAGAAAAGTAACAAGTAATGATGAAAAACAAGATGGTTGTTGATTCAAAGAATTGGCGATTAGTAAACCCAAAATCTCCTCAGGAGATAGAAACGGAATTTGACGACATAAGCGGCGTCTATGATAGCAAGCTGGAAAGCATGGGCTATAGGGCGCCGAAAGACAGCGCTGATATTCTGGCGAAGCACCTTGAGAAAGGTGATGCGCATATACTTGACGCCGGCTGTGGGACTGGCCTGGTAGGAGTGCACTTAAGAAGTTATGGATTTACCAGGATCACAGGCGTTGATATTTCATTAAAGAGCCTTGAGGAAGCAGATAAAAAGAATGTTTATATAGACACCCAAAAACATAACCTGCTCGAGCGTTTTCCTTTCGAAAATAACACCTTTGATGCGATAGTATGTATTGGCGTTTGGTCAAGATTTAACAAAACTGAAATTCTGTCCTTGTTAAAGGAATTTGCGCGAATATCAGCTAGGGGCGCCGTTATACTGGCCTCGCATCGAGAAGATTTGCTCAAAGCTTCAGGCTTAATCGATGAGATTCATGATAATCGATATGCTAACCTTAAATTGACTTCGGTAACAAAATCTTATCTGTATATGGGGTTTGACGAAAACTATAGTGATGTGAAGGTGAGGTATCTGATCTTACGGAAGATCTGACGATTCCTGACTGAATTATCATCAGAATGAGTGAGCAAAAAGTATGTAGCCAAAGCTGTGTAATCCACTGAAAGGAGCAATTAAGATTATTATGAACGGCAAGAATGTAGAATATTCCAGCCACCTGTTTTATCCCTATATCATAAAACTGAAAAATGAAACTTCGTCCTGGACGCCCACGCCTCATGCGGTATGTCTGGCCGAAGGAATGCTTGCGATAGGCCAGGATTTTGACGGCAAATCAGTATTGGAAATAGGGACGGGAACCGGCATTCACGCGATCCTGGGTTGTAAACTGGGCAGCTGTTCGATGGATGTAACTGAAGTAAAAAAGACATACCTGGACGAGGCAATCGCGAATACGAAACTCAATGAATGCAATTTTCGCAAGACGATGGTCAAGGATTGGACCCATTTCATTCCAGATGAGGCTTATGATGTTCTGATATGCAATCCGCCATTTTGTAAAGCAGGTACCGAAGATCGTAGGTGGTTTATTAAGC
Organism: uncultured Deferribacteres bacterium; assembly: GCA_964014485.1. Lineage (GTDB taxonomy): Bacteria > Zhuqueibacterota > Zhuqueibacteria > Zhuqueibacterales > Geothermadaptataceae > CAXHAT01. Next base: position 2,766 of record CAXHAT010000336.1, read on the forward strand.
AATTGATCAAAGATGCGAAAAAATTTCTAAAGCCGTCCGGTTTTTTTATCTTTTCTCAAAGCAGCATGGCAGACTTCAAGCTTACGGAATCTGAATTAACGCACGGCGGATATTCCTTTCGATTCCTGGTAGAGCATAGAAACCTGTTTCGTGATTATTATTTTACCGAGCCGGGCTTCATGGAAGAAAGCGCTGGAGTTTCTGGCGGATACGAAATAATAGACGGTTTGTATGTGGAGACGCTCAGGGCATATCGCGCATGGCCAAATCCATAAACGAAAAAGAAAGGAAATCCATATGGGGATGTTGGGATAACCGCTTGGCGCGTCAGGCAAATCCAGGCGCCCTGTCGCCAAGAGGTTACACGAAGTTTGTTACACTGCCAAAAAATCACTCTTCGAAAGCTAAGTCCAAGCGCGCCAGACGTTTTTGCATCTCGTGGATTACGACTTTTTCTGCTTCTGGAGTCTCCGCTTCAAAGGTTACGGAAAAACGGACATACTCTCCTGCTTCATCCCAGGGCACGGTCGCGATGAGCGCTTCCTTTAACAAAAACTCAACAAAATCGGTTGCACTCGCGAATCGCCTGCCTGTGGCAGTGCCGGAAGGTCGGCGGACATAACTGTAGAGCGTGGCTTTCGGCTTGCTGGCTGAGAAGCCGACATTATTCAGGGCGCTCACCAACAGATCGAAGCGCCGTGAGTATTTTGAGCATACTTCTTCAATCATTTGCGGATTCTTCAAAGCAAACGCTCCGGCCTTTTGGATGGCTCTGAACTGGCCGCAGTCGGTGTTGTTTTTGGCGACCCCATAGGCCTGAATAAGTTGGGTCTTTCCAGCGACAAAAGCCAGACGCCACCCCGTCATACTAAACATTTTTGACAAGCTATGCACTTCGACTCCGACTTGATCCGCTCCCTCGATATTGAGAAAGCTGAGCGGACGCGCCCCGTCATACCGCATCGAAGCATACGTGGCGTCGTGAAGGACTTGAATGTCATTTTGCAAGGCGAATTCAACGACGCTTTCAAAAAAGGCTCTGGTGGCGACGCGCCCCGTGGGATTGTTCGGGTAATTGATGTACAATAATTTCGCTCTTCGGGCAATCTCGCCGGGAATCGCGTGTAAATCAGGGAAGAAATCATTGTCTTCCCACAGCGGCAGGTTATACACTTCTCCCCCCAAATATCGGGTCTGGATTGCCGTGATCGGATAGCCGGGCGTTGTCATCAACGTGACGTCGCCGGGATTAATCAGGCACATTGGCAGCAGGCCAAGAATGGATTTTGAGCCAATCCCGTGCAAAATTTGCTTGGAGACCTCCAGACCTTTTACCCCGTAAACTTGCTCGAGATAGCCTGCCGCGGCTTCTTGAAATTCCGGGACGCCGTTGAAAGCGTAGCGCCGATTCTCACTTTTCCCCGCTTCCTCCGCCAGTACCTTGACAATTCGAGGATCCGCGGGCGTATCTGGATCACCTTCCCCCATATCGATCAGGGCGAGATGCGGTTTTTTTCGTATCGCTTCCGTTTTTATTTTTCTGAGCGTGGCAAACTTGTTGACAGCCGTTTGTTCCGCAAACCGTGCTCCGCCCAACCTTTCTGCAATCATAAACTATCCTTTGATAAGTTGTAGGCCGAATCCAGCGCTTTCACCGTTTCAATCATCGCCAGATAGTTTTCCGTCTTCACATATTCCGGGATGCTGTTCCCGGAGCCGATGCAGTAGCCGCCGTCAGGCCCAAGCTTGTCGATGAGTTCGCGGACTTGGGCGCGCACTTGCTCCGGCGTGCCGCGCGCCAGTAAATCAACGTCGATATTGCCGACTAAGGCCAGCCGGTCGCCAACGCGAGCCTTGACTTCCGCCATGTCCATCGCTTTTGGCTCGATGGGGTGGACGGCGGTGACGCCGCAAGCAATAATGTCGTCGAACACCGGATAGAGCACGCCGTCGGAGTGGTAAATGAGCGGCTTATTTGCCGCGCGGGCCAGATCGCCGATTTTTTTCAGCCACGGGAAGAAGTAGCGGCGCAGCACCGTCGGTGACACCATCAGCCCTTCGGTGTAAGCAATGTCGTCGCTGAACCACAGCACGTCGACGACGTCGCTTTCGGCAAAATAGCGAAACATGCTGAGCACCAGTTCGCCGTAAGCGTCGATCACACGCTGTACCAATTCAGGATCGTCGTACAGCGCTTCAGAAAAAATTTCCAACCCCATGCTGTCCCAGGTCATGGTGAAAATGTCGCCGTACTGGCCGATAACGCCCATGCCTTCCGGTAACAGCGCTCCCACGTTCTCGAAAACTTGGTAGTCGAAGTCTTCAGCGCGCGGAAATTGGTACTGCTCGAATGTTTCGTGGCTGGTGATGACGCCTTCGCCCTCGGCCGCCCAGGTGCGCGTAAACGCTCGATCTTCGTCGGCGCGCACACGCCCTTCCAGACCGGCTCCCGCGGGATTGAAATTGGCGAGCGGTTGCAGTTTTATGTAATCGTAACCGGCGCCGTGCCAGAAATCGACGTCGTCCTGCAAATGCTGAATTGGTCGTCCCAGCACTTTGGCTTTGATTTTTGGATGCACGCCGAGCTCGGCGATTGGGATATGCGCCGCTTTTTGCCGACGCAGTGTGCGTTTGAATTGCTCAATATCTGGTCGCATGTTTTTTCCTTCGTCAATGGTTCCGTTGCATCGTCCGCCGCATTAGCGACAGCCTCACAGCTCAATGTTATGCGCTTTTTGTGTTTTTGAATCACTAGTGTCCCGCTATAAGTCGAATAAATTCAATTGATTACGCGAGCGGGAG
>CAXHAT010000337.1:0-5554 GCA_964014485.1 uncultured Deferribacteres bacterium
CAGAAGGTATCCTCGTGCCACGCGACCAATTCGCGAAACTCTGTGACATATTCGTCTCGCGATTTAAAACCCGCCGCCATGCCAGCATCCCTGCGTTTAGCGCGCATTTCGTCGCTATGATATTTTTGATGACTTTCAATCGGGTCAAGCACGAGCAAATCCCAATGATCGCCCTGACTGTGCCGAATCAACAGTGGCGCTTCATGTCCGGCCTGGATATGCACGTCATTTCGACGTTTCATGAGATCGATCAATTCGAGCAATTTGCCCGGCGTGGCGCGCAGCAACGTTGTTTTGTAAAGATACTGACTTTGTGCCGGAGCGGAAACAAGCAACAACAGCAAAAAAGCGGCAATGTTTTTTTTCATCAGTTTGGATCCTTGAATTACGAAATTACTCATACCTTAAAGATTTGACAGGATTTGCGCGGGCGGCTTTGATCGAACGGTAACCAACGGTTGACAAGGCGATAACTAATGTCAATACGGCGGTGAACGCAAATACGCCTGGATTGATTTGAACGGGATATGGGAAGTTTTGCAGCCATTTTTGCATAGCAAAAAACGCAACAGGCCATGCAATCAGGTTCGCAATGATGACAAGAATGAGAAATTTTTTACAAAGCAAGAACACGATGGCAATAACGCTAGAGCCGAGCACTTTTCTCACGCCGATTTCCTTGGTGCGTTTCTCGGCGATGTAAGAAGTGAGCCCGAGAAAGCCTACGCAGCCAAGCAGAACGGCGACGGCGGAAAACGCCTGGAATATTTTGCCCAATCTTTCTTCCGCTTTATGTTGGCCGTCGTAGAATTCATCAAGGAAAAAGGAGTAATAGGGATGGTTCGGAAAGATCTCCTTCCATTTGGATTCGATCTTTTGCATCGCCTCGGGAAGCTGATCCGGCGCTAATCGAACAGCCAGTCTCCGCGCCCGCTTTCTCACCGGTCCTTCGTCGCTGATGTGCTGCACGAATGTGGGCGAAATGGCGTCGTATAAAGCGCGTTGGTGGATATCCCGAAACACGCCGACCACGGTTTTCCGAACGGTTTCTTCCTCAAACGCATCAGGAATTTCAATCGTTTTCCCAAGCGGATCTGCCCACTCCAGCTTTTTCATTGCCGTCTCATTGATCATCACCGCGTCGGTCTCGTCCGTTGTTATTTTTTTCGAAAACCCTCGGCCTTTTATGATTTCAACCTCAAGCGCGGGCAGATAGTCGAAATCCATATAAAAGTTCTCCATGCGAAACTTTTGACCGGCGGGAAATCCTTGCGGCGTCGCTTCCGCGGTAAAAAGGAACATTTCTCCGGGAACCATCGATGACGATCCGGCGCTCAAAACGCCCCTGATCTGGCGTATTTCGTTTTTAAAAGATTCGAGTCCGAGTCTCACTTCTTTGTTTTGCAGGGCGATCACCAGAACATTCTGTTTGTTAAAGCCAAGCTCTTTGTTTTTGAGGTAGTTGTGCTGGCGGATAACAACGAGCGTGCTGATGATGAGAATGGCCGAAATGGCAAACTGGAAAACCACCAGGATCGAGCGGACGACTGAATTCCGAGCGCCTTTTTGCGTATTTCCGCTGAGAACGACGACCGGATGAAAGCTCGAAAGAAAGAAGGCCGGATAGCTGCCGGCGACAAAACCGACAAACAAGACAACGCCCGTCAACCCGGCGAGCAGTAGAGGCGTTTGCAGGAAATCGAAGGAGACGGCGCGGCTGGCGAGATCACGAAAATATGGCAGGGCAAGCCAGGCGATCCCAACGGCAAGAATCAAAGCCAACACGGCGAAAATAAACGATTCGCCAAGAAATTGAGTAACCAATTCGCTCCTTTTTGCCCCAAGCGCTTTGCGCACGCCGATTTCCTTTGATCGACTCGCGGAACGCGCCGTCGCCAGATTCATGAAGTTGATGCACGCGACCACGACGATAACGACGGCTATTCCTGAAAACGTATAGATGACGTTCATGTCGCTGTTCACGCCCAATTCGTATTCGAAACTTGAACCCAAATGAATGTCTGGTAAAGGCTGGAGAGCAATGCGGCCCTCTTCATCACCGCGTTCTTTAAAGATTGGCCTCAGATATTGATCGTTGAAATCTTCGAGCTTTTTTTTGAAGACGGCCAAAGCGGTGTTTTCTTGCAGCAAAAGATAAGTCGCGTAGCTTGCGCTCCAGGAACTGCCCAATCGCGGATCGTACTTGATGAGCGTGGCAAAAGAGGCCAGCACTTCAAAAGTAAAATGTGAGTTCGGCGGCGGCGCCTTCATCACTCCGGTGACCGTGTATTCGAAATTATTGTCCCATTGGACAACTTTTCCAATCGGGTTTTCATCGCCAAAATATTTTCGCGCCGTTTCCTCGGTCACGACCATGGTAAACGGCGCTTCCAAAGCCGTGGCCGGATTGCCTTCCACCAGTTCAAAGGAAAAAATCTTAAAAACCGACTGACCGGCATAGAAAACGCCTGTCTGAAAGAACTTCGTCCCCTCATAATTGAAAGCTCGCTTGACTGTCGGCATGAATCGAACGGCGTCGACGACTTCAGGAAAATCGTTCACCAACGTCTCTGCGAGCGGCACCGGTGCGATGGCGACCTCCCGCGTCTTGCCTAATGTGGTCGCTTCTGAAATGACCCTGTAAACACGGTCTTTGTTTTTGTGGTAGCCGTCGAAAGAGAATTCATAACCGATGTACGCAAGGATCAATAGGCAACAGGCCATGCCCAGAGCCAATCCGAAAATGTTGATCAACGCATACGATTTGTGCGTGATCAAATTGCGAAAAGTGATTCTCAAATACTTCTTGAGCATTCGCTATACCAGTGTTTCAAGAACAATTCTTGAGTTCAAATCGCACTGTTGTTAAGAAGCGTTTCATTGTGAGACAAAAAACGTCGGCGAACTCTGTCGAGCTACCATGTCGTATCAAACAGCCTGCTGTACTTGACGACGAGCTGACGCTGCTTGGGCCCTGCAACAATTCCCGTGCGTTCGAGCGAGCCGCGATGATTCGTGTCGTTCCACACGATGAAAAGCCCCGTACCGGCGGCGTTGAGCCAGCCAAACCGGATGTTTGTACTGACGTCTTCAATATCGTCGTTGTATTGGATGTTCGTCTGCAGGTAGAGGCGCGGCGTGAATGAATATGACGCATTGAAACGCACAACAGCGGTTTTAAAGTTGCCCTGATCAAGACGCACATCGAAATAGTTTGCGCGCAGGCTTGCGGTGAGCTTGTCGGCGTAGCGATACGCCAGAGTCGCGGTTGGACCAAAATGCGTCCCATTGTAAAATCCGCCCAGTCCCCAGCCGCCAGATAGCGATAGCGGGGCGCCGCGATTCGTGTTCGCTCTGAATTCCCAGTCAGCGTTGTGGTACGTTCCGGCCGGAATAATAATGCCTTCACGAATTTCAAACGGCTCTTCGAGTCCTTCGCCGACAAGATTGAAACCGGGGAGTTGAAAAAACGCGCCGTTCTCAAAGGCGAAATGATTGTCGAAATGGAAGAGATATGACTCATTGAAGCCTGCCAGCGTCCAAAACACTCGCCCGGAAACGTGCGGTCGGAATTCCCGAAACCAAGGAACGCTTGCCATGCGGACGTGTCGGAGAATCCGGTAATTCATATGGCGGTAGTTTCGCCGGTTCACAAAGCCGACTTCCGGGTTAAAGCCGCCTTGAATCTGCCTGTATCCGGCGGAAATCTGCCAGTCGCGCGTGACATAACGCATGCCGCCGGCGAAGCCAAACTCGCCGTTATCGAAATCCAAACCAGTCGCTTCCTTGCGGGCGGTGGACGTGGTCGTCAAGCCTGCCCAGCCGTCGAACGTCAGTGCGTCGCCTATGCCCAGCCGACCATCAACGCCGTAGGTCAAATTGTAATCGTCCGTATCTGAAGTATTGAGGCGTGAGACAACGATGGCGCCGAGTTGCGTCCGATTGCCGAATTCCCTGTAAGCGCGCAAAACCCCAAAGTTATTGTTAGGCGCGACTTGTTCGATCTCTCCAGTGTCTTCATCGAGACCGAAAACGTCGCCGGTTTGAATGTTGAGCAGACCTATCTGAAAATCACCGACTTTGCCCGTCAGTCGAGCCCCGGCGTGGATCGGCGCTTCCTGTCCGCCGGAAAGACCGATACGGCGACTAAAGAAGAGTTCGGCTGAACGGCCGGCGCCTACCGCAAATGTGCCCGCATTCTCCAAAAAGAACGCGCGTTTCTCTGGAAAAAAGAGACTGAAGCGAGTCAGGTTGACTTGCTGGTCGTCGACCTCGGCTTGTGCAAAATCGGTGTTCACTGTGAGATCGAGGGTGAGACTCTGGTTGAGGCCGATCTTGGCGTCGCCGCCGATTTCGCTTCCGTAGTCGATCTTCGGCGACACGACTTGATAATCCTTAATGCCGTCCGCAAGCACGTAAGGGCTGATCGTCACTGTGCGTTTGGATGGCGCCCGCAGCGTGACCGTGCCTGCGAGGGAGACTCGGTAGACGTCAAACTGTCGCGGCAGGGGCGCCCACATTGACTGCTCGCTGTTGCGCCGGATTTTCCGTTCAAAATTCACACCCCAATCCTGCGGCCCGCCTTTACTGTAACGCAGCGTTGAGAAGGGAATCCGCATTTCAGCGTACCAACCCTGGTCATCCGTCGTCGTGGCCACATCCCATGAGCCGTCCCAGTTGAGATTAAAGCCGCCCGCCGATCCGCGCCGCTGGCGACCGCCCCCTGCGCCGCCGCCCACGCCTTCCCCTGCGACCTGACCGTCGTACTCAATGCCCGCCGGTGTCGTTCCGAAAACAAAGGCGTTTTGACGATCAAGATAGGTGTCGAGCACAACGACAAAAGCGTCGGAATCATTGAGCGAAGCGTCGCGCAACGTTTGACCAACGACAATTCCTGATGGATTTTCATCAAAAAGCCAGGCGCCGATGTAGAGCGCCTCGTCGTCATAGGCGACACGCACTTCAGTTTTTTGGGATACGGGCTGGCCTTCGGAAGGCTCGCGCTGGGTAAAACCTGCAAGCGATTCGACTCTCGACCACGCAATGTCGTCGAGTCGACCGTCGATGAGAGGAGGCGTGGCAAGCTTCGACGCTTGCGCACTCGGCGGTTGCTGTGCGTGGAGAAGTGCGGGGACCAAGAGCATCGTGATAAATGCGATATTCCGGATAGTTTTCATGCAATCTTGCTTTGTTTGAATGATACCCCAAGAACTGGTTTAGCCATACACAACCAGACACCGTAGATGCCGTATTTGCTGATGCCAGCGGCGTGAAGCAGGAGTCTGAAGGAAAAGCTTCTCCTGCAGCTAGGCGATTCCTAACAGCTTTGCTCTGTGGCAGGTAGTGTTGCCTACCTCGAAATTCACAGAAAACACCGCAAGCCACACGCTTGATATTTTCGCAAACTGTTCCAAACAGAGCGAGCCTGCCGCAGCGAAATATCAGCTAATTTTTTTAAGCATTTCTTCCATTACAAGCTGCCTTTTTAGGCGATCATCAATAGACCTTATGTTCAGTTAAGCTTTTGATTTTGTTGTACTTGATTATTTTGGGC
>CAXHAT010000338.1:0-5532 GCA_964014485.1 uncultured Deferribacteres bacterium
GAGGGTTTCCGGGATTCTTTGCTTGAAAGCATTGAAGACCTCGGTTCGCGATTGGAACGGATTGACGTCAAAGTCGATGAATTTGAATCCCTGTCGCTGTTTGAAATCTTGCGGGCTTTCCGCAAAAAGACGACGGCGAAGAATCTGACGCTGGTTCTGCTCTGCGACGAAGCGGAAGAGTTGCTGAATTTAGCCAAGAATACGCCGCAAGCTCTGCCCAAGCTGAGACGCATTCTCCAGCAGAGCGAAAGTCAAATCACCGTGCTGACGGGAACGAAAAGGCTTTTAAGCTTGGAGGCCGACGACGCTTCCGAGACTTCTCCGTTTTTGCACGGATTCCTGCCGCCGTTGTACATTCGGTTTTTCTCCTCAGAGAACATAAATCAACTGACAGCTTCCGCCGGTTTTGATCCGGCATTGATTCGGCGCATTTGCGAACTTACCGGCGGCCATCCGTTTTTGGCCCAAATCCTCTGCAAGCGGCTTTTCGAAGGTCAAGGTTTGGATGAAGCCGCTGAAGAAATCATGCAGGACGACGCGGCTTCGAATTTTTTTGTCGTTGATTACAAAAACCTGACGGTCGGCGAGCGGGAAATTATGACTGTCGTTGCGCAGTCAGGAGGAATATCGCTGGATGCACTGAAGTCTCGGATTTCAGATCGGGACGAGAAAATTCAAACGCAGATTTCTCGTCTGACTCATCTTGGGTATCTGCGTAATCAGGAAGAGAAGGCCTTTGCTGGAAACGCCTTTTTTGAACGCTGGGTTTTGGAAAAATTTTCTGATCAAACCAGCCGAGAAAAAGATGATTTTGTGGAAACTTTCGCCGGACGTTTTCAAGTACTTGGCGAATTGGGACAAGGCGGGATGGGGCGGGTGGTTAAGGCGCACGATTCACGGTTGGATCGCGTCGTTGCCGTTAAAGTGTTGATAGATCAGAAAAACGATGAATGGCAAAAGCGGTTTTTGCAGGAAGCGCGCGCGGCCTCGCGCCTGAATCATCCCAACATCGCGACAATTTTTGAGATCACGGAATTTGAGAACGCACCGGCTATTGTGATGGAATTTGTCGAAGGTGAAACGTTGGGGGGTTGGGCGGCGAGAAAGGAAGTTTCATTTCACCAGAAGCTCAAAATCGCGTTAGAAATTGCTGACGGCCTTGCGCACGCACATGCCGCAGCCGTTTTGCACCGTGACTTAAAACCGGAAAATATTGTGGTGACAAAAAGCGAGACGGTTAAAATTCTGGATTTCGGCGTTGCAAAGATTTTAGAAGAAAGCGCGGGGAATCTAACCAAAACTGGCGGGACGCCGGGGACTTTGGCCTACATGTCGCCGGAGCAGGTTGCTGGAGAAAATGTGGATTTTCGGTCGGATATTTTTTCGTTTGGCGTCTTGCTCTTCGAGTTGTTTTCCGGCGAACGACCTTTTAAAGAAGAATCTCCGGTTGCGCTGGCGCTGGCAATTTTAAATGACGCGGCGCCTGATTTATCGCAAATTAACCCGGAATTGCCTTTGGCGTTAGGCAAGGTTTTACAAAAAGCGATGTACAAAAATCCCAAAGAACGCTTTGCAAAAATCACAGAAATGAGAAGCGTGCTGTCTCAGGTTTTGGAACCATAAAAGGCGGGAATCGCTGCCAAAAAGCAAAAAGCCTTGCTCAATTGAACAGGGCTTTTATTGAAAACATCTCGATCTTAACGGCCAAATTTTGCAATGGCCTTTGCGCGCTTTTTCATCGCTTCTTTTTGTTTGCGCTTCTTCTTGTCGGAAGGCTTTTCGTAGTAACGGCGATTCCGCAATTCCTTGAAAATCCCTTCGCGTTGCATCGAACGCTTGAGTGCTTTCAGCGCTTTGTCAATGTTGTTGTCATAAACTTTGACTTCCATGTTTTCGCTGACCTCCTTCAGTCAGATTTTAGGTTCATAAATTTTTTGAAATTAATCGGCGTTCTCATGAACGCGGGCGCTGACAACTCACCTCCTCGGGCGAAAAACATGTATTTAAAACAACAAATTCTGCAATAAAATTTTCAGCCAACCGGATTGGCTGTCGAAAAGAGTAGCGATTATACAATTCCTTGGCGAAAATTACAAACAGAATTTCATTTTGAGTCCAACGTATATGAAAATCGTCAGTGTAAACTTCGTTTCAGCGGTGATGTGAATTCGCAACAAGACATTGGTTCAAAACTGAATTTTTGTGCTTGCTAAAGCAATAGAAATGGAATTCAATCCAAAGAACGTCTCTGGCATGGGCGTTGCGTTAGTTGGTTACGAATTCATTATGCATACTACGAGGTGAAGAAATGATCAAAAATAAATTACCATATATCGCACTTTCTGTCGCACTGGCAAGTTTTGGCTGTGAAATCAATGAAACCGTCGTCGATCCGATCGACACGGAGCCGCCCGCCGTACCGCGCGGCGTGGTCAGCACAACCGGCGATCAGGAAGTTTTCTTGTCCTGGTTTGAAAACGGCGAGCGCGATTTGAACGGTTACAACGTTTATCGCAGCGACAACGCAACCACGAATTTCTCGATCATTGCGACGTTAGGCTCTAACGTTTATACCGACCGCGATGTCATCAACGGCGAAACGTATTATTACGCTGTGACCGCCTTTGATTTTGACGGCAATGAAAGTGATTTGAGCCCGGATTTGGTTCACGATACGCCGCGTCCTGAAGGCTACGGCGAACGCATCTTCGACTTCAACCGTTTTCCAGAAGTCGCCGGTTACGATTTTTCGACGTTCAATTCACAGCATTTTCAGCACGCCGACACGGACATCTATTTTGAATATCACCCACAGAGCGGCGGCCATTTTATCAATACTTTTTCCGATGACACTGATATTCAAGACTACGGCTACACGGAATCTATGGATGACGTTAGCTATGCGCCGGACGCGGGCTGGTCGGAATTAGGCTACGTCGAAGCCATCCCAGGCCATACATACATTTTTTGGACGCATGATAATCACTACGCCAAAATTCGCGTCGTCGCCGTCGATCAGGATTTTATCGAATTCGACTGGGCGTACCAGGTTGATGAAGGAAACCCCGAGCTGTTGGCCGTCCCCAAGGTCACGGAAAGGTAAATTCGCAGGATTTGGAGAAGAACATTTTCAGGAGAACATCAAATGCGAAAAAGGATAAAAAAAATATTGCTGCTCGCCATCATCGCAATTTTTGCGACGGCGAGCCAAGGCTACGCCGGGCCTTATAAAAACAGCCGGGTGAAAGTTGACGTTTGGATGGAGCACGGCTTCGATTCGCCCTTCTGCTCCGATGACGAACTCGAAGTTTTCATCCGCCCCCGACGCGATGCTTACATAACCGTCATGGTTATAGATCCGCACGGCTATGCAAACGTAATCTATCCCGAGCGTCCCCGTCGGCAGCGTAAGCTTTGGGGCGGCGAAGTGTATCGTTTGTCTCGATTGCTGCACGACGACAGCCCGCTCTATTTTTATGGCCTTGAAGGCACGGCGTACATCAGCGTCATCGCGACGCGCCGTCCGGTTTTCTTGAATGATTGGCTGCTGGACGAAATATCGGATTTCTGCTACGATTTTCGCTATGACAGGCCCGGGTTTCATGTCGGCATTGGCAATCGCCGACTCAGGCTGGACGTCTCGTGGAACAACCATCTGTTAAGGTTCGGTTATAACGCCTTTACCCGTCCGATCATTCTGCAAAGAAACGTGTATATCGGCAGACCGCATCATCACAATTATAAACGCAAATATCATTGGAATGATCGCTGGTCCTACCGTTCACGCAGGCCGGTCATTATTTATGAACAGAAAGATCGGGATGACCGCTACTACTCGCGCAAAACCTATCCCAAGAAATGGGATAAGCGCAACGAACAGAAGCGCAGGGATTATGACCGAAGAGAACGGCGGGATCGTGACGATGCGTACGGTTTGCAAAAAGGCAAGTCGCGCGAATCAGATCAGAAGAGACCGATCTACAACAAGAATGAAAAGAGGCGCTCTGAAGATAAAAGGCGAGATATCAAAAGCGAATCGCGCAAGGAATCCAATCGCAGCGCCGTTTCTCGCAAAACCGTTCGCCGGGATGAGTCTAAAAGCCGTCCCAAGGCAAAATCGTCTAAGAGCAAAATGACGGTAAAAAAATCTCGTGACTCTTCGAAGAGCAAATCATCAGACTCCGCAAAAAGGCGCGAGAAAAAGAACGAGTAGTCACAGCATGCTGGTCAACTAACCAAAAGCGCCGCCGTCTCGGAATATTGATTTTCCGAACGGCGGCGTTTTTTTGTGCAGTTTTTTGAATGCACAAAATCTGAGTGAATGTCATGGGAGGCCGTTAGCTGGCGGTTTGGTTTGCGAAAATGAAAAAGCCTTGCGCCTGGCTATTCATCTTCACCGCTGAATTCAGCTAGAACTTCCATAATGTCAGGATTCTCTTCAATCGCGCCCCAGTGAAAAATAGAAACGGCCTTTACCCCGCCGTCCTGCAATTCATCCAGAAAATCATGTAAAACCAACAATTCGGTGAACTCCGTCGCATCTTGCGGAAGATCAATTTCCGGTGTGACTTGCATTTCCGTAGCGTTGATGATTTCCGCGAGATTGTTCAAAGCCCAATCCGGCCCAAAACCGGTTTGATTGAGATACATGTGCGGAGAGACAACGTCGACGATGTTTCGCCACTGCTGTAAATCCTGCCCGGTTAGTCGTCGCAACGCCTCAACGGAAGAGTCGAACGCCACCGGCGGAACCTGAACCATAATGCTTGATTTTTCGCCCCGTCGTTCCAAATCCTCGCTTAAAAGAACCGGTACAATGGTCAGATTTTCCGCCCTGAAGCGATACCACGATTCCATGTCCTGCATCGGGTTTTCCCGCCCTGAAAAAGCGGCGAATTGATACTGACAAAAATCGCAATGGCAAAAATCCGGGACGCTGGAAGGCGAGACGTGCTGAGATGCAGTGGCAAGGTAAGGGTAGTGCAAAAAATCAAGACTGAAAATCGCCGGTTCAAAAAGACGCAATGCGTCCTTAATTAAACCCAGGCGATAGTTGCGGTAATGCTCGTTGGAAGGACAAATCGGCGCATACCAGTCCGAATCAAAACCGACGCGCCTTTCAAGGTTCACCGGGCGGTACTGCTCCAGGGCCTGATAGGTGTCTGGATCGTGAAAAACAGGGAATTCCGGGATAAAACCAACGCCGTGTTCCTGCGCCTTTTCCTGCAAAAGTAAAAAATTGTGTCCTGCGGCAGAGTCATTTTGACCAGGGGTTTCAAACAGCAAACGGCTGCCTTGAAAAACCGGTACGATAACGCCGCTTATCCCCGCCATTTTGATCTGCTCGAACAAAAAATCAAAATTTCCACTGTAATTTTCGCTGAGAATGGTCTGTGGATAGAGCTTTACGATAAAGCGCATTTCGTTACGGCGATCCTTATAATTATGAACTGATGTTACACACTCTTGGAAATTTTTCAAGCAGCACCAGAGAAACGTCGCTTTTACGTCATTCCCGCGCAGGCGGGAATC
>CAXHAT010000339.1:0-5522 GCA_964014485.1 uncultured Deferribacteres bacterium
AGAAGAAAAGTGTGATTTTACCAAAACCCCGGCTTGAAAGCCGGGGCTAATGAGATGCAAAATCTCTTCAGGCGCAAAAGAAGTCTTGCAGCCGAACTAAAATTGTCGAAAAAGCGCTCTTTCAACAAATGATTTCAAATGCGACAATTGACGTGCGGAATGTCGGATTTAACCCTGACCCGGTTCCGAAGCTGTCGAAAAACCCGACAGTGTCATACTGCAAGCGTCTTTTTTTGATCTGCTCCTTGAATTTTTGAGCGTATGCTGCCCAAGCGATCATAAAGATTCCTCCAGAATGACAACCCCGGGCGTTTTTGACGGTCCCGTCATGGCAGGAAATATCGTTGGCGTGGATGTTGCCTTTCTCGGAGTAATTAGAGTTGATCGGCGTTTTCTTAAAGCGAAATATTCGCTAAAACGCCGCACTATTTGTAATTCGCATACACAAATGTAATATAGTTGATCTGACATGTCTTTAATATGCCTGGAGTTGAGCCATCACACCGCTCCCGTCTCCGTTCGAGAAGAGCTCGCTTTCGCAGATAAAACATTGAAAAATATATATGATAACGTTGGCCGAAATCCGGGATTCTACGGCTGCGAAATTTCAGAGCTTATTCTTATTTCAACATGCAACCGCGTCGAGCTTTACGCAGAGACCTCAGCGTCCCCGGACGGCCTCCGCGCTGCGCTCTCCCAAATGTTGGATGTTTCGGAAGAACGTTTCTCTCCGTTTTTGCAGTATCATGTCGGCGAAGACGCCGTTCATCATTTGTGTCGCGTTGCTTGCGGTCTAGAATCACAGATTTTAGGGGAAACGCAAATCCTGGGGCAAGTTACGAAAGCGCATCAAATCGCCATACAATTCGGCAGCATCGGGCCAATTCTCAAGCAAGTTTTTCAAATCGCTTTACAGGCGGGCAAGCGCGCCCGAACGGAGACTGCCATTTGCCGCCACGCTTCCAGCATCAGCGCCGTCGCGGTGCGGCTGGCAAAACGCCGACTGGGGGATTTAAGCCGCCGACATGTCGCACTGCTGGGAACGGGCGAAATGGGCCAGCTTACGTTGAAAGCGCTGCAAGGACAGGGCGTGACTCAGGTTTCGCTGCTGAATCGCACTTTGAGCAAAGCGGAATCTTTGGCGCAGCAATACCACGGCGAAGCGTATCCCATGGAAGCGTTGCCGCAAGTGTTGCAAACCGCCGATGTTTTGATTACCGCCACCGGTGCGCAAAAAGCGGTTTTACGAAAAACGCAGTTGGAAAAAATTTTGGCGGATCGCTCAAAACCATTGCTCATCATCGATATCGCCGTTCCGCGCGACGTTGAAGACGAAGCCAAGAATCTCGACGGCGTGGCGCTTTTCAGCATGGATGCGCTCAGAAGTCATTTGGACGAAGCGCTGGAAGAACGCAAACGCGCCATTCCGCAAGTCGAGCAAATTATTTCTGAAGCCATGCGTGAGTTTGAGGAAGCGCTAAAGCAACTATCGGTTCGTCCCGTCATCACCGAGCTGTATCAAAAGGCGGACAAAATCAGAATCGCCGAATTAGACCGTCTCTTTAAGGATATGCCTGATCTGGAGCCTGAAACGCTCGACCACATTCATCAATTCTCGCGCTCATTGGTTAAAAAACTGCTCCACGCGCCTTCCCGTCAGTTGCGCATTGAAGCCGAAAACAACAATGGACAAGAATACGACAAGGCGGTGCGCACCCTTTTCGGCCTGTAACTTTATATGAAAAATTTGCGAATCGGAACGCGTCAATCGCAGCTTGCGTTGACGCAAACCAAACACGTCGCCGCCCTTCTGGAGAACGCATGGCCGGGACTCGCCTGTGAGCTTGTCCGCTTCGTGACCAAGGGCGACAAAACTTTGGACAAACCCCTGGCGCAGATCGGCGGCAAGGGCTTGTTTACGCTGGAATTGGAGCAGGCGCTACACAACGGCGAAATCGACCTGGCTGTGCATTCTCTAAAGGATTTGCCAGTCGAACAGCCGTCAGGATTGACATTGGGCGCGATTCCTGAACGCGAAACAACAGCGGACGTTCTGATCGCAAAAAACGGCTGGACGCTGGCGACATTGCCTGGCGGCGCCGTTGTCGGCACCAGCAGTCCGCGCCGGAAAGCCCAATTGCTCTCGCTGCGTCCGGATTTGAACATTATTTCTATTCGCGGCAACATCGACACGCGCATCCGAAAAACTTTGAAAGCAGACGAGTATGACGCCGTTATTTTGGCGAAAGCGGGCGTTCGACGACTTGGCTTGGAAAACCTTGTCACGGACGATAATTTAGGCCTTCTACCTGCGCCGGGGCAGGGCGCGTTGGGCGTACAATGCCGTGCGGACGATCACGAAACCTTAGAGTTTTTGCGTGCGATTCATTGCCTGGACGTTGCCGCGTGCGTCACGGCGGAGCGCGATTTTCTCGCCCGGCTTGGCGGTGGCTGTTCCGCACCGATTGCCGCTTTGGCGCAAGAAAAAGATGCGACGTTCGAATTATCCGCCTGGGTTGGGAACGCGAATGCGACTGAATACTTGCATGATCAGAATTCCGGCAGCGATTCGGCTGTGATAAGCGGGGAATTAGCGGCGTCTTTTAGAGAGCGGGGCGTTGATCAATTCTTGAACGGCGCAGAAAGCTCCGTTTCAGAAAAAAGGCGTATCATCGTGACGCGCAGCGCTGAACAGTCCGGTGAATTTGCTAAAAAATTACGCGCGCGTGGACTGGAGCCGTTGGTTTGTCCGACCATTACTTTTGAAGCTTTACCAGCGGAGCCGCTGCTTGCTGCTTTGAAGAATTTTTCAAAGTATGACATAATAATTTTCACTAGCGCGAACGCCGTCCGCTTTTTTGAAGCAACCGCGCAATCTTTCCAACTTGATTTTTCGCAGCGCCCCCAAATAGCTGTTGTTGGCGATGCGACGACGGCAAGCTTGCCCGAGCGCTACGGCGCGCCGGATTTTGTGCCGGAAAAGTTCACTGCGGAAAATCTGGCTTTGAGTTTGGGCGATATCAAGGGTCAGCGCATTCTTTTACCGCGCGCCAAAATAGGCAGACCGCAAATCGTGGACATTTTACAAGAGCGCGGCGCAAGCGTTGACGACATTCCGCTCTACGACACCGTTCCGGTCGAGCCGACGAGCGCGATTGTCTCCGAGCTAAAAAACGGCTTTGACTCCGTCACATTCTCCAGCCCGTCGAGTGTGCGTAATTTTATGCGGATTCTCGAAAACACCGGTTTGAAACTGCGCCCTGAAACCGTCGTCGCGTGCATCGGGCCAAGCACCGCCGAAGAAGCCGAAAAATTCGGACTTCTGGTCGCTATTATGCCGGAAAAATATACGATAGACGCGCTGGCGGACGCCATTGCGCGACATTTCAAATGAGGAAGAATGAACTCTTTCCCACAAACTAGACTGCGCCGGCTGCGGCAAACGCCGACGCTCCGAAGGATGGTGCGCGAAACGCGTTTGAGCGTCGACGATTTCATTTATCCGCTTTTCATCCAACACGGACGCGGCGTGCGAGACGAGATATCCTCAATGCCCGGACAATTTCGGCTTTCAATTGATCAATTGGCCGCCAAAGCGGAAGAGATTGCTTCGTTGAAAATTCCTGCGGTTATGCTTTTCGGCATTCCGGCAAAAAAAGACCCGGTCGGGCTGGAGAATTTCGCCGAAGACGGTATTGTGCAGCAAGCCGTGCGCACGATTAAAAAAGCCGCCCCCGAAATCGCGGTTATCACGGATGTTTGCCTTTGCGAATATACCGATCACGGCCATTGCGGCGTTCTGGATGAAAACGGGAATGTTTTGAACGACCAGACGTTGGAGATTTTACAAAAAGCGGCAGTGTCGCACGCACAAGCAGGCGCCGATATAGTCGCGCCCAGCGGCATGATCGACGGCATGGTCGCCGCGATTCGACGAGCGCTGGACGAAGCGCGATTTGCAAATCTGCCGATCATGTCCTACGCCGTCAAATATGCGTCGGCGTTCTACGGGCCGTTCCGCGACGCAGCCGACGGCGCGCCAAAATTCGGCGACCGCAAGACGCACCAAATGGATCCTGCAAATGTTCAGGAAGCGCTGCGCGAGGCCAAAAACGACGTCGAGGAATCAGCGGATTTTCTCATGGTCAAGCCGGCGCTGGCCTATCTCGACGTCATTTCTCGCGTTAAGCAAGCGTTCCCGGGGTTGCCGCTGGCCGCTTACAACGTGAGCGGCGAGTACGCCATGGTAAAAGCCGCGGCGGCGAACGGCTGGCTCGACGAAAAGAAAACAACGTTGGAAAAATTGACCAGCATCAAGCGCGCCGGCGCCGATTTAATCATCACGTACCACGCAAAAGACGCCGCCAAGTGGCTGAAGGATTGATGGAGTATTGGATTAGTGGAATATTGGATTGTTGTTCTCATGAATCCAACATTCCATCAATCCATAAATACGTCGCAGAGCGCACAAGATTTTGTTACAATTCAACAATCAGGATAAAAAATGGCATTAGACATTCAACGACAAACCCCGAACGGCATTGTTCTTGACGAATTCGGGAAAAACGCCGACGGGCAGCCGATCTCGCTTAACCGCAGAATTTATATGCAATTGCTGGCCTTCGGCGATTGCACAAACACGGGTCAAATCATCGAGAAACTAGATGCAACTGAAGTTCGGTCGGTCGTTTATGCTGATCTCAATGATCCGCAAGGAATCGGGCTTTTGTTTTGTCATGAACAGCCGGATTGGTTTGTAACCGATCTCCGCCAACTCCTCAATTCAGAGCCTTTTATCGATTTGTCGCCGAAGCCTGAGTTGACGATGTTTGGCAGAACCTACAGCATCGGCTACGAGCAAGACCTTGAAGCGACGCTTGTCACCAATCCGCTCAAAAAAGTCGCCGATCCCGAAATGCCGTGGGCGATTTGGTACCCGTTGCGTCGCAGCGGCGCCTTCGAGCAGCTTTCCGCTAACGAGCAGCGCACGATTTTAATGGAGCACGGCGGTATTGGCCGCGCTTATAGCCAAGCCGGACACGGCACGGACGTTCGTCTCGCCTGCTACGGTTTGGACATGAGCGATAACGATATGGTGATTGCTCTACTCGGGAAAAACCTGACGCCATTGTCCAAAATTATTGAGCGTATGCGTAAAACCAAGCAAACCTCGCAGTACATGACTTCTCTTGGCCCGTTCTTTGTCGGGAAAGCAATTTGGCAAAAGAAGTGATTTTCTTAACGGGCCTTGGCAGGGAGTGCAAAGCTTGCTTTGCCTCATGAGAAAACAGTTTTCTGAAATTACCCAGGAAATTTTAGAGAACAGTCGAAAATTTCCTGGGCAACTGATTTTACGTGCGGCAACGCACATCCTGAGTCCCGAGACAAAAGCTGTCTCATTAGCGCCGGGCTTCAGCCCGGTGATGCGCAAAATGCCCACTTTCCCCTCTTCCGCCGCGCTGGCGCGGCGGAAGAGAGGGGGTGGCCGTCTTAGAACTCTGTCTCGTCTACACATCTCCGAG
>CAXHAT010000340.1:0-5517 GCA_964014485.1 uncultured Deferribacteres bacterium
GCGCCCATTTTCATTCCCAAACCGGAGTTTGGGAACGAGCCGTAATGAGATGCTGGTTTCGGTTGAGTCTCGGAAATGCTTTATTGCGCGTAACATCAGTTAAAACTTTGCTCCTTGCGTCAATTCTGTGGACGCGGGATGCAAATTAGTCTGTCTTTCCAAAAAGAAAACTGGCTGCGGCTTGCCCCATTTTTTCATGATCATGCCCAACGCCAGGAACGACGACCAACTCCCAATTGAATTCCACGCCCATCTGATCTGCAAGCTTTTGCGCTTCTTGGTAGAAATATTTTCCCCTGGCCAAACGGTGGAGTCCTTGTTGATCCGCTATCGGCGTGTGCAAGCGAGTGCCTCGCGTCTCGTTCTCATTATCGAGCTCGCCGATAAACAAGGCCAATTTTTTCTGGAATGATTTCTTGAGATCCGATGCGTCCAGGCCAGTCGCCTTAATCCCAAACGGCAACCCGAGCAGCGAGTCCGGTGTTGTATAAAACCCGGAATTTGAGGCGAGAATTCTGTCGGCCTTGGAGTCAGGGTGGAAAAGCGCAAATCGATGCAATATTTGACCGCCGGCGGAGTGCCCGAAAATATCATACGTGGTTTGCGCCGAACCTAAAGCTTCAATAACGCTTTCGAAAATTCGATCAAAATCTTGAAAAATCCACTTGGCCGGTTCCGGGTTAACTTCAAAAGTCAAATCCGAATCGTCTAGCCGCCATACTCTGATTGTCGGATCAGCTTTCGCGATTGGAACGCCGCGAATTTGCACGTTCTCGATCAATCCGCCTAGATGATAATCGCCAAAACCATAATTCTTGGCGGAATATGTCGGGGATAAAATGAGCGCGCTATATTTTTCAGACGCTTCAACCCAGGCGTTGCGATAACTGTCCCCGTTTCTGCCTGCGCCCGGAATAACCAAAAGAACAGGCGAGTTGCTGCTGAAATTTTTCGGCTTATGGTAGTAAACGCGAATGGTTTTTTCTTCACGCCCAACGCCGCCTTCAATCAAAAAACTGCCCGAGCCTTCGCGGACGTCGATTTCATTCACCTTGAGCGAATCTTGCCGCCGCGCTCCGTCAGACGGAACGAGACGCATGCCGCATTCAGAGCAATTGCCGGATTTCGCAAAAGTCAGGGCGTCGCATGATCGATCGCACGGCGTGCAAAAATACGAACCTTCATTGTCGCAGCCGATTATGATTGCGACTAGAGAAGCGGCCAAAAAATAGCATCCTATGTTTTTCATTCTTGACAGCCTTCGAAAACGCCCTGAATTTGATATGGAATTTTTGCACGAGGTTGTACAGTAACAGCGCTTTGGCGTTAGCGCCGCCTTCCCGTTACGCCCATTTAATCAATCCTAAATCCAAAGGATTTTCAAGATCATTGCGCCAGGGCAAGACTCTCAACGTATAGCCAATTCGTCCACTGTTCGTCAGCTTGACGGCGTCAGTCGAAAAAATATGCGTTTTGTTATTCCCAGGGACAGCATGTTTCATTTCTACTGCATCCGGGGCGATGATATTGCCTTTGGTATCCAGATTGCCAAAAAAGACCTCAACCAGCACATCTTTAGAAGATACATCGCCGAGATGGATTTTGGCTGTCACCTTGATTTCATTTCCGACTCGGAGCTGTTCATTTGGCTCTACTCCAACATGTTGAATTGAGACTTGCGGCCATTTTTTTGCGAGATCGGATTTCCAATCAGCTAAACTTCGTGCGACCCTGCAGTTGTCGTCTGATTGATATTTGAAATAATTGACCGCGGGCATATAGAATCTGTCCGTGTATTCCTGCACCATGCGATTTGTATTATAAACCGGGCACAAATTGGCCATTGATGACTTCATGAGCGCAACCCAACGACGCGGGACGCCATCATGGTTTCGATCATAAAAAGCCGGGATGACGTCTTTTTCGAGAATATCATAAAGCGAGGTGGATTCCACTTCGTTTTGAAGCTCTATGTCGTCGTAATCTTCCCCGCGTCCTATCGCCCACCCGACTTCACTGGAGAAGGCTTCATCCCACCAGCCGTCTAAAACGCTCAAATTCAGGACGCCGTTGAACGTCGCTTTTATACCGCTCGTGCCGCTGGCTTCACGAGGCCGGATCGGCGTATTCAGCCAGACGTCCACCCCTTGAACCAGGTAGCGCGCTACGTCCATGTCATAATTCTCAATGAACACAATACGTCGGCGCACATCCGCTTGTCGTGCAAAGTGAACAATTTTACGTATCAGTTCCTTGCCGTTTTCATCTTTTGGATGCGCTTTCCCCGCGAACAAAATCTGCAGCGGGCGTTCTTGATCGGTCAACAGTTTTCTAAGTCGCTCCTCGTCTTGCAATAATAATGTTGCCCGTTTATAGGTGGCGAATCGCCGAGCAAATCCGATCGTCAAGGCCTTCGGGTCCAACACTTCTTCAGCAGCCTGAACCTCCGCTGAAGAGCCGCCGCGCTGCGTAATCTGCTCTCGAAGTCTGCGGCGGGCAAAAGTTATGAGGCGCTCTCGTCTTCTTTCATGCGTATGCCAAAGTTCGATGGCGGGTATTTCTTCGATCCCTTTCCAGGCGCCGGATTCCGCGGGTTTCTCACGCCAACGCGGCCCGAGGTAGCGTTGGAAAAGTTCCGCCATCTCTTTCGAAATCCAGGAACTGGTGTTAATGCCGTTTGTAATGTGTGAAATGGGAATCTCATGCTCAGGTACATTCGGCCAAAGGCTCAACCACATGCGCCGAGAAACTTTACCGTGCAGGCGGCTCACCCCGTTTCGATAATTGGAGAGTCGCATCGAAAGAATGGTCATGCAAAAAAGCTCTTCCTTGTTTTCCGGATTTTGCCTGCCTATGGCAAGAAAGTCATCTAACGACAGGTTGAGGCGCTGCCGGAAACCGCCAAAATATTTCTCAACCAATTCGGGTTCAAAATAGTCGTGACCAGCGATGATGGGCGTATGAGTCGTGAAAACGTGGCCGGCCGTTGCGACCTCACGAGCTTCCGAAAAAGAGAGGGCATGCGCAGTCATGAACATGCGAATACGCTCCAAAGCAAGAAAAGCGGAATGCCCTTCGTTCATGTGGCAGACCGACGGCTCGATCCCCAAAGCGGTCAGCGCCCGCATCCCGCCAATGCCGAGAATGATCTCCTGTTTGAGGCGCATTTCCTCATCGCCGCCATACAATTGATCGACGATGTCCTGATCTTCCTGGCTGTTTGCTTCAAAGTTCGTGTCCAAAAGATAGAGCGAAATGCGGCCTATCCGCGCGCGCCAAATTCTGACAACAATGTTGCGGCCCGGAAATTCGACTTCTATTGTGATTGGGGAGCCGTCATCGTGTTTCTGCAACTCGATGGGCATGTTGTAAAAATCATTTTCCGGATAGGATTCTTGCTGCCATCCTTCAGCGTTTAGGTATTGCTGAAAATAACCCTGTTGGTACAACAACCCGACGCCAACCAGGGGAAGCCCAAGCTCGCTTGCGGATTTCAGGTGATCGCCGGCAAGCATGCCCAAGCCTCCGGAGTAAATCGGCACGCATTCAGTGACGCCGAATTCCGCGGAGAAATATGCAAACGACGGTTTTTCTCTTTCCCCGTAGGTTTTTTCGTACCAGGTTTTACGGTAACTGCAATAATCCTTCAGGCTTGCATAAACTCGGTCATAAGCGGAGAGAAAACCGTCGTCTTCCGAAAGTTCTTGCAGCTTTTTTTGCTTTAACCGACCCAGCATGAGCACGGGGTTGTGGCCGGATTCTTCCCACAAATTCCGATCAAGGCGCCGAAACAATTCGATGCTGTCGTGCCGCCATGACCAACGCAGATTATAAGCAAGTTCTCGAAGTCCTTGCAGCTTCTCAGGCAAAACAGGCGTAACAATGAAGGTTTCGATTGGTTTCATGATCCCTTCCTTCGATGGTAAAGACGATTCGTGAACGAGCAATCCATGATCTGGTGCAAGTACGGAGTTCACGCTTCAGCGTGTTTTGCGGCGCTGACCGAAAACATGTTAGAGCGTGAGCTCGGTACATCATGCAAAACTGGTCAATAATAACGGCAACCGTCACTTAATGCAACGTCTATGATTTCAAGATCGATTCTTAAGCTGTCTGCGCCCAGTCAATTTAACGATCACAATCAATCCTTTCCGCATCATTTGCCCGAGTTTTCGAGAAAATCCGCTTTCCAGGGACCGATCCCCGTGAGTTGGATGACTGAGACTGTGTCTGCCCAAACTGTATGAATCGCGCCCCGCGAATTCACATAGTAGTCGCCAGGGCCAAATTCTTTGGCGGTTTCACGGGTTCCGTTCTTACCAAACGCGACGGCCACTTTGCCGCTTAAAACCGTTGCACGTTCGTCTTTAGGGTGTGTATGGGGCGGCATGACAAATTCTCCATTGACCCTGAAACGCACCGTAAAAAGATCAGGGCTTTGGGGATTCCCTTCCAAAACAGCAATCTCGCATCCCGACGGCAAGTTGGGCGGACATGGTCTCCATTGAACTTCTTCGGCACGCACAACATGCTGCACGGTTCCCTCCGGAAACTTCATTTCTCCCACCGGCGATTGTGCGCAAGCCATGTTGAACAGCATTAAAGACAAAAACACAAGAATTGATTCTTTCTTCATTCTAATTTCCTTTCTTTCAGATTTGTGTTTTCCGATACAAGTTATTTGCTGATGTTACGCGCCAGCTATGAAACCAGAGAAATTCCTGTTAAAGTCATTCCCGCGCAGGCGGGGAATCCAGTCAATCGCGCACAGCTCCTGGATTCCCGCCTGCGCGGGAATGACGTAAAGGCGCCGTTTCGGAAATTTCCAAGAGTGCGTAACATCAGTTATTTGTTTTTCGCGTTGGCAGTTCTGCATCTAATAGAATTGCCAAAACCGATGCGGGGTGCTATTCAGCGGGAATGACGCCAATTTGTTGCATTAGCCCAAATGTGTCGTGTTCACCCCACATTTCAACATTCCGGCCGTTCTCAAAGCGCGTAATGACCATCCCCGTTATTGCTATTTTTTTATGTGTCGGCGGAATATTCATCATCGGGCCGCCATGTGTGCCTCGGACGGAAACGCGCGACACGACTTTACCCTCTCCGTAGAGCATGTCATCGATCTGGATATGCAAATCGGGGATGGCGTCTCGATACATTTGGATGTACTGGCGGAAACCTTCCGGACCAGCAGGAAATGTGGCTGGTATCATATGCCCGACGTAATCCGGCGACAGGGTTTCTTTGATAACCTCATAGTTTCCCTGATTCCAGGCTTCTTCAATGATACGGCGCATAACAACCTTATTTCGTTCAGACATTTTTGAATCTCCTGTAGATTGAGTACATTGTGCGAACAATTACGTTGAGCGGGCAAAAGATATAATGGACCCCATATTTCGGACAGGTGGTTAAAGTGGAAAACTCTGATGTAACCGCAGGAGAAAAGCTCCATGAAACGTCGCAAATTTTCCGCTTCGTTCAAGTCCAAAGTAGCTCTTGAAGCTGTGAAGG
>CAXHAT010000341.1:0-5474 GCA_964014485.1 uncultured Deferribacteres bacterium
GAGAGATGCTCCAATCCTTTCGCATAATGATCTGGTGCGTCGACAGCTTCCTTTTTTTTCGCTTCCGAAGCTTTGGGTCTCTCAACAGGTTGTTTTTGCGAATTTGAGATTTCGCGGTCGATCTGCGTTTTTAACCTTCGCGCTTCTCGATTGCCCCCGTCAGCGGCTAATGCGTCTGCAACAAAGCGCCTGGCTTCCTGCAATCGTTTTTGGGCAAGCGACCGCCGAGCCTTACCAATCAAGTCCGCTATATTTTCGTCCCGATTGATTCTTCCCAGATAGTCGGCCGCCACCCTGTCGTTGGGGTTGTTTTTCAGCGCGCTTTGAAACGCCGCTTTCGATTCAGCACGTTTGCCCTGCTGAAAATAGAGCAGGCCGAGTTGAGAAAATGCTGAGCCGCCTTCGGGATTCAGGAGCACGGCTTGTTGCAACGCCTTTTCAGCTTCTGGATATGATTTTAGGGCGATTAGCGTGACCCCGAGTTCAAAATGCGCCGGTGCGAAATCAGGCTTGAGTTTTGTGATATATTCAAAAGCGCCTTTTGCCTCGGCGTTTTGCCCGGCCAGCCTGTGCGCCAAGCCAAGCCCGAGAAACGCTTGTTCGCTCTGCGCATCGACGCCGATAGCATTGCTAAAAGCGCCGATTGCCAAGTTAGACGTTTTGTTTGTCAGGTAAACGTTTCCCAAAGCGATGTGCGCTTCAATCAGCTTGGCGTCTACGGCGATAGCTTCTTTTAATTTCGCTTCTTTTTGCGCTAAATCGCTGAGCTTTAGAGCTTCCTGATAAAGCTGCACCGCTTGGTCTGATCCGGTTTGCGCCGCCAGAGATTTGGCCGCAACGAACGCAGTGAAAAAAATGACGTATTTGAGACGCTTCATTTTAGAGAGTGATTCAATAACAACTTATAGCCTACTCGGCTCCCGACGCAATTAGCAGGCAAAAATTAAATGCTTTTTGTAAAAAAGACACTGCATTCGAACAAAATGGACGTTAAAAAAACAAAAAGCCTGATCGGAATATTAGAATTTTCGACCAGGCTTTCGTTGTATTGTTTACTAAGGTTTTTGTCAGCGGTTATTCGTTTTTACTGACATTTTTTTCATTTTCAAGATAAACTGGATATTCTTCATATCCCTTGCGAACAGCGTAAGCGACATAGTCAAATTCATACTCGCCCTTCCCTTTTCTTAGCTCGCCGACTGTAAATTCGCGCTCGCTGACAGACGCGATTGCCAAGCCTTTGGATTTGAGCGAACGCGGCGTCAGCGTGATCGTGATTGTTGAAGGCGCCGCCAACGCCCGAAAATGTTCCGGGAAAACAACCGTCGCCTTCCCTTTTTTCAATTTTGCTTTTCCGCGGACATACATTGCCGCTTCCGGGCCTTCGAGAGAAGTATATCGGATAGAGCGATTCGGGTTAGTCGGGTCCGGGACAACAAAATTCTTGGTCGTTCCGCGGATTTCGCCATTTGCTGCATTCAAACGAATGGTCTCAGTACCGCCGGTGTTCTTTAATTGGATGAAGCCGTCGCCTGTGTTCGTCGAAAACAATGCGCCGACAGTATTGCCGTCGCTGTTCGCCACGAGAATAGCGCCATGATCCGCATCGTTCAGACTGGTATAAGTCAAATGTATGTTTTTATTGCCGTTCGGCCCGTTCAGCAAAAGCGTCCCCGCGCCGTTCTCCGCAACGTCTACAGAAGCTCGAACATCACCGCCCTTTTCAGCCAGATTTATGATACCGTTGTTGTCATTACTTGCTTGCGCCGAGAAAACCACATTTTCGCTAAAGTTTTGTAATTCAATACTGCCGCTGTTAGGCGAGCCGTCCGGAGAGCTTAAGCGCACGTTCACTTTTCCGCTCTTGCTGCGCGTTTCCAAATAACCGGCGTCAGAATCTAAAACGCCGCTCTCGATTTTCACCGCATCGTCGCGATCCCGAATACGAAAAAGTCCTTTTGTCGCTGATGATCCAAGTTCAATAATTTCTTTCAGTTGCGTACTGCCGACTTCGGCGTCGCCAATATCTTCCCCTTGAATCGCTCCGTCCAAAATATTTGCCGTCTCAACAGCGTCTTCGTCAAGCTCATTATTTCCGACGGCATTTTGACGAATATCGGGATCGGGGAATTCGCCGGTTAAATCGCCGCCCGCCGTTCCTGACAGTGGAATGGAAACGTCTCTAGCGAGCTTCGCTTGCGTTATTGCGCTGTCTGCAATTTGGGGATTGGGATAGGTTCCGGTCAAGTCCCCGCCAGCAGTTCCGGTAAGCGGCAAAGAGACGTCGCCCGCCAACTTCGCCTGCGTCACGGCGCCGTCGAGGATTTTGCCTGTTGTGATGGCGTTATCCAGAATTTTCGTATTATTGACCGCATCCTCCGCGAGCTTGGCACTGCTCACCGCGCCGTCGGCAAGCTTTTCCACTGTGACGCTATTGTCAGGAATTTCTATCGCCATATCCGCCGTTACGCTGCGCAAACTGTAGCCGACGCTGGTCAAAGCGACGCGCGGGGTCATCTCCGGATCATCGGCGACCTGCACGCTCAACCAGTACGGCTTGTCAAAAGCGAGATTAACGCCCTGCCCGCCGACGCTGCCAAGAATAACGCGAAACAGTCCATTTTGAACCGGCGTCGCGGCATGCACTTCTTGCCACTGCTCGCTGCCGCCGATTTCGGCGTCGTACAAGCGAAAAGTGACTTGGTAGTCGCCGTCCGCAACAGGACTGCTTGACCCGGCTTCGGTCAAATAGCCGTGGTAGGCGATGGTGCGCGGCACCTGCGCCCAAATAGTGCTTGCCAGAATCAGGCTGGTAAGAATTGATATGGCCTTTTTCATCTCATTTCCTCGCTATTGTTAAGCACCAGCCGATTACTTGGCTAGCGCCATTTTTCTTACTTTAACAAATTCCGAAGTCCGCAATTCATACAAATAGACGCCGCTTGGAACGCGAGCGCCGCTTTCGTTTGTTGCATCCCAAATCACGGCGTGCCTTCCTGCCGGCTTTGTTTCATTTGAAAGCAGAACAGCCACGCTCTTGCCCAAAACGTCCAATATTCTCAATGTAACCACGCTGTTTTTCGCCAGAGAGTAGCGAATCGTTGTCGATGGATTGAAAGGGTTGGGAAAGTTTTGCGACAATTCGAAATCAATCGGAAGCGCTTCATATTCTTCAGCGCGCCGATCGACAAAACCAACGTCCCCGACGACAAGCTTGAACGGCCTTCCCGTCCGCGCGCCGCGATTGACGTACTCATAAACGCGCTCCTGTCGCAAGTCCAGCGCAATGTTTAGCGCAGGATCGATCAGTCTTGCTTCAAAGTTTGAAGGAAGGTCGCGCAAGCCGTCAAAACGAATTTGCACGACGCCTTGGATATTACTTCTTGCCTCAAAGTCCCACTCATAATTTTGAGCGCCTAAAGTGCGAAAATCACCGCTGTATTTCTCGATGAAACCTTCTGAATCATCGTGCGGGAAATAGACGGAGACATATTCCCCGATGGGCGGGGGCTCGTAAAAATCATAATCGTCGAAGCCATCTCTCGCCTCATACCGCACCCCGGCGAAATTCGCATCGTCACGCGCGACGTCAGCTTGCCCGACAATTTGAATTTGCCACTCTTCCGGACGGCGGGATTGCAACTCCGTCACCGCACGTGTTTTCCCGAATCCGTCCGGCAGGCGCATCTTCAACGTCGTCGGTCCGCTGACTTTGACCATGTATCCTTCCCAAGCCGTCAATTGGCTGGCCGGACTTGACCAACTGCCGTTGTAGGTCATAAAATCAAGCCCCGACGGTTCTATGGCAGTCACCGGCAGATTAAAATCATGAAACGGATTGGCGACCATATTCCATCCGTCGTCAAGCTCAACGGAAACCACTGAATCAGCGACGTAAAAGCCCGGCCCTGCGTCCAGCGTGATTCCGCTTGTCGCCGTAATCAGAAAAAAGCTGCGTCCGGGCGAAAAATTGCGCGTGCCTGGAAATTCAGCGTAAGCGTCATTTCTCCGGTCGAAAAAACGCCATTTCGTTGTATCGTAGACTGCAAAATCGTCTTCCAGCACGGAACGAATCGCCGCATTATCGAGATCAAGCGGAACCGAGACCATGCGATAAGCCGTTCGTAAACTTCCGCCTGGCTGCGCGCTGGGTTTTTGGATCTCGCCTGCGCGGGCGGGCGCAATCGCAAAAGTTCCGCTTCTCACGCTCTGAGCGACGCCGCCTAAATCGCTGATTCGGATCAGGCACCCGTCTGAACGCGGGCGCGTGGTCCTCCAGTCTATTTCACCGTCGTTTGGCGTGTTGGCAAAAAGCGTTTCCCAAGTGGCGCCATTGTTTCTGGAAAGCTCAATATTGACGTTCTGCACATCGCCGGTGGTTTGCCAAGTGATGGGCAGCATATCGCCGACAGCCACGGTCGTCTGCCCGGACGGTGCGCTAATCGCAATTGACGCCGCCGCAGGTTCGGCAAATAAACCGTCATTTAAAAAACCGGATTGCAGTTGATTTCTGGCGCCG
Source organism: uncultured Deferribacteres bacterium (assembly GCA_964014485.1). Taxonomy (GTDB): domain Bacteria; phylum Zhuqueibacterota; class Zhuqueibacteria; order Zhuqueibacterales; family Geothermadaptataceae; genus CAXHAT01. Next base: position 4,520 of record CAXHAT010000341.1, read on the forward strand.
GGTGCGTCGATCCATGCTTCTCCTACAGTTGAAACGAGCTGATGATTTGAAGAGCTTTGGGCAATTTCTCCGCCTGCGGTCAATGCGTACCATATGACCGTCGCTTGTCGGAGAACGCCTTCACGCGTCGAGCCTGAAAAAGCCAACGCGCAAATAAATAAAAGAATGAGCGCGCCGTATATTTTTATCGATTTTTTCAAATTCTTCCTCGAAGGATTGAATAAAATTTGGACTTAAAAAGACGGTTAATTGTCGGGATCAGGAGGCCGGGGCAAGCCCACAGGCGGTTCCACAATTGGATTTTCGCCGCCTGACGACAATAGCACGAAAGCGCCGCCTGCCGCTGCGCCGCCGCCAAGCACAAACAACAGCCATTTTTTGCTTTTACCTTTCGTCTTGGCTAATTGAGGCGGCGGAACAACATCCAATGATGCGGTGAAATTTTGGTTCGGGAGATTCTCGGTCACACCTGCTACGCTTATTTTGTCCGGCGCGAAAGTATAGTTTTGCAGAACAGGCGCAATATCGCCCGACCAATTAAAAGGCAGGTCTAATGAATAGGCGCCGTCCGCTTCGGTTGCAACCGACTCAGCCTCGTCCCCGACCTCGATCAAAACGCCCGCAAGCGCTTCGCCGGAAGCCAAACGAACATATCCCGAAACCGTTATTGAAGACGGCGGCGGAAAAAGCTCATCGACCGCCTGCTTGAGACTTGTCGTGAGGAACGCGCTCAACGTACCGACGGCGGATTTCGAACTTTCGGAAACTTCTCCGGTCTCCACGTTCGAAACCTTAAGAGCAATTGCATAGAGACTGCCGATTCTGCTCACGCGCCCTGAAACGACTCTCGTCACGTTCAAGAGTCGACCGATTTCGCTGATTTCATTGTTGTCTACAAAAGGCGGGGATTTGTCAGGGGCTCGGGCGAGAATCATCTGGGCCGTTAGTGCGCCGC
>CAXHAT010000342.1:0-5458 GCA_964014485.1 uncultured Deferribacteres bacterium
AAGTAAAATATTGTTTATCATAGAGTTGAACAAGCTACGGATGGACACTAATTAGGAGTGATTCGATTATGAGCGATCCGGTTGATCTTGCTAATCCCGTCGGAAATTACCCGCCCAAAATGACATAGAGCCAAATGATTCCTTCAGATGACAAGCGCAACTTGAATTGTCTCTCAAATCTTCAGCAATTTTCGAAGGCGCACTTCTCGCTTTCAAATTCCAATTCAATCGTATAATGCCGCACGTTTTGGCGAGCAACAATTTTCATTGCGTCTTTTTTCGCCTGGATCATTGCGTTTCGCGAAAGATCGTCTGGCACGATCAGGTGCAACGTCAGGATATGATAATCGCCGTCGAGAGACCAAACGTGGACGTCATGCACGTCTTTGACGTGGGGAAGTTTTTTGAGCTTCTTTTTTAACGCCAACTCGTCGATGTTTTGCGGGACGGCTTGCAGAAAAATCCGAAACACCGGCTTGAGATTTTTAACGGCGTTCCACAGAATATAAGCTGCAATAGCAAGCGACAAGACCGGGTCGATGATCGGCACGTTCCAAATTAACATGACGACTCCGCCGATCAGCACGGCGATCCAACCCAGCGCGTCTTCCATCAAGTGCAGCATGACCGCGCGTTGATTGAGAGAGTCTCCACTTTTTTTGAGTCTCAAAACAGCGGCTCCGTTCATCGCAACGCCGAGCACAGCCAGCAAAAGCATCCCTTCTACATGCACCGCTTCCGGCGCCAACAATCGCGGCGCCGATTCATAAATGATAATTGCAGAACCGGCAAAAAGAATGATCGAATTGATCATCGCCGCCAAGGGCGAGAAGCGTTTGTAGCCATAGGAATATTTTCGGTCGCGCGCTTTGGTCGAATAACGCTCAAAAAACAGCGATGCGCCAATGGCAAAAGTATCGCCGAGGTCATGCACTGCATCAGAGAGAATCGCGACTGAATTGGTTAAAACGCCGCCGATAAATTCGACGACCGTGAAAGTTGCGTTCAGGAAAAAGGCGATTTTCAGGTTTTTCACCACCGGGTGAATATGTGCGCCGCGTGAATTGTGGTCGTGGCTTTCAGCGCAACACCCGGTTTCAATATGATTTGCTGATGTGTTCATTGAGTCATTTTAAGAAGGATTCATCCTTTTGCTAAAGATAGAGTTTCGTAGGAAAAATCAAAACACTCTCGCCGTATTCCACTTTGTTCGACGAATCGTTTGCAATTTTAAACGTCAGTCCATATTTTAAGCTCAACAGAAAATTGTTTACACACGGGTGTAGCTCAACTGGCAGAGCACTGGTCTCCAAAACCAGGGGTTGCGGGTTCGATTCCTGCCACCCGTGCAAAAAAAGCCTCGCAAATGTTGCGAGGCTTTTTCATTTCTACACCCGAATTCGGTTAGACCAATTCATTTCCTGACACGCGTCGGATAAGCCGGTCTTTGGGGCGCTTGCGCCGGATTCTTTCTGAGCTCTTCCATCACAATTTCGATGGCTTTCTCCAACTGCGGGTCTTTGCCTTGAATAACGTCTTTCGGCCATTGCTCCACCTCAATATCCGGCGCAACGCCGACGTTTTCAACGATAAATCCGTCCTTCGTCCAAATCGCAACGTTGGGCGCCGTCACGCTTGCGCCGTCAATAAATTCAGGAAAACCAAGCACGCCGACCAGACCGCCCCAGGTGCGCTTCCCAACCAATGTACCGACATTGTATTTCCGAAACATCCAGGGCAGATAATCGCCGCCGGAACCGGCCGTTTCGTCGATAATCATGACTTTCGGCCCCTGGATCGAAGCGCTTGGCGCTTTCAAATCCTTGCCGTAACGGAAATTCCAATGCGACTGATAAGGCCGCGTCAGGATGTCGATGTAATAATCCGCCAATTGTCCGCCGCCATTGAAACGTTCATCCACAATGATCGCTTTTTTGTTGGCTTGCGGGAAAAAATATCTTTTGAAATATTGATGCCCAGCTCTAGCGGTGTTGGGCACGTAAACATATGCAACCTGCCCGTCCGTCGCTTCATGCACCTTTCTCAAATTTCCTTCAACCCAGTCACGATTTCGCAACGCGTACTCACTCGCCAAAGGTACGACGTTGACGATTCGTGAATCGGCGTCATTCGGATTTGGCCCAATCGTCAATTCGACAATTTTCCCCGCCGTGTTTTCAAAGAAGCTGTAAATATTTGCAGCAGCCGTGACCTCAGCGCCGTTGACGGCCAAAATGTAATCCCCGGCTTCCGCATTAATCCCCGGCTCGGTCAGCGGCGATTTCAAATCGGGCGTCCAATTCAGTCCGCCAAAGATTTTTGCAATGCGATACCTGTTGTTCGAGATTTCAAAATCGGCTCCCAAAAGTCCGCCGCCGACTCGCTGCGGTCGATTCAATCTTTCCCCGCGCCCTTGCAATCTGTGATGCCCAACGGCCAACTCACTGCACATCCATCGGATGACGCGATTCAGATCGTTGCGACATGCCAAATGCGGTAAAAAAACGCTGTATTTTTTCTTCATTGCAGGCCAGTCAGCGCCGTGCATTCCCGGGTCGTAGAAATAGTCGCGATTGATTCGCCAGGCTTCTTCAAAAATATTCGCCCACTCTTTCACCGGATCAATTTTGACCTGAAGTTCACCGGTTTTCAAAACGCCTTTCCCGGGCTTCGGCTTTGAACCGACGGCAGTTATTCCCCAGGTGCGTCCGTTTCTGTACAGCATGGATTTGCCGTCGGCGGAGATGACGTAATTGTTCAACTCCATCACCTCGCTATCTTTGCGCTCCTTCATGTCGAATTTGTGCAATTTCGACGGCCCGGAAAAATTGTAAGTATTGCTGACGTAGTACACCTCGCCGGACTTCCCAACTCCAAGCTGAGAGTAGTTTCCTGCGTCAATCGGCAGGGCAATAATGCGGTTCTGAATGCCGTCCAAATCGATGTGAAGCCCGTCCTTGCCTGAGTCTTCCGGCGATGATTTTTCTTCACTGTCTTTGTCAGCATCCTTGTCGTCGTCTTTGCTTTCGCCTTGCTCTTCTTCATCGCTTTCTTTGGAAAACGGCGACATGACGTCTTTTTGCAGCGTTGCCAGATAAATCGAACTCGTCATCACCATATCGGCGTTCGATTGGTCAAACCAGTTAATCACCGGCCCGGCGTCAGTTGATGCAAAAAAGTAGAGAAACTTGCCGTCCGGATCGAAAACAGGATCCGAAGTGTTGCTCAGGCCGTCGGTGACGCTAAATGACTTTCCTTGCTCAATAGAATAAAGATAGACTTTCTCAAAATTCGATTCGATGATTTTAGTGTAAGCAATCCACTTCGAATCGGATGACCAGTCACCGAACGAGTCTCGAAAAACGCCGGGAAAATACATCTCGTCAGCGTCGATCTTCTTCGTTTTTCCAGCGGCAACATCCAGCAAAAACAGCGATCGGCTGTTATCAACGAAAGCGATGTGCTTGCTGTCCGGCGACCAATTGATGTGTGCGTAAAAACCTGCACCATCCAATGGAATGGCCCGCGCTTCGCCCTTCCCGTCCTGTGATTTGATGTGCAATTCATATTCGCCCGAGGCGTCGGAGAAGTACGCGATGGACTTACCGTCCGGCGACCATTGCGGATACTTTTCATGTGCACCGGTCGTGGCCGTAATATTTCTTGGGTCGCCTTTTACCGCCGGAACAGTCATGACGTCGCCGCGAAAATCGAAAACGGCCCTTTTCCCGGTGGGAGAGATTCCCGCGCTGCGGATGTACTGTCCGCCTTTCACAAAGCGTGGCCGCAGCTCCAACAAATCCGTTGCAATATCAATCGTTAGCTTCGCGGATGCTTTGGCGGCAATGTCGTAGGTATGCAAATATCCCGCTTGTTCGAAAATAATCTTGCCGTTGCCGTCCGCCGCTTGAATCACCGGAAAATCTTCAAAATTGGTCAATTGTTCGATGTCTTTTGAAGCGACGTCATAGCTAAAAAGATTGAATTCGCCGTTGCGGTCGCTGCGAAAGAAAACCTTGTCGCCAATCCACATCGGGTCAGTGTCATTTGAGCGCCCGTCCGGTTGAGGAATTTTGACGACGGAATGATCTTCGAACGAGAAAAGCCAGATCGTGGCCACGGTGCCGCCGCGATAGTTTTTCCACTGGGCGTAGCGTCCGGGAATGGGCGTGTAGGCCATCGATTTGTTGTCAGGAGAATAGGAAGCGCGCCAGGCGTTCGGAATCTCCAGCTTGGTCGGGAAGCCGCCTCCGACGGGTACAGTGAAAAGCTGGACGTACCTGTTGGTAAAAACCGACCGCCGCGATCCGAAAAGCACGTGCGAGCCGTCCGCTGTAAAATCGCGTACAAAATCGGGCGACGGATGCCAGGTTAAGCGCGTCGGTACGCCGCCTTCAACCGGTACGACAAAAACGTCGGTGTTGCCGTCATATTCCGCGCTGAATGCAATCGTGGAGCCGTCCGGCGAGAATATGGGATTCGATTCAACGCCTTCGTCAATCGTCAGCCGTCTGGGATTGGAACCGTCCAGATTCGCGACCCACAAATCTTCAGCGTAAACAAAAGCGATGTGGTTTTTGCCAATCGCTGGCTGCGATAACATACGCACGTCTTTCGCTCGCGCATTCAGCAGCGATGACATGCAAAACGCCAGCAATGAAACCACGAAACAGAAAAAGATTCTTCGATTCTTCATAATGAATCCTGGGCTTTGGGGGTTATTGGGAGCATGACTTTTTTAATTTTGCGTTTTTTGCCGCCATCGAAACGATGAGCGAACGGTCTCATTCAGCCCACCGGTTTTCAAGCAGAGATTGAATGATTTGTCTGCCTCTATGCCCCCAAATCGGATGCGGCTCACACGAAAGCTTGTCAGCGATTTCCACGGCTGAAACGCCCGGCGTCTCACCAGTTTCTTTCGATCTCGCCAGTACTTTGAGCGTCATTTGGTAGACTGATTTGTCCCATTCTTTGTCCAGATGCTGCTCAATCGCAGGATCGTTGTTGACGTAGCCGTATTGTTCATTGGCGCAATGGACGATGCCCATTCTGTTCGCCAGAAAATCGGGCACGTACAAAACGCCGCGATCAAAAAGCGCTTTGTCGTCGCGCACGGGGTCTTTCAATTGGTTGTTCGCTGCGCCGCAAACGATTTTTGTGCGCAACATCGGGATCGTTTCAGGGTTCAGAACGCCGCCGGTGGCGCAAGGCGCGAAAACGTCGCACGGTTCAGAAAAAATGGAGACGTCCCCCTTATCAACGAGCTTCACCGCCAATTTTTCACCGCCAATTTTTTCTTGCACTTTGGTAACGTGATCAGAATTGATGTCACAACCGACAATTTTTCCAACGCCTTTTTTTAAAAGATCGGCGATGAGAAAAAAGCCCACGTGCCCAAGCCCCTGAATCGCCTGTCTCTTATACACATCTGACGCTGCCGACGAGCTTCTTGGTGTAG
>CAXHAT010000343.1:0-5454 GCA_964014485.1 uncultured Deferribacteres bacterium
TACACCAAGAAGCTCGTCGGCAGCGTCAGATGTGTATAAGAGACAGTCTGTTGACGGCGCACATTGGGAAAGATTCCCGCCTGCGCGGGAATGACGGTTGAGAGCCGTTATGAATCCGCGAGTTTAGTAAGTTTTTCGCTCAATGATCACAACTTATCGTACAAATCATTCCAGTCCGGATTAAACTCTTCGATCAACCTGACTTTCCAGGCGCGATTCCATTTCTTTAGGCGCTTTTCTCGCTGAATAGCTTGGTAAATGTCATCGATCCGCTCAAAATAAACGAGGCGGTGAAGATTATACTTTTTTGTGAAACCGTCGACCAATTTCTTCCGATGCTCGTAAACCCGCCGTTTTAAATCATTGGTCACGCCGATGTAAAGTACGCCGTTTCTTTTGTTGGTGAGAATGTAAACGTACATCGGTTTTGGCATGGCGTCTCCCCCTTATAAAAAGTTTGTCATTTTTGATTAAAGCGAACATACAAAGCTATTCCCCGCACTACCCGCTTCATCACCTCCTGCGCTAAGCATTACGTCATTTCTCGCACCACCCACAACGTCATTCCCGCGCAGGCGCACGCGGGAATGACGTGGAGGAAAGGCGCGGATGTGAACAAAGACGCGAGAATGACCTGGTACATAAAACCAACTCAAAAAACAAAATTTACGGCGGCTGGGGGCAAGCCCCCAGCCGCCCCTGACAGAAAACAGAAGCACAGCACGCAGAAGGACGTTACTGCCGCCGCGAGAGAACGACGCGAAACCCTGTGTTGTTGTTCCGGTTGTGTGGTTGATTCCTGTTGCGGTTCGTTGTGCGCGCGTTCCTGTTGTTGTTGTTCCAGGAACCCCCGCGGACGTTTATCGTCTTGTTCCCTTGTTTTGAACTTCATTTTTTAGCCAGCTCCCCAACAGCCTGCCGATTTCGACAAGCATTCCTGCAATGTGTTGGTATTGTCCGATAGACAAAAGCCTTAAATCACGACAAAGCCGGATATGATGGCGTAAACGCTCTAACTCAACGTCCGCAGAGCGCAGATGTTTTGCTTTGTAGCGCGCACCCTGTTCCTTCCCCGCAGCCACCAACGTATCGTAAAAGTTTAATGCAGTTTCTTCCAGTCTTTTAGCCATCACAAAACGCTGACTTTTAGGGAATTTGATCGTGTGTGCTAGAAGCCAAACCAACATGTCGTGGGTTTTAAAGAAGATGGGCGATTCATTCATATAACTTGCCGCCTTAAAAGCTTTTTTGAAAAAAAATTCTGGGGGTTTCCCCCAGCCCCCCCTGACAGAAAACAGAAGCACAGAACGCAGAAGGACGTTACTGCCGCCGCGAGAGAACGACGCGAAACCCTAAGTTGACGTACCGGACGTGAGGCCGAGTCCTGTCGCGGTACGTTGAGCGCGCGCTCCTGACGTAGTTGACCCAGGAACCCCCGCGGACGACTTTGTAAGTCCCTTGCGCCGGGCCGAGCGGGTCGGTCTGTGCATTACTCGAATAATCGCCTTTCCAATCCGCGCACCATTCCCAAACATTGCCCGCCATATCGTGCAAGCCCAAAGCATTCGCCGGGAAGCTGCCCACCGGCGCAGTGCGATCCCATTGATCCCTGCCGCCGGTTCCGCTAATATTTGCGTCATTGTTGGTTAAACTATTTCCATTCGGCCATTTGATCTCCTTGCCGCCGGCGCGTGCGGCGTATTCCCACTCCGCTTCGGTCGGCAGACGCGCGCCGAGCCATTCGGCGAAAGCTTTTGCGCCAAACCAACTGACTTCAACCACCGGGTGGTTTTCAGAGCCCCGCTTCGGCGCGAACTTGCCGCTGCGGTTTTCAATCAAACAATATTCGGAATCGATTTCAAGCCAGGCCGCCCCGCCTTCTTCGCGGTTGCCTTTTTCATTCAAAAAAACGGAAAATTGTGCGTTGGTAATTTCGTGTTTCGACATGCGAAAAGCGGAGAGTTTCACTTGGTGCACCGGTTTTTCATCACCATCGCCGTCGCCCCAAAGATCGCCCATTTTAAAAGTCCCGCCGGGAACGTCGACCCAGGTTATGCCAAGTTTTTCAGCACGATCAGGATTATCGATTACTGAAAGCTGCGGTTGAGTCCGCTCAGGCGTTCGAGTCGGTTGCTGCGTTTCAAAATCCGGCTGTGAATTCATTTGAGAGATGATATAAATCGTTAATGAAAACGCGGCGAGTGCAAGCACGGCCCAAAGCGGCGTACGCGAGGCGGTTTGGGCCGTTTGCGGAACCTCAGGTTCAACACGCGGTTCCGCTTCACGTCGTCTTGCGGCTTGTTCGTCGTCAAATTGTTTTTGCGCATGATTGAGCAGCGCCGAAGCGTCGCGGTAATCCGGTTGATACTGGATAATGCGCTCGAGATCGTTAATCGCACTGGCCCAATCCTTTATTTTCAGATGACTTTGCGCTTGCCGATAATGAACGCCGAGCATTTCCTGCGTGCGCGCTTCCGCCAATTTTTTTTCGGCTTGCTTAAGCAGAGAAGGAGCGTCCTTATAATTGTGCCTTTTATTTAAAACCGCGTGACAGGCGTCTACGGCTTCACGCCAGTGTCTATCCTCAAAATGGGCGCGGGCCTTGGCGTAGAGTTGGGTGAGAAGCTGCTCCTGCTCCGCCTTAGCCAGCAGGTTTTTCGCGCGCGCATGGCCCGGTTCAATGGCAAGCACGCTCTGCGCCAGCGTTTTAACCGAGCCCCATTTTTCATCCTTCAAGGCTTGTTCGAGGTCGCGCAACAACGCCGCCGTTTTTTCTTTCTTCTCAGCGTCCTTTGCGCGCTCGGCGTTTAAAATCGCGGTTTTTTCCTGCACGGAAAAAATCCTGCCGTCCGGGGCGCGCATGTGCAAGACGGGCGTGCCCCATTCCATGTCGTTGCCGTCTGAGAAAATGCCGATGCGCGCTTCGGCGAGGGCGGCGTCCACAGGAAAACCCAGGGCGACGGCGTTGTAAAACTCACGCGCGAATTCGATGGCTGCGTCGTCGGTAATCTCAAATTGCATGGCGATTACCGCCGGAACGCCCTGTCGCACCAGGCTGGCGGACATGCCTGCGAAAGGATCGTCCGGTGCGGTGCGCGCGCCCTCGCAAGCGTTGAGCACGGCGAGGCGCAGGGAATAGTGGTTTTGCAGCAAGGTTCCCAGACGCTGTCCGTTGACGCGCTGGCCGTCTTCAAAAAGCAGCACGCCGTCGCGCGTACCGGAGTCGAAAAAGCCGTGGCCGATAAAATGGAAAATGTGGAACCGGCCTGAGCGCAGGGTTTGGCGCAGTTCGCGCATGGTGGCTCGCTTCAGCCGGTGCAGGCGCACTTCGCCGTTCTCGATTTGGGATTTGAGCGCGGCGTTGAGTTTTTGCCATTCGCCTTCCACGTCCAATTGTTCCGTTTCGGCGGGATTGGCGAGCATCACCAAAATATCCAGCGGCGGCTTGACGCTGAGCGTGCGGATCGGGCGGGGAATTTCGAGATAGCGCACGAGCGAGGTTTGGTGTTGAAGCACGAGAAATTGGCCGTAGCCCGGGTTGTAGAGGAATTCCCAGGGCATTTCAGCGAGCTCCGGGGCTTGCAAGCGGAGCCGCAGTCGCAAGCCCTGGCGTTGGCTCTCAACCCGGCCGTAGCTTTTGTAGAAAGCGGCGAGCACTTCGTCTTTGAAAACGGCGCTGAAAAGCTTTTTGCCAAAGGCGGTCACCGCCGCCATTTCCGGCGAATCAGCCCGGCGCACGCCCTGGCGCGGCCTGCCGATTTTCAGGCAGAAATTTTCCAATTCAAACGGCGCGAAGGGCGGCTTGAAGTCTGTTCTCGCTTCTCCGGCGGGCGAATCGAGCACGCGCGCAACGTAGAGATCGCCGGATTTCTCAATCAGCAGGTCGAAATTTTGGTAATTGATTTGATGCAATATTTAATAGCCCCGATTCCGCCACCGATTACAACCAATTGCTGCGAAAGTAAAGATAGATAACTTTTGTTACACGCTACACCCTAAAGCATACTTTTCATGTCATTCCCGCGCAGCAGGCTGTTGCAGAACAGCATTTTCGAGTAGGCGGCATAAATCTTATTTTTCTAATGCGCGTTTTCAATATTTTGAATTGCCGCATCCTTTGAGTGTTTTTTGATGGTTTGCATAAATATGCATTATGAGCGCGGCTAACAAGAATATATAGAAAAGAATTTCGGCCGTTTCCAGCGCTTCTTTTTGGTTTTCTTTGGCTTTCGCGGCTGCTTGCGACGCACCACTCCCTTGCATCAGCCTGAACAACTTGTTGAAATTGTAAGCCAGGCACATCAGAAGAAATTCGGTTTTGACCTTTTCCAGACCGCGCAATCTAAAGCGCCGGAACCCCAGGTTTTGCTTCAGGCAGCCGATCGCGGGTTCAACAGTACATCGTCGCTTTTTCAATCGTTCTTTGGCTTCTTCGGTTTGCAGTTTTTCGTACATATCCTCGGCGAGATGTTCGCGGTCATCGCGATGAATTTGCTTGACGCTCGATTTGCTTTTCCCGCCGACGCAAAGCTTGAACAAAGGGCACAGCGTACAAGACGTCGAGATTTTGTAGACGCGCCCTGTGACGCCGCCGCTCTTGCAAGTCCTTTGAAATTCAAGCTTTTCACCGGCGGGACATTGATAAAAGTCGTCTTCTTTATGGAAAACGAAATCGGCTCTTTGCACCTTGCGCTCTTTTCTTAAAATTTCTTCGACGGGCGTCGGCGTTGACTTTGTCGAACGATTTTCAGGCGCAGGGTCGGCCACGACAAGATCAAGCTTTTTTTCTTTGGCCTTTTGCAACTCGTCTTTGGTGTGATACCCGGCGTCGAGGGTGTTTTTTCGCGCGGGGTCTTCCCCGATATTCCGGTTGACGTTTTCGACCTGTCCGGAAAGCTGGCGCTGGTCGTTCGGTTCGGCCACGACTTCTTCGGCGACGATGAAACCGTTTTTGCCTTCAACCGAAACCTGCGCGTTATAGCCGGGCAGACATTGATTGCCCGCAACGCCGCTCATCGTGCGGGCCTCAGGTTCCACGAGATTGATTTTGTGCTTGTCGCGATGCTCAGGCTTGAGTTCCTGCTTGCGCGTTTCAAGTTCTTGCCGGCGCTGCGTCAACTGCGCTTCGCGCGCCAGGTTTTTCTCGTGTTGTCTGCGGGCTCCTTGAGTCTTTTCATTTTCGGGCTCGACGCCGTCGGCTGCGCTGCACAAGGCCATGTATTCATCGACGTCCCGGCGAACGCCGTCGAGCAGCTTTTTCAGCTCTTTGGCGTCCTTGCTTTGTTTGCCGCTGCAAGAAGCCTGAATTTTCGTACCGTCGGTCAGTAGTGTCCGGTTATAAGTCGAATAAATTCAATTGTTTGTAGTTTTGATGGTTCTCGGTTTTGCAATCATTCTGCGTAAGTACTTGTAAAATAGGCGTTTTCTCGAATAAAGAAATGCCGATGATTTGTA
>CAXHAT010000344.1:0-5422 GCA_964014485.1 uncultured Deferribacteres bacterium
GTTAATGCATGACGGGACCCAGAAACGCCAATAGAGGGTTTCCGGATGGACACTACTTAATAATGACAGCTTTTGAAAAACCATCAAGCCAATTGTACAATTTAACCGTGTTTTTTGCGGCGTCCAATCGTATGCAAAGTTGCGTGTATGACCGATTGATAATTTTATGAGGGAAAACCAGCTTTCGCTTTATTGATTAAGGCAATATGATGAATTAGCCTGAGCGTCTTTACATCGAATTCACTTGTATCCCTCACGGATTTTTTTATTTTAAGCTCGTTTTGTTTTATGAGCGGTCCATGAATTTTGAATTTCGATCAGAGCCTGACTTCGCCAAAATATTCTTTTCACGCCGCCCTGCCAAGATAAAAATCAATTCGATATAAATTCTAAGAAGGAAAAACCACCCATGAAGAACGGTTTTCAAAGAACACAAACGATCAATTTAGATCAGGAAGCGGAAGAAACGCAGGAGTGGCTGGAGTCGCTGGATTATGTGATGGAAACCAGCGGGCCAGATCGTGTGATTCGACTTTTGCGCGAACTCCAAAACCACGCTTTTCAGCAAGGCGTGATTCCTCCTTTTACGGCAAACACGCCGTACATCAACACCATCCCGGCGCATGAAGAGCCGCCGTTTCCAGGCAACCGGGAAATCGAGCGCCGCATCAAAAGCATCATCCGCTGGAACGCGATGGCGATGGTTGTGCGCGCGAACAAGCACGAGGCGGGCATTGGCGGACATATCTCGACCTACGCTTCTGTCGCGACGCTTTTTGAAATTGGCTTCAATCACTTTTTCCGCGCCAAAAAAGACGGATTTAGCGGCGATCAAATCTATTTTCAAGGCCACGCTTCTCCCGGCGTTTACGCCCGCGCCTATCTTGAAGGTCGGCTCTCAAAAAAACAGCTTGAAAATTTTCGTGCTGAACTTGCGCCGGAAGGCGGCCTTTCTTCTTACCCGCACCCCTGGCTCATGCCTGATTTCTGGCAATTTCCAACCGTTTCCATGGGACTCGGGCCGATCACGGCGATCTACCAAGCGCGCTTTAACCGCTATCTCGAAGACCGCGGTTTGAAAAAGCCGGGCGGCGAAAAAGTCTGGGCGTTCCTGGGAGACGGCGAGACGGATGAGCCGGAATCACTGGGCGCCATTTCTCTGGCGGCGCGCGAGAAACTCGACAATTTGATTTTTGTCATCAACTGCAATTTGCAGCGTCTCGACGGCCCCGTGCGCGGCAACGGCAAAATTATGCAGGAACTCGAACGTTCGTTTCGCGGCGCAGGCTGGAACGTGATCAAAGTCGTTTGGGGAAGCGACTGGGATCCGGTATTGGAAAACGATCACACCGGCGTTTTGAAGAAACGGATGGAGGAAATTGTAGACGGTTGGTATCAAAAATACACCGTTGAAAAGGGCGCCTTTGTTCGCAAGCATTTTGTGGACGGCAACCCTGAAATCGAAGCTTTGCTCTCGGACTTTACCGACGAAGAAATTGAAAAATTGCGTCGCGGCGGCCACGATCCGGTCAAAGTTTACGCAGCATATAAAGCGGCTGCCGAGCACACCGGGGCGCCAACGGTCATTTTGGCCAAGACAATCAAAGGCTACGGCCTCGGCGAGAGCGGCGAAGGTAAAAATATTACGCATCAGCAGAAAAAATTGAACGAGGCCGAACTGCGCGAATTTCGCAGTCGCTTCGGCATCCCGATTTCTGATGATGACGTTGCCGAAGCGCCGTTTTATAAGCCCGACGATGACAGCCCGGAAATGCGCTACCTGCGGGATCGTCGACAGGCGCTGGGCGGCTTTGTCCCTAACCGCCAGGTGGACGCGCCGGTACTCAAAACGCCGAAAGATGCGTTTTTCTCTGAATTCCATGAAGGCACGCACGGCCGTGAAGTTTCCACGACGATGGTCTTCGTGCGCATTCTTGCAAAATTGCTGCGCGACAAGGAAATTGGTAAGCTCGTCGTGCCGATTGTGCCGGATGAGGCGCGGACGTTTGGCATGGAAGCGTTGTTCCGGCAAGCCGGTATTTACTCCCACGTCGGCCAAACCTACGAACCGGTGGACTCCGACAGCCTGCTCTATTACAAGGAAGCGAAAGACGGGCAGATTTTCGAAGAAGGCATCACCGAAGCCGGATCGCTGTCTTCATTTGTCGCGGCGGGAACGGCCTATGCGTCCCACGGCGTTAACACAATCCCGTTTTTCATTTTTTATTCGATGTTTGGCATGCAGCGCGTCGGCGATCTCGTTTGGCTGGCGGCTGACATGCGCTGTCGCGGGTTCATGTTGGGCGCAACTTCAGGTCGCACTACTTTGAATGGCGAAGGTTTGCAGCACCAGGACGGCAACAGCCATTTGCTCGCCTATCCGGTGCCAAATTTGATGGCCTATGATCCCGCTTTTGCCTACGAGCTTGCCGTTATTATTCGCGACGGCATGCACCGGATGTACGAAAAGCAGGAGAGCATTTTTTACTACGTCACGGTCATGAACGAGAACTACGCACAGCCGGAAATGCCCAAGGGCGTTGAAGACGGTATTTTGAACGGCATGTATCGTTTTAAAAAATCCGAGAAAGACGGCTCAAAACGCCGAGCCAATCTCTTCGGCAGCGGCACGATCATGACGGAAGTTTTGAAAGCGGCGGAGATTTTGGAAAATGATTATAACGTGGCGGCGGACGTTTGGAGCATCACCAGCTACAAATCGCTGCACACCGACGGCATGGAAACCGACCGCTACAACCTGCTCAATCCGGCCAAAAAACAGCGCGTCTCCTACATCGAGAAATGCTTACAAGATACCGACGGCGTTTATGTCGCGGCTTCCGATTACGTCAAAGCGCTGCCGAATTCACTTGCGCGTTGGTTCCCGGGCCGTTTGGCGACGCTTGGAACGGACGGCTTTGGCCGCAGCGAATCTCGCGAAGCGCTGCGAGATTTCTTTGAAGTTGATGCGCGCCATATCGCGCTTGCCGCTCTGACGGAATTGGCAAAAGACGGCAAAATTGAGCAAGCCGAACTCAAGAAAGCGATGAAGGCCTTGAAAATTGATTCGAACAAACGCAATCCATTGGTTTCGTAGGGAGGAAGGGACGCAGTACTATGATTAAAGAATTCAGATTGCCCGATCTTGGCGAGGGCATTGAGGGCGGCGACGTCGTCCAGGTTTTGGTGAAAAAAGGCGACGCGGTTGCAAAAGATCAAATCGTCGTTGAGCTTGAAACGGATAAGGCGACGGTGGAAGTCCCGTCCAATTTTGGCGGAACCGTAAAACAATTGCACGTGAAAGCGGGAGACGCGATTCAAATCGATCAGCTCCTTTTGACGATTGACGAAGGCGCTGATGGAAAGGCTGCGTCTGCTGCTGAAGAAAAGGAAAAATCCGCTCCTGAGCCCGAGATTGAAGTCATCGGTGCGAGTGAGGAAAAGCCAAAGCCTGCGCCTACTCCCGCACCAAAACCTGAACCGGCGGCGCCGTCGGCTCCTGCCATGCAGCCAAGCGCTGCGCCGACGAAGCCCAGAAAGCTGGTTCCCGCTTCACCCGCCGTGCGTCGTTTTGCGCGCGAAATCGGCATTGATATTCAGCTCGTTTCGGGCACGGGCCCCGGCGGAAGAATATCAAAAGATGATGTGAAGCTTTTTTCTCGCGACCAGAACGCGAAGCGATCCAGTGCGCCCGCGACGGTTGCGGCAGGCGGCGGAATTGCGGCGCCGCCCTTGCCCAACTTTGAGCGTTGGGGCGCGGTCGAAAGAGAGAAAATGACCAATATCCGCAAAACGACCGTCAACTCGATGTCTGTGGCGTGGAACACCATTCCGCACGTGACGCAGCACGACAAGGCGGACATCACGGATTTGGAAAAGCTCCGCAAAAGTTTCGCGCCGCAGGCTGAAGCGGTCGGAGCCAAACTCACAGTGACGGCGATATTGATCAAAGTTATCGCCGCCGCGCTGAAAAAATTCCCCAAATTCAATTGCAGCATTGATCCCGCGAGCGCCGAGATCATCAACAAGAAATTCTACAACATTGGCGTTGCCGTGGATACGGAACGCGGCCTGCTCGTGCCGGTCGTTAAGGGCGCCGATCAAATGAATATGCTGGAAATCGCCAAAGAAATGGGCGGTTTGGCCGAGAAGGCGCGCAACAAAAAGCTCGGCATCGAAGAAATGCAAGGTGCGACTTTTACGATCACCAATCTCGGCGGCATTGGCGGTACGTCGTTCACGCCAATCGTCAACTGGCCGGAAGTCGCGATTTTGGGCGTATCGCGCGGAAGCAAGGAAGCGATTTTCAAGGACGGACAATTCGAACCGCGACTCATGCTGCCGCTCTCGCTTTCTTACGATCACCGCATCATCGACGGCGCCGACGCCGCGCGTTTCCTGCGCTGGATTTGCACCGCGCTCGAGCAGCCGTTCATGATTGCTGTGGAAGGGTGAGGACTACAAGTTCCTGGAAGAGAGACGATGACAAAACAACTCTTGGCGGAAGTTTTTGGCTTTCCAAGTGAGAATCTTGACAAGAAGGCAACGCGGTTTCGCAAAAATAAGCTTTGTCCATTTCACAATCGCGTTCCTTCTTGTACAAAAAACAGCGCGACGGATCCGCTTGGCGTTTGCAGTATTTTTCATGAAGAGAAACCGGTCATAACCTGCCCAATCCGTTTTACGGAAGATTGGTTGATTACTGAAGCCGCCGCGAATTTCTTCTTTCCGTCTGAAGTTATTGAGAATGGAATGTGGACTTCATTGCGTGAAATAAGACTAAAAGATCGAAACGGAAAATCTGCGGGGAATATTGATTACGTTCTCGTTTCGTATGACCGAGACGGAAAAATTTTGGACTTTGGCGCTCTGGAAGTTCAAGCGGTTTACATTTCCGGCAATGTAACAAAGCCTTTCAAAACATTCATGAATGACCCTGGGTTTCAATCTTCAAAAAGTGCTCAAAACCGGTTTCACCCTCGACCAGACTTCTTGTCTTCATCTCGTAAACGATTGGCGCCGCAACTGGTTTACAAGGGTGGCATTCTGACGAGTTGGGGAAAGAAACTCGCGGTTGTCTTGCAGAAATGCTTTTATGAAACAATGCCAAAACTACCTGAGGTTGAGAGCAGAATTGATGCTGATGTAGCATGGTTCATTTATGATCTTGAGTTGAACAATGATTTAAACCGTTATGAATTACAAATGGCAAACAAGATTTTGACGAAATTCCAACCTGCGCTTGATGAATTGCTGACACCGGAACCAGGACCTGTTGAAGAATTCGTTGGCAAGTTGCAGACTAAACTTGAAAATGAATTGAGTGGCGCCTCGCCTGAAGCCCCGGTGCTGACTGATATCCTAACGAGTGTCCATCCGGAAACGCCCCCAAGGCGTTTCTGAGTTATTTTCAGACAGCTTG
>CAXHAT010000345.1:0-5371 GCA_964014485.1 uncultured Deferribacteres bacterium
GGGAATCCAGGGGCTGTGCGCGATTGACTGGATTCCCGCCTGCGCGAGAATGACGCAAAAGTGACGTTTCTCAGATGCTACTTGGAAAATTTCAGAAAGTGCATAACGTGAGTTAATCACTAACATCAGGCGATTTTCGCCGCCTGAGCATTTGATAAAGCGCTTTTCAGCCTTTGTCTGAATAATGTGAGATTTTTTGAAATACAAGATTTCTCATGATTTCCTGCAATGAATTTCTGTGCTCTGCGGCCAGATAAGAAAGGTTGGGGCCGGTTTAGCTCCACCGGTTTCCAACCTTTCGATTTTTAAGTCGGATTCTCAATCATGGGGTGTGAGCCGTTCAAACCACCGTTTTTGATTTCCATTTCCAAGCGCTCCTCTGTGCATTTGTCCTTGACTTTACTTGCAAATGTTAACAATCTTTTACGCGTGCAGACGATTTGCAAGCCTGTGTACGTTTCGGAATCCGACCTTGCGTTTTTGGCGGCGGCCAAAAAAAATGAACTTATTTTACAGAATTTGACATTTGTTTAACTTGTTTGCACGATTGTTGTACGTCCCGCATTCAAGAGCTTAAGGTCTGAAAGCTCTCTACCATTTCCAGCTCGTTTTGATATTCGAGAATCATTGCATTCTCGAAGCAAACCCAACGCCTTACTTCCTGAAATCATACAACTGGTCTGCGTTGTACTCTGAGCGTATGCGCCTGTGCAAACGTGCGTCTCATTCGTGTGAATAGTACGCCTGCACGAGATTTTCAACAACAAAAGAGCCTGTATAAGTCGAGCGCATTTCTTGCAAATTGCTCATTTAAATCGCGCATCCTTTGCACAAAATGCACAAAGCTAAAAACGCAGCTCTGGGTTGGAGCCTGTCGGCAGTCAAAATGACGTTTCAATTGACGCTATTACCATCTGAACAAAATGACTAGGAGGATTATAACATGACGACTTTCTTCCATATTGCGCCGGTTCGTCTTCTCAAGCCCGTTGCTTTTCTAGTTGCGATAATGTTTAGTTCGCTTTACGCGCAAACAGAAAAGCAGGGGGTGATAGAAAACGAGGTTTGGACGGCCTTTGGTTCACCATATGTTATCACGGATAACATTTCGGTTGTGGATTTGGAAATTGACGAAGGAGTCACAATCCAGTTTAACGGTGATTATCAATTTGAAGTTGTTGGCAGGCTGCTCGCGTTGGGAACTTTTGATCAACCCATCACCTTCACGCGCTCAGACGACGTTGAAAGTTGGGGCGGCATATTTTTTAACGCCTCAGGGTCAAAGTCCGAGATGGCGTACTGTCGCGTTGAGTACGCAAACAACTCCGGGGCGCGTTTTGAAAACAGTTCCCCAGTGATCAGGAACAGTATTTTTGCCAATAACAGCTCAGAGACGGACGGCGGCGGCGTCAATGTTAACACCGGCGGGGACGTCGATTTTTTCTTCTGCGTGTTTACGAATAACACGGCGCATCGCGGAGCCGGCGCTTACATCAGCCCGAAGGGGACGGCGACCTTCCAAAACTGCGCATTTACCGGAAACGCCACCGATCTTGACAACGGATCTGGCGGTGGTCTGCGCAATGAAGGGCCGGTTGAACTGACAAACTGTTTGATCGCGGAGAACACGGCCTCTTTTACGCACGGCGGCGGCATTTATAGCAGGGATGACGCTGTGCTCACGAATTGCACAATCGTCAAAAACGGTAATTACGGCGTTCGTCGCGTCGTCGGGGAAATCACAATTCGCAATTCAATTGTTTTCATGAACACGCCCCAGCAAATGTTTGGCAACGATATGACGGGAATTACCGCGGAGTATTCCAATATCGAAGACGGCTTCCCTGGCGAAGGCAACATTAACGTAAATCCGATTTTTGAAGACGAATTTACCTACGCGCTCAACGAATTGTCGCCAAGCGTAGACGCCGGCGCTCCGGACACTTCTTATTTCGACGTTTGCTTCCCGCCGTCGCACGGCGGAATGCGCAATGACATGGGCGCTTATGGCGGCCCGGGAGCGTGCAACTGGATTCTGGAGAGTTTTGAATGTGAAGGCCCGTCGGTTTTTCTTGCTGAAGAGGGCGGAATGGAAATCGGGCAAAGAATTGGCGCTCGCGACGGCGACACGCTCGTTGTTGACGTTCGAATGCGCGAGAATCCATCTTCGGTGGACGCTTTTGGTTTTCGCGTTTTGACCAACCCTGAGCATTTGAGTTTTCTTGACGTCATTCCCGGAAGCTTGGCGGTCGATTTTGAAGAAATCAAAGCGGAGGAAACCCCTGCGGGAGAAGGCGCGATCAATGTCGGCGGCATTGGCGGCGACGCTTCAATTGCCGCGAATAATGACGGCGTGCTTGTGCAATTGAGATTTATCGTTCACTGCGAGGTCGGGCTTTCCAGCAATTTGGCCATCGGCAGCTTGTCTGATGATATTGCGGGATTCTCGGCTTGCGGCGGCAGGTTTGAATGTTTGATTCGCTGCGTGAATAACGGCGACGTGAACGGCGATGAACTCGTTACGCCGGGCGACGCGCAATGTGCGTTTCTTATCTTTCTGAACGACGGCGCACTGCCGGAAGACTGTGATCACGACAACTTTGCCTGCGCGCTGCTCGCCGCTGATTCTGATTGTGACGGCACAACAACTCCTGGCGACGCATTGGCGATTTTTGAGCGTTTCTTGCTCGGAATGCCGCCGGAAGCATGTTTCGGACAAGCGTCCCTTTCGAAAACGCCCGCACGGCCTGCAAGACTAAATTTGATCACGCAAACCAGCGACGAGGATGAAGAGTTTATTCTTCGCTTGAGCGTTGATCAATTGTCTGGCCTGGACGCTTTCGGGCTGACGCTTTCTTACCCAATCGATCAACTTGAATTTACTGCGTTGCGCCGCACGGCGTTCAGCAGGAACTGGACGCATCTCAATGTACAGGAAAACGTGCGCGGTCACTTGACCATCGGCGGTTTCCACCACGAGGTTTCCGGTTTTGACGGTGAAGGTGAATTCGTTGAACTTGTTTTCAAAGCAAAGAATAGCCGCGAAACGATAGACGGTTTTGACGTTTACAACTTGGTCGACGATCTTGAAGGCGTTAGCGTCGAAAATTCAAAAGAAATCTCCGGCGGCGTCCCGTTGGCGTTCAAACTACACCAAAGCTACCCCAATCCTTTTGCGAACCTTGCAAACAATGGTGCAACGATAAAGTTTGACCTGCCGGGAAGAGAAGCGCAAAAAGTTGAGCTGGCCGTTTATAATATCACAGGCCAGCTTGTGAGAACGCTGGTTAAAGAAAACCGCGAGCCGGGCGCCTATCAATTGTCCTGGGACGGTCGGGATCGTTTTGGGCGCCTCGTGCCAAGCGGAGCGTATTTCTACCGAATCAAAGCCGGGGATTTTATCGCACACAAGCAATTAATCGTTGTGCGGTAGCCATAAATTTAATCAAACAAAAAATAATAAGCGGCTTGGGTGCAGAGCATTCTGCGCCCAAACGGTTTAAGGGTCGAGGCAAAAAGTTCCATGCTGAATTCATTTTGGAACTTGGAAGCGCCTTATATCTCGGGTTTGCGGCATAAAAGCAGTAAAAATCTCATTGGCATATGTTTTGTTTGCGAATCTACTGTAACATTTATGATATTCAAATATTGGAATGCGACGGAGAAGCAGCCGACCAACGCTTTTCCCTCACGAAATAGAGTACGGAATCGGAAGTGGAGGTCTTTGATTGACGAGCGAAAGACGGTATTTGAAGAACAGCATTCAGAAACCCGCAAGATCCTTCAAGCCATGTTGACCGCATCTCAAGAATCAAACCTCAACAGGAGGAACCTTTTATGAAACCGGTACGTTGTGCAAGCCGATTAGCGCTCTGCCTGTCTCTGCTTTTGATGATGGGAACGCAGTATGGCAGGCTGCAAGCGCAAGTCGATCTCAGTCCCCCCGTTGCCATTTCCGGAGAACCCGGAGAAACCATTCTCATGCCGCTCATCCTGAGCAAGGCTGAGACGGATTCTATCGAGGCGTTTGGCCTCAAGCTGTTTTTCCCCGACTCTCTGCTTGATTTCATCCTGATTCGAAGCGAAGGCACGTTAACTGAAAATTGGTTAAGCGTCGGCGCCAAAGAAAATACTCCGGGTGAATTGACTGTTGGCGGGTTCAATCTGACTGCTGTGGACACTTCAGGGGTCTTGGTGAATCTTCTTTTTCAAATCAAGGAAAATGTCCAAGGGTTTGATTCTCTTCGGGCCGGGAGGTTTAGTGACGACCTCGAAGATGCAACAACACGAGACGGATTGTTCTTCATTAACGGCACAAACACCGCCCCTTTTCTGATTGCCGTCGCGGATACGTCAATTTTGGAAGACGAAGCGTTTCAACTGCAAGCGCAAGCTTCTGACGCCCAGGGCGATACATTGAATTTTAGCTTAACCCGCGGCCCCGCGTGGCTAACCATTGACAGCGCAACCGGACTTTTGACCGGCGTTCCAACCAATGATGACCTTGGAGAATCGATCGTCGTCATTCAGGTTGACGATGGAAAAAGCGCCTCCGTAGAAACGCAGTTTCTGATCGAAGTCATCAACGTCAACGATCCACCGAATCCATTTGCATTGCTGAGCCCGGAAAACGGCGACTCGCTCAATACGACCGATTTGGCGCTGACTTGGGAAACTTCTGTGGACGTTGATCCTGAAGACGGCGTTACTTATCGAATGCTCGTTTCTTCGCAAAGCGATTTTGCAGACACGCTGTTTTACGAAAGCGGCCTTTCGGAAACGACGCTTCAGCTCGAAAACCTGGATCGGGATAAAACCTATTTTTGGAGAGTTGTTGCGGAAGATATGTCAAGCGCGGCAACCGCCAACGCTGCTGATTTTTCGTTTACAATCAAAGCTTTGCCGGTAAGCGTTTCGGAAGGTGAGGGCGCGCTTCCAACGGAATTCAGTCTGGCTCAAAACTATCCTAACCCCTTCAATCCTAAAACAACCATTGCCTTTTCTCTGCCTAAAAGCGGCGAAACCCAATTGGTCATTTACGATTTGAAAGGACAAGAAGTGACGCGGCTTATCGACGGCGCAATGGCGGCGGGAAACCACAAAACGGTATTCGATGCGCGCGGGATAGCAAGCGGCGTGTATTTCTATAAGCTCATCGCCGGAGATTTCATCCAGACGAAAAAACTCATTTTAACAAAATAGAATTTACGCTCTCCTCGTCGAATCCGGCGAGGAGAGTTTTGCTTTGATCTCTTTCATCAATCTTCAAATTCACGCCTTCCATCGCCAATTTTTCTCCAGTTTTTAAATAAAATTCTGATGTTACGCGCCAGCTTCACAATACAGCAACCGTTTGTCAACGTCATTTCGC
>CAXHAT010000346.1:0-5346 GCA_964014485.1 uncultured Deferribacteres bacterium
CACGGCCTGCGGCTTGTCAGGTTGGGTCATCAGGCGCATGAAACCGTAGTAGCCGGATTTCACGGTGAAGCCGCCCGGCACGACTAAATTTTTCCGCAGGTCAACGCCCGCTTCTTTCAGCGCGTCCGAATAGCCGCGAAAACGTTCTTCGGCGTCGTGATTGCCTTCGGGGCCTTGAATCATGCCAATTCTTTCGAATTGATGCGAGGCGAGATGCTGCGTCACGGCGAACGCCCCGTGATAGTTGTCGAAGCTGAAACTGGCGGCGTTTGGAAAGCTTTTTTCGGAATTAAGCAGCACAAGCGGACGGCGGCTTTTCTTGATCAATTCCTGAATGTCGCCCTGAATATGCGGCGCCATGAGAATCACGCCGTCGACGCGCCCGCTGGACATGAATTCGAGGAGCGTCTCAACAATATTTCGGCGGTCGTGCGAGCTTGAAACAAGGATGTATCGATTGGCCCTGGAAGCTTCTTCGTCCACGCCGCGAAGCACTTCCGTAAAAAACTCGTCGACAAGTTCAGGCAAAATAACGCCAATCGTGTCGGTGCGCTTTTTTGCGAAACCTTGAGCAATGGGGTTGGGCTTGTAGTCGTTCTCCTGCGCAATTTGGATGATGCGCGCTTTTGTTTTCGCTTTGACGGGTCCCTTCCCGCTTAACGCACGAGAAACAGTCGCGACGGAGACCCCGGCCTGGCGGGCGATTTCAGTGATGTTCGATTGCAAAATGTAACCGTTTTTAGCAATAACTTTATTCAGATAACCATGTAGTTGTATTTTTTGTGAAAACGTTTACATTTTTAATAAAAACAATTTTTGCGAATGTCAAGGAGTTTTTCATAAAAACCGTTTTCATTGAAAAGCACAGCCTGATGCAGATGAATTGGGGGACGGGCGACGGTAGAATTTTTAGGTGTGCGCGCATTGTAAAAATGCTCAAAATCAGCGAACTGACCTTTGAAGATTGAGCACAAAAAGGCGTTTTAATAACTGACGTTACGCGCGGCTATGGGCGTCCTGAGTCTTGGGGCGAACATCGTCTCATTAGCGCCGGACTTCAATGCAAATCTTCTGGAAATTCCAGTCGCCGCCATGGGATCGAAATCGAAGGCAAGCCAGAATTATCGGGGTGGTTCATTTGGATTTCAAGGCTTCGTTCTTGGAAAAAGAGCGCGGTTTTCCCAGGTTCGGTGCAATAAAGAGTCAACCCTTGAAAATCAGCATCAACATCGTTTGGAATTTGCAAATGGATCTCCGTTCCTCCCGCCGTTTCGCGGACGGTAAAACGAATATTTTCAATCATTTCCAAATAACGCAAGAGTCGAGTCGTCGTAGCGATGAAAATTTTGCCGTCACGATTAAAACGCGCGAGATTTTCCAGGCATCCTCGTGCGGCGGGCGGCATCCAGGAATCGCGGCGGCGATTGCTGCCCAAATGCGTGTACAAAATCATGCAGCCCTTATTGCGGACCAACTCCCTCAAAACAGGCTCGCCAATTTGGTTCGGTAAATTGTGAATATCGGTGAAAGCGTGCTTTCCCCAAGGGTTGATGAAACGCATAAACGTCAAAAGTTCCGATCCGTCACGGGCTTGAACTTTTTCGACCAGTCGATTCGAAAAGAACGGATCGATCTGCCTGCCGCGATTTTTCACTGCGATTGCTTTTTGAATGGTATTCTTGAATCGGTTTTTTGCCGTCCAGACGCAATTTTGGCCGACCAAATGCGTAAGTTGGGACTGCCAAAAATAACGCAACCCGAGTTCTTTCGTGATGTCGAGATGAAAGGCGGGACTTGCCGGATCGTCGCCGCCGAACCAGGGCAAATCGCCAATATTCTGCGCATTTTTCGGATTGCCGTGATTGACCCACGTCGAAATTTTCATTCCATGTCTTTGCATTTCCTCCTCTGCGATTTCGGCGAATTTACGCTCGAACCCGCCACTATTGAAATCGCCGTAGGTATGTAGAACGTCAATGTGCCCGGAAGAAATGAGTTCGCGAATGATCGGAGCGAACTCTGTTTCGCTTTGCGAGAGTTCTTGAAAATAGCTCAAGCCGGGCGTATCAGAATTGCGGAAGAACCAGAAACTGTTACCGGTTTCTAACCCAAGTCCACGCCCGATTTTCGTTTCTTGATTCGTGCAGAGATATTTTTGCAACATCACATAATGTTCAACGCCGTCGGTTACATCAAGGTCGGAGCATATGGATAATGCGCATGTGTATGGATATGGGAATTTGCGGAGAGTTATTGGCGGAGGGTTTCCTGGCATGATGCGTTTTCAATTCGAAGATCGTTTTTGCATTAAAATCTCCAAAGAGCAAGGGGCGCCGAGATATGTTGAAGCGAAGCAAGGAGAATACCGCTCGAATCCTGGATTTTTGTAACTTGCTTCAAGTCCAATGTGCAAAACTTTGAAGCCTGTTGCGGCGGCGAGTCGCGAAAGGTCTTTGGGGGTAAAAAAAGTGTTCTCAATCGGATACTCTGGCGCGACGGAGCGACGAATTGTGGTATCTGAAAACATGCGTAACCCCATGTTTATTTTGGAAAAATTGCGCTTCTTCAGTCCGCGGTGAAAAATGCAATAAAGCGCCCAGCCCACACTGTTGATGCTCGCATAGGCAATACCTTCAGCGCGCAAAACGCGATAAAATTCGCGGAAGACTTTTCGCGGATTGGCGAACATCAGAGAATCGAAACAAAACACGCCATCCGCAGTCCCGGCGCGCACAGGAAGATGCAACATGTTTCCGAATGCAAAATCAACCTGCCGCGAAACTTCAAGGTCTTTGAACGCTTGCCGAGCTTGCCCGAGAGCGGTTTTGTCGATGTCGAATCCGATGACGCTTTTATTCAAAGCAGCTAGTGGGCGCGACCATTCGCCCGTGCCGCAAGCGACGTCCAGAACGCAATCGAGACCAGCAAAACCGAGATCAGACAGACGGCTTTCGAAATATTGATCGGGAAAATCGTAAATACAGTGCATATTGATGTAGTGCCGTTAGGAAATGGCGGCAATATATTGAGATTTTGGACGAAAGCAACTGAACTCTGATTAAAGCGCCGCCCGCGCTCCCGTCTCGTGACGACGGTCTCCGTTGTTACGAGACTCCGCTCCATTGGACGAAGGCTTTTCCGTCACTCTTTTACGCCTCCAAGTAAGATGCCTCGGATGTAGTATTTTTGCAAAACGAGAAAGAGCGCCAGAACCGGCAAGATCGTGATCACGGACCCCGCCATCATCATTTCCGGCTCAACGATGAATTCTTTCGATAAATTGGCCAGCGCCACCGGCAGTGTGTACATGCTCTCATCGCTCATCACAATCAACGGCCAGAGGAAATCATTCCAGGTTCCCATAAACGTGAACAACGCAAGCGTTACCAAAATTGGCGCGGAAAGCGGCAGAATGATGCGCCAATAAATGTAGAAATCGCTCGCGCCGTCAATGTGCGCCGCTTCGAGAAGGCTGTCCGAAATACTCGTGAGATATTGCCGGAACAGGAAAATGCCGAAAATGCTTGCCATGCTCGGTAAAATCACGCCCCAATACGTATTCAGCAGGCCGATTTTGTTGAGCAGGAGAAATACGGGCAGCATCGTCACTTGCGCCGGAATAATCATCGAAGTGAGCAAAAGCGCAAACAGCGGCTTCTTGCCCTTGAAACTAAACTTCGCAAAGGCGAACCCGGCCATGGAATTGACGATCAGAGAAATCAACGTCACCGAAGTAGCGAGCAAAAAGCTGTTCAGGAAAAACCGTCCCAGATTCATGCTCTGAAACAATTTCAAATAATGCTGCAAAGTTGCGGACGCCGGGATCAGTTTTGGCGGAAATTCGGAAGCTTCGCCTGGCTGCATGAATGACGCTCCGAGCATCCAAATAAAAGGAAGCGTCGTCATGAGCGCCGCAACAATCATGGTGAAGTGCAAAAGCGTTGTTGCGACGGGTTTTTGAATTTTCGCTTTCATTGAAAACCTGCGATTCTAGGGTTAAAACCGACATTCCGTACACGAGATTTGAAGATACAGGCAATTTCCTTTTCTCATTAGCCCCGCCCTTCTTCCCCCCGGCTTGAAAGCCGGGGCTAATGAGAAACAAAATCAAATCAGGCGCGCAAGTATATTGCAAACAAGTCAAATCGTCAAAAAGCATCCCTTCAACATATAATTTCAAAAGCCGATTGGCGTGCGGAATGTCGATTAAAAATCAGTGCTTTGCCTCATTCCCCGCTCCGCCTTTTGGCAATCCATGCCTGGCCTAAGGCAATAACGATCATGAGAAAAAACAAAATAAACGCCAATGCGGAGGAATACCCCATCCGCCACCAGCGAAAACCTTGATCGTATAAATACAAAACGATGCTCAGCGTCGCATTCAGCGGGCCGCCCTGGGTCATGATGTAAGGCTCGGCAAAAAGTTGAAAATATCCGATCACCGTGATGATCGCCACGAAAAACGTGGTTGGCATGAGCGCGGGAATGGTTACGTGTAAATGCTGCTGTAAACGACTCGCGCCGTCAATGCTCGCCGCTTCATAAAGCTGCTCCGGGATGGTTTGCAAACCGGCCAAAAATATCATCATGCTGTAGCCGAAATTCTTCCACGCCGCCAGCAAAATGAGCGCAGGCATGGCCCAAAACGGATCGCCAAGCCAATCGATCGCATCGATCCCGACAAATGATAACATGTAATTGATGAAGCCAAACCGAGGGTGGTACATGTAGCGCCAAACCACGGCCACGGCAACCAGCGTGGTGACGACCGGCATGAAAAAAGCCAGTCGAAACAGCTTTTTAAAACGCAATAATTTTGAGTTCAAGGCAATGGCGGCGGAGAGCGCCAGAAAAATGGTCAGCGGCCCGCCGATCCCGACGAAGTACAGCGTGTTACGCACGGCTTTCCAAAAAAGCGGATCGTTTAAAATACGGCGATAATTTTCAAGAAAGACGAAGCGCGCACGGTCGAGATTGCCCAAGGCGTAGATGTCAAAATCCGTCGTACTCATCACGAACGCGGCGAGAATCGGCAGGAAGAAAAATATCAACAGCGCGCTCAAGGCGGGAGCTAAAAATACGTATGGGGCGGCTAATTTAGTTTTCATAAAACCGGCCTGATCACGTAATAAATATGTGCTAAGCTGAACTCAACACTCACAAGTTTTTGTTTTTCAAATATTTGACTTCCCAGTATCCCCGCCATTCAGGGCCTTCGAGGGTAGGTTTTCCTCTTTGTTTGAAAACGCCGCTTCTGTCATACCCGCGGAGGCGGGTATCCAGCTTTGGAGCGCCGTTGCTGTCTCTTATACACATCTCCGAGCCCACGAGACTCCATTGCAGCTG
>CAXHAT010000347.1:0-5294 GCA_964014485.1 uncultured Deferribacteres bacterium
CTATGAAGCCAAAGAAACTCCTGTCAAAGTCATTCCCGCGCAGGCGGGAATCCAGTCAATCGCGCACAGCCCCTGGATTCCCGCCTGCGCGGGAATGACGTAAAAGCAACGTTTCTCTGGTGCTGTTTGAGAGATTTCCAAGAGTGCGTAACATCAATTACAAATATAATTTTTTGATGACCTTTGTTTAAAACGGAAGATCGTCTTCTGAACCAATGTCGGTTTTGCTTCCGCCGCTGGCAATGTCTTCGTCGCCAGGAGGCGGAGGCATTGAAGAGGCCATGGATGCGCCGCCGCCGTCCCCCCGCGCTTCCAGAAACTGCATATCACGCCCCACGACCTCAGTGACGTAACGCTTGTTGCCGTCTTGGTCGTCCCATGTGCGCGTTTGCAGCTTGCCTTCGATGTAAACTCTGTGACCTTTTTTCAGATATTCGTTTGCACGCTCCGCAAGATGCCGCCAAAGCACGATGCGGTGCCAATCCGTTTTTTCCTGAAAATTACCTTCCTGATCTTTCCACACTTCATTCGTCGCAATATTGAAATTTGCGAATGCTTGTCCAGCGGGGGTATAACGCAACTCAGGATCGCTGCCCAACCTGCCGACGAGAATAACTTTGTTGACCGTTCCTTTCGCCATAACCCCATCCTTTCTAGGTTTACAAATTATTGTATTTGTTCGGGTGCAAGCCCAATTCAATTATTGACGAAACGGTAAAAAAATAAACATCGTTTGTCAAGCTCGTCGGCTTGAATTATTGGAAAAGAGAACATCGAAGGCCGTGCTGTCAGTTTTTGCCGGAAGCCTTCCCCGTCTTCTCATCATGAAGTTTAAGTTGAAGCGCGCTAACCCGCTTTCGAATGACAGCCTGCTCCTGGCGAAGGAGATTCGTGCGCATATTTTTGTACCCTTGAAACATGGCTTCTCGCGTTTCACGGTCAAACGGCTTTTCAAAGTTTTCAAGCATTGCCACCGAATTGGCAGCAGCGCTTTTCCTCAAACTGTCAATGCCCCGCTTGAGGTCTCGAATATCTTCCGCAGTGCGATAAACCGGCGTTTTTAAAGCCGCGACTTCCGTGTTCTGCGATTGATGGGACTTGTTAGCTTTTCGTTGGTTGGCCTCCGCCCCGTCTGGCTGTGACTGGTTTTCATCAGGAGCTTCCAGAGTTCCATTGGCCGCAAGCCGCCGAATGTGATCTGCTAAATCGCAATCATGATCGCCGAGCTCATTTCCAAAAAAGCCGTGCTCCAATTTTCTGAAGCCGGCGTCGTAGCTCTTGATCGTATTGACGATTTCTCTATATTCATCGTACGACTTTTCGAGTTCATCGAGAAGATCGTAACAATACTCCGCTTTGACGTCATCTCCGCTGTTTTCCACAACGCGACGCAAGGAATTTGCAAATACGACGATTGTATCCTGAGCCGCTCGAACTAAACATTCGATCTCAATGTCTTCGGACCGCTGCTCGGCGATAACGCCCGCTTCTGAACGTCTTTTTGAATCGTTCGTGATTTTGCATTCATTTATGAGCCGTTTCATATTTTGGTTAATTTTATCGACGACGTTCTTAAAATAGAAAAAGCCTTTGTATTCTTCGAGCGTCAATCGTTCGCGTTTTTGCATTATATCCAAAATACCGTCCACCGCGACGAAAGCTTTGTCCAGGAAGTTCAGCGAATTTATCACATTCTGATGCTTGAAGACTTCCGCTTCCACCCGTTTGTCAAACTCATCGGCGGAGGACGTGCATTTATTGAATTACGTTGTCAAAATGCCGAGCAAAACGCCAATCACAATGACCGCGATCTCTCGGTAAAATCCGTCAAAACGCGAACTCCAGCGCGCTTTTTCGGTTATCGTTTCCGGGGATTTCTTTCCTTTAGTCGTCGTATCCATCGCGTCTTCTCCTAAGACTGCTGTATTCCCCGCTCACGCAAAAACGCCTCGCTTCGGATCATTGCTTTGGGAAAACGGTTTTCCAAAGAATACCCGAGCAAACGGCAAGTTTTTGTTGAGGAGCCGGTTTTGGGGCCTGTGTTTTATTTTCCGAAAAGGAGTATTGGTTTTTCTCGGCTATCGAGCCGGAAAATGTCGCCTTCCATGCAACAGAATCCATCCTTGGGCCTACCGGCGGGAAACGTTTCACCAAAAGGCGTTGGCAAAAAAGTTCAGCGTGAACGTAAAGATCATAGGCGGACCTCATTATCAAATTTTGGCGAAATTTGGGAATGCAAAAGATTCGGTGGAGCGTGAATCTCGCTTGAAACGTACGTCGCGAAAAGACGAAGGTGAATCGAAGAATTTCCCCGAGAGCAGATGCGCGGAATCAGAAAAAAAACTAAAAATACAATTCTGAAATTTCGAATTTACAAATACGGCGTCATTCTCTCATGTTCAACCTGGTCATTTGCTTAAATACTGCGGCAACCGTAAAGCCGAGGGAGCCTATCTCCGATTTAGCAATATTCGCGCCTTTTCCGCCGGAGAAAGTACGGCGACGTGCGCCGCTTCAATAATGTAGCGGCGAATTAAATCGGAGGGATGATCGTCAGGCGCTGAAAATAAGATTTCCCGAACCTGTTTTCCCGTTCCGGTTAGCAGATTTTCCGGATCAGAAAGCAAAACCCCGTGTTCAAATCCGAGCTTGACGCAGTCTTGTTTCGGTAAAACATAAGCGAAATAGACCTTTCGTCGACCAACCGGCTTTTTGTAGCCGAGAAGCCGCCAGCCGGGATAAACCGCTTCTACGCATTCCGGAACGGCTTTCTTGATTTCTTGCCGCAGCAGACGGGCAATTTCTTTCACGGGCGCCGGAAAATCATCGAGAAATTGTTTCGGCGTGGTTGTCATGTTTCAATGTGCGTCTTTAGGTCAAATCGCGGCGAGAGCGCGGGTTTCCTGGAATTTATCTCTTGTTCAAACACCTTGAAAGCCTTATTCTCACCACCTCAATTAAAATTATACTTAGCAAAAGGGAAATGTTATGCGTCGAACAGTTTTACTGCTTCTCTCGCTGTCAATTTTTGCAACGACCGGCGTTTTCGCGCAAGAAAAAAGCGTTCTGCTCCCCAAGCGTCTTGAAGGTTCGCCGTTCAAAGTCACCGACTCCGACGACAAATTTGGCCAGGCGTATCGCTGGTTCATCGAGGGCGAAGTGGATTCCGGAACAGTTCGGTTAAAAGAATTGATCGCCCATGCCGGCATTTCGCTCGACCCGACCGCCTACTACATCGTCGCCGCGAATTTTGACGACGGTTTTACCCCGATTGGCATGATCCACGGTTCAGATCATTTTCTCAACACACGGATGTTTGGCCTTGGCGAAAGCAATCTTTACTACATGTTTATTACGCGCGACGAAGGGACGCAATCCTACGTTTCCGTTCTCGCGACCAAGAAATCTTCACCTGCGGCGGAAAACCTCCTGCCTTTTTTGAGTCTGTTCATCCCCGTCATTCCAGCTTCAGTCGCGACGCTCGCCGACGCCGACAAAGAAACTTACATCGATATCCGCCAGTTTGAAGTGCCCAAGGCTTATCGCAAAAACGCCGATCTGTCCTTTTTGGTTAAAAAGCAGCTTTCCGACGAGCGCATGTTGGGCCGCGCTGATTTTGACAACACGGCAAAAGAACGATTTAGCTACGGCATCGCAACCGCCATTACCAGCATCGACGATCTTGACATTATCATCGGCAACGACGGGACGATTATCGTCCGCCCGAAAGACAATCTCGACCTGGCGACTTTCGCGGCGTTGAATATTCACCTGAAGCCAATCGACACCAAAGCAAAGAATTTTGGCAATTCATTCCATCTCATGGCCGGAATTCGTCTCACCAATTTTATCGAACCGTTGGTCGGTCTTGGCGCAAGCTTCGATCTTGGCGCGTTTGATTTAGGGATTTTTGGCGGCTATAGTGTGGAAGTGGCCAACGAACTCGAGGAGGGCTTTGAAATCGGCCAACGAATTGACGCTGAAGTCGATCCGTTTAAAATCAAACTGCGCGGCAAGCCTCGATTCGGACTCCAAGTCAAGTTCCCGTAGTTTTTTAATTCCAGATGACAAACTAAAGTTTGAACTACAAACGACGATGGCTCCGTTTTTGATGTGGATATTAGGCAAGCACAGTCGTTTGTAGTTCAAGCTTCAGCTTGTCCTTTTGGGCGGAGCTTTTTTGAATTTTCATCAAGACGATCAGATACAATCTGAGAAGAATCATTGTAGATTACAAACAGGGAAGTTTTTGTAGATAATCAGGAAAACCAAAGGAGTTATTATGGCGACCAATTTAGATGACGCTCGTTCAACCTTAAAGGGCGCGTGTGCGGAACTCATGAAAAAGCCCAACGTCGTCGCTACCGGCGTTGGCTACAAAACGACTGGCGGCAAAAAAACGGATGAGTTGGCGCTTATTTGCTCCGTTGACACAAAACAAGCGAAATCATCACTTTCATCAGAAGACCTGATCCCGCAATCCGTCGGCGGCGTTACCACGGACGTCAACCGCACCGGCCTCATTCGCGCTTTGGATCAACCGCCGACGGACAAGTTCCGCCCAGCGCCGGGCGGCGTCAGCATTGGTCACGTCAACATCACCGCCGGAACCTTGGGGTGCCTGGTTCAGAAAAACGGCGAGCTCTACATTCTCTCCAACAACCACGTGCTCGCTAACAGCAACGACGCCTCGCCCGGCGACCCCATTTTGCAGCCCGGCCCGCATGACGGCGGGCAGCTTGACACGGATCAAATCGCCGTACTCAGCGAATTCGTTCCCGTCGAGTTCGATCTGAGCGCCGATCCGTGCAACATTGCCGGGCTTGTTACCAAGGTTTTAAATTGGCTTGCCGGCCTGATCGGCAGCAGAACGAGGCTCTACCAAACCCGCCAAACGCGCGCCGAGAATCTGGTGGACGCCGCGATTGCAAAACCGCTTGAAGAGAGTTTGGTGATCAATGAAATTCATGACATTGGCCAAATCTCCGGCTCGGCGGAAGCGGCGCTTGGCATGGCAGTGAAAAAAAGCGGTCGGACGACGCATTTCACAACCGGCACGGTCGATCAACTCGACGTGACCGTCCGTGTGAATTTCGGCGCAGGCAGAACAGCAACATTTGTTGATCAATTGCTCGCCGGGCCAATGAGTCAGGGCGGCGACAGCGGCTCAGCGGTGTTAAACGACGACAATCAGCTCGTCGGCCTGCTTTTCGCCGGAAGCGACACAACGACGATTTTTAGCCGCATTCTAAACGTCTTCTCTTCACCTGTCTCTTATACACATCTCCGAGCCC
>CAXHAT010000348.1:0-5262 GCA_964014485.1 uncultured Deferribacteres bacterium
GGGCTTGCTTTGCTCAACATCGCGAAAAACATTCTCACGCTCTTTAGCTGAAGTTCCGCGATTCTTCTTCGTCTTGCCACTTTAATGCCTCAAAAATACAAATACGAACGTTCGTTTTATTATTTGGCTAAAAAAATTCACTTCGCCGCCTGGATCAGCGATTCCAGCGATTTTCGAGCGCGCGTTTCTGCCTTTTTATCATTGATCAATCGGCTGGCGTATTGGTAGGTCAATGCAATTGAAAAAAATTCATAGGAAAACTGATGAACGTCCAAATCTTCTCGAAAATGTTTTTCTTCGATAGCGATTCGCGCGGCTCCAGCGAGAAAATTCATCCAGTCTTTTTGCGTTTTCAGCAAAAACTCTTTCACAACGCCGGTTTGCCCGGCAAGCTCCATCGCAGATGAAATAAAAATACAACCGCCCGGCAGGCTGTTGGAATTGCTCCATTCCAGCCACCTTTCAAATACCGCCCTAATCCGCGGCTCTCCCCTCTGCGCCGCCAGCGCAGCTTTTGTAATCGATTGGATAAAACTCGATTCCGCGGCTTTGAGCACTTCGACCTGCAATTTCTCTTTCGAGCTGAAATGAGCAAACAAGCCGCTTTTGGACATATTCGTCGCTTTTGCAAGCTTACCAATCGATAACGCTTCAAGTCCGACTTTGCTCGTCATCGAAATCGCTTGTTGCAGAATCAGTTGTTTTGTTGAATCACCTTTTTTCATGGTGGCTATAATAGCACGAACGTTCGTTTATAGCAAGTATTTTTTCTTAACTTCTCCAAGAGCTACAAATCCTCCTCGGTAAAACTAACTGTTTCAAACGGTCAAAGTATTTTTCAAGCAGCGATTTCCATTCTACAATGAATTCCTTAAATCGTCTTGGGCACACTTTTCAACTAACTTTCGGCTTTCCTCAGAACGTGCGATATATTCACAAACAGCTTCTACGGTTGTCAGGCTTGCGTTTTTAGTCTGGCACTAAACCGTGACAACACCAACTTTAACTTCCGGTTCACTCTGTGTTTTTGTCAGAAAACCATAATCTTCCGATAGCTCAGTCATTCCCATGACATTGTCGCAGTTCCAACTGGGAGTCCATAATTTTTCTCCTTCCCGCGTTGAATAGCGGGAACAACTCGTCAATTGGCTGCGCGAGATCAAATGTTTGCGGGCGCTTAACTGAGCTCATGATTCGCTCCCAAATTTCAGTCAGCCAATTCTTGCGATTGAACAGACGTCATGCGTCAAAAAAAAAAGCCCCATCAATTGAATTGATGGGGCTTTATGCCGAAGGTGGGATTCGAACCCACACGGGATTGCTCCCACACGGCCCTGAACCGTGCGCGTCTGCCAGTTTCACCACTTCGGCAAGTGCGGGCGAAAAATAAAAACCGAACGCTATAAAGTCAAGCTTTTATCCGGGAAAACTTCAGCGGACAAAAAACAAAATGACCATGATCGAAATCAAATAACACAAGAGGCCGACCAAAATGACGGGGAACCAACTGCCGGGGCGTTTAAACAGCATATATTCTCGCAGAAGAAATCGCATCCGGTCATGGACTTCGTCTGCAACGAGTCGAGCAATTTTGTTGTTTTCTCTTTGAAGCGTTTTTTTATCTAGTCCCGAATGTTTTGGGGCCACTCGAGGGATTTGAGAATCGCCTGTGTCCTTCTCAGAAACCGAAGCCCTGACGGGTTTCTCGGTCAAGTTGCTAATACTCGATCCAAGGCGGATGTTCCTCTCCGAGACGCGATTTTCTGAAGTTCCAAGATTCCCCTGGAGAGGCCAGCCGTTGTCAACCCGCGAATCGTCCGCTTCCGATCGCTTCCGACGTGATTCAAGCGGTTCGTCAAAACCTGAGATCAGCGAGCCCAACTTACCGTTTTCAGCCTTTTTCGGCGGATGGTTTTCCTGATCCAAAAAGCTTGGTCGATCTCGCCGAGGGCTTCTTCTCTTGTTTGCTCCAGAATTTTGAAAATCGCTTGATCTTCCGCTTTCTGGGAGCTCTGGTTCCAAAGGCGTTTGAAAAGGGTCGTCGAAACCCGCATCGTCGAAAAGCGTTGTTTCTTTTTTCAGAATTGCAGACGGCTGTTTCTGAGTTTTATGCGCTCGCAGCGAAGCTTCTACTATCGAATCGTCAATGTATCTGGCGCGATGGGAAAGACCTGTTTTCAGCGCCTTTTCGCAAATTTCGTTTATGCGTCTCGGCAGCCCTTTTGAAATTTCGTGGATTTTTGCAAGAGCGCTCTGCTCAAAAATCGCCGACTCAGGTGCAAGTCCAGCAGCCAATAGTCGCCGCCGAATGTATCGCACGCTGTCCTGGAAGGAATAACCCTTCAATTCAATTTGATGCTTCGCATGAGCGTGTAAAAGTTGAAATTCACCGCTATTTAATGATTTCCCCAGCTCCGGCCCGCCGGACAGACACAATTGCAGAAGGCGCTTTTCTTTCGTTTCAAACTCGGCGAAAAGCAGTAGTTCGCGCAAGGCGTCATCATCCACAAACTCAACGTCATCAAGAATCACGCAGACGTTTTCACCGCTCGATTGCAGCGACCGCAGCAATTGGTACAACTGCATGGAAGCGTCGCTCGACTCGGCGCGCTCGTTTTCCTGCGGCGACAGAGCGTTCAGAATTTGCCGCATCAAGCCTTCGGCATGTTTTTCAGGGGCGGCGACAAGAGCAACTTTACGTTCATTTTGCAGACGATTGACCAGCGTTTTCAAGAGCGTCGTTTTACCAACGCCGTCTTCTCCTGTCAAAATCAGCGTGCTGATATTTTGCGAAAGCCCCGCGAGAAGCCAATCATAGGCCCGCCGTCGCTGTTCATCGGCAAAGAGAAATTTCCGATCAAATTCGTCTTGAAAAGGCGCTTCTTGTAAACCGTAAAACTGTTCGTACATGCTGCAAGGCTCTTACGGGAAAAGGGTTACTGAACGATTCTATGGATCCTTCAATTCTAGCTGCTACCGCCGTCATTTGCATATGACTATACCGACAAAATAAAAAAGGAGCCGACGAGATAGGTTCGCCTGCTCCTTTTTGGAAAATTGAGACCGCCGCAGCAATCTAAAACAGCGTGTATATAAACGGCGCCAACGCGCTTTGCTGCGTCATAACGATCAATGCTCCAAGGAGAAAAAGAAAAATCATAATCGGCGCAAGCCAATATTTCTTTCTGACACGCAGGAATTCCCAGAATTCCCGTATAATGGATACTTTACCCAAGGGAGGGCCCTCCTTCAATTAATATTGTTTCTCAACCGAGGTCGGGTCAAAATTTCCGGCCTCCCTGCGAATCCAGTACGAATCCGCGTTTTTATCTATTTTTTGATTCATCGGGTCTTTGCCCAACAATCGCATTATGACGCCCCCCGGAGTCAATGCAATGCTGAAAACCAAGGTTAAAATCACCTTGGTCATAAAAAAGCCCATCACAATCGCAAAACTCATCCAACCGATATAAATTGGCTTGAGCACAATCGGGACGGCAAGACCGAGCACAAGAAAACCGACGGCAATCCCGGCAACAACCGTTGCCGCACCGCTTTCCAGGTAAAAAAGCACACCGGCTACGATTCCGAGAAAAATGCCGATTGTCCGGCCAAATTTTCTCAGCTCCGAAGCGCCGCTGTTTGCTGTAATATGTTTTATTTCTTCCCTGATCATTTCAACTCCTAATCCAATTCGTATTCTTTTTGCCAATCAACGTCATGCTTGAGCGCGTCCTGATCTTTTTTATCGAGCAGGTAGTTGCCCATGATTAGATAGTCCATGTTTGTCCGCATGAAGCAAAGCCACGCGTCTTCCGGCGTACAGACAATCGGCTCGCCCCGTACGTTGAAGGAAGTGTTGATAATCACCGGGCATCCGGTTTTGTTATAAAAAGCGTTAATCATTGCGTGGTAACGCGGGTTCGTCTTCTTGTCAACCGTCTGGATGCGCGCCGAGTAATCGACGTGGGTGACAGCCGGAATTTCCGATCTTATTTGATTTAGTTTTTGCAACCCCCTTTCTTCGCCCTGCTCTGGCACAAGCTGCTTGTCTTTCGCGACGTCAGCGACCAGAAGCATGTACGGGCTTGGGCGATCAATCTGAAAATACTCCGACACATGCTCAACCATCGCTGAAGGCGCGAAAGGTCGGAAGCCTTCACGAAATTTGATCTTGAGATTCATGACAGACTGCATCTTGGGCGAACGCGAGTCTCCAATGATGCTGCGCGCGCCAAGCGCTCTGGGGCCGAACTCCATTCGTCCCTGGTACCAGCCAACCACGTTTTCCGTCGCGATCAAATCAGCGACCGTCTCGGCGACTTCTGCATCAGAAAGCTTGCGATAAGCCACGTCCTGTTTTTTCAGGAAGACTTCGATGTTTTCATTGTCAAAATTGGGGCCGTAATAAGAGCCTTTTTGTAAATCATTCTTGTTGTCAGTCTTGGGTTTTTCGTTGCCAAGATAGCGGTGCCAGGTAAAAAACGCCGCTCCCAGCGCGCCCCCCGCGTCTCCGGCAGCGGGTTGAATCCAAATGTCTTCGAACGGCCCTTCGCGCAGAAGCCGTCCGTTGCCAACGCAATTAAGCGCAACGCCGCCGGCCAAGACCAAATGCTTCATGCCAGTCTCTTTTTTCACATGGCGCGCCATGCGCAGCATAATTTCTTCAGTAACAACCTGGACTGAACGCGCCAAGTCCATTTCCCGCTGCGTCAATTCAGACTCAGGCTTGCGAGCCGGGCCGCCAAAAAGCTTGGCGAATTTGTCGTTGGTCATTCGCAAACCGGCGCAATAATCGAAATAATCCATGTTCATCCGAAAGGAGCCGTCTTCCTTCAGATCGATCAAATGCTCCAGAATCAGATCGGCATACTTCGGCTCGCCATAGGGCGCCAGCCCCATAACTTTGTATTCGCCTGAATTGACTTTGAAACCGGTGTAATAAGTAAACGCAGAATAAAGCAATCCGACGGAGTGCGGGAAATGCAGTTCCCCAAGAATATCCAATTCGTGGCCTTTTCCGACGCCGTAGCTGGTGGTCGTCCACTCGCCCACGCCGTCGATGGTCAGAAACGCAGCTTCGTTATAAGGCGAAGGATAGTATGCGGACGCCGCGTGTGATTCGTGATGCTCCGGGAAAAGCACCTTGCCCTCAAACTCAAGCTCATTGGCGATAAACTCCTTCATCCAGAGTTTCTTTTTCAGCCAAAGCGGCATCGCCATGAGAAACGATTTCAATCCGCGAGGCGCATAGGTCACATA
>CAXHAT010000349.1:0-5244 GCA_964014485.1 uncultured Deferribacteres bacterium
TTCCATCATTCCATCATTCCATCATTCCATCATTCCATCATTCCATCATTCCATCCAAAATATCTTAAAAATACTGTCCCAATCCGATGACCAGCCCGCGCTGTTTAACTCCCGTGACGCCGAAACCATAATCCGCCCGCAAAATTAGATGGTTAAATTGCTTGAGATAAAGCCTGCCGCCAAAGCCGAAAAAACTGACCACGTTTTCGCTCTCAAACAATCCGTTTAATTCCCCGCCGCCGGGCCGCCACGCCGACCAATCCGTGAAAACAACCGCTTGCATCGCGCCCCAGCCCAACTCAAAAACAGTTTGCCGCATTTCGGCGTTGAGCGTGATTTCCGCCGTGCCGCGCGCTACTCGGTCGCCTGCTCCGCGCACCGTGAGATAGCTGTCGAGGACGAACGGTGCGAAAGGCGAGTCGTTGTTTTGCGCCAGCCCGGTTCGCAGGCGCAAGGCGAAATTCCCGGTGGCGTAAGGACGATAATAATAGCGCAGGATATTCTCGATTTTCCAGAAAAGATCGGATGCGCCGAAAGTTTTGATCGTTTCAAAACTCGACTCGTTCAGCAGGCCGGTGACGTAGTGCGCAAAGTAGTCGACTTTGTTGACCGTAATGCTTGTTCGCAAAAGAAGCTTGTCAAATTCTATATTTGTCGGGCCGGGCGAGTCTACCGATGTGCGGTCAAAATTCTTATCGTATTTTTCTCGCAAATAGCCGCCGCCTGTTTCGAAAACATAATCGCGCGCATAAGTACGGCGGGCAAAAAGCAAGCTCGTCCAGCGGTCAACGTTGTAGATCGTCGTGCCGTCGGAAAAATAGGCGGGTTCAATGGTGGCGAACAAATTTAAATAGGCGGAACCGCCCCAGTTGCGGCTGAAAAAATAGGGGCTTTTGAGCCAGGTTTCGAAGGAATGACGGTCATAATAGCGGTAGGTCAGGCCCAGCATGTTGGCGCGTCCGAGCCAGTTGTTTTCAACAGCGCCGAGTTGGAACCAAAAATTGTCTTCGATGCTGCCGAAATTTGCGACCGGCAAAAAAGTCGTGTTTTCCTTGCAAAGAAATTGAACCGCGACGCCGTCTTCATTTTGTAGAACGCGATAATCGACCTCGGCGAAAAGACGCAGGTTTCGCAGTTCTTGCGCATCCGAAGCCACCTGCGTTGAATCAAGCGGAACTCCTGGACGAACCTTGACAAAAGATTTCGCAAATGCCGTCTTTGTCTTGGATAAGCCGATGATTTCAACCGAAACGACTTTTTGCTGTGCTGACAGTTGTGAGAGAGCAAGGAAGGAAAAGGCAAGCGTGGTAATTAAAGCAGCAGTTCTGGCGTTCAATTTTGACAGTATTTGTAGGTAACTGATGTTACGCGCTTGCCAATAATGCATGCTGTAGATTGGTTTTCAGTCGAATCGAATATTGCAATTGAAAATGAAGCTGTCTGACCCACAAAACGTTTTTCAAGGTCATTCCTGCGGAGGCAGGAATCCAGGGGCAATGCACCATTTTCTGGATTCCTGCCTCCACAGGAATGACGCGTAGAGTAAAGCTTTTAGTCAAATGCCATATCATTGGTCAGCCGCGTAACATCAAATAGGTAATAAAATTAACGTCAATTGGCCGTGAGCCTCGTCGAAAATCAAGCCAAGCCGGAATGCCGCAACAGGGCGTCCGGTTTGGGTTTTCTGCCGCGAAAGGATTCAAAAACTTCCATTGGCGGACGACCGCCGCCGTTAGCCAAAATTGTGTCACGGTAACGAGCGCCGATTTCTTGAATTTCTCCTTCATTCTCCAAACCGGCTTCTTCAAAAGCGGCGAAAGCGTCGGCGCTCAAAACTTCCGACCATTTGTAGCTGTAGTAACCGGCGGCGTACTCTCCGGCAAAAATATGCGAAAACGCGCACAAAAAGCGATTCTCCGGGTGCACGGACATGACGCCAATTTTCTCGGCGATGCGGTGATGCAGCTCGAACGGCGAACCGTCAGTCGCAGGGTCATAAGTGTGGTGCAGCGACATGTCCGTAACGCCGAACTCCAATTGCCGGAGCATGTTCGATCCGGCGCGGAAAGTTCTGGCCGCAACGATTTTTTGGAAAAGATCGTCCGGCAAAGTCTCCCCCGTTTCAAAATGCTTCGCCATGCCTTTGAGCGTTTTTTCTTCGTAGCACCAGTTTTCCATGAACTGGCTGGCAATCTCCACCGCATCCCATTCAATGCCCCGCGTCCCGGCGACCTCCGTATAATTGACAGTCGTCAACATGCCTTGCAAGCCGTGACCAAATTCATGAAAAAGCGTCGTGACTTCGCTGAAACTCATCAACGATGGCCGGCCGGCCACGGGAGGCGAACCGTTGCAGCACAAATGCACCACAGGCAATTGCAGCGCGCCGGACTCCGCCCCCCGGCCAATGCAATCGTCCATCCAGGCGCCGCCGCGTTTTTCCGCCGGGCGAGAGTACGGATCAAGGTAAAACGACGCGACTTTTCGATCATCCGCGTCAATGACGTGGAAGAATCGA
Source organism: uncultured Deferribacteres bacterium (assembly GCA_964014485.1). Lineage (GTDB taxonomy): Bacteria > Zhuqueibacterota > Zhuqueibacteria > Zhuqueibacterales > Geothermadaptataceae > CAXHAT01. The sequence continues at coordinate 2,519 of CAXHAT010000349.1, forward strand.
ACGTCTTCATGCCAGACCGACGCTTCCCCGTCCGCTGGAACGGCGCGTACATTGAAAAGTCGTTCGGTGAGCCCAAACAAGCCGTCCAAAACTTTCGGCAAAGGCAGCCAGGGACGAAGCTCGTCGTCCGTGAAAGAGAATTCTTTCTCCCGCAAGCGTTCGGCCCAAAATGCGACGTCCCAATGCTCGAGAGGGCCGCCGTGGCCTTCCGCTTCGGCAAACGCGCGCAGCGTCTCCAATTCTCTCACGGCGAAAGCTCTCGATTTTTGCGCCAAAGTATCGAGCATTTCCTGCACCGCTGCGACGGACGGGGCCATTTTATCATCAAGGCTGAACTCGGCAAAAGTGCTGTAGCCCAAGAGTGCGGCTTTTTCTATTTTCAGGGCCAGCGAACGAGAGACAAGCTCTGAATTGTCAAATTCTCCGCTTGAAGCGCGGGTGATCAACGCCATGTAAAGCTCGCGCCGATGATCGCGATTGCGGCTGTGCTGCATAAACGGCAACAGCAGCGGCGGATCGAGCGAAATGCGCCACGGGCCTGTTTCCGCCGTCGCATCGACGGCGTCTTTTTCAGGCTTCGACAAATTGTAACTTTGCGCGGCTATTTGCTTGAGATTCTCCGGCCAGCCCTCGGCGTCAGCTGGATTTTCAACAATAAGCGCATACGCTTTGGTGGCGTCTAAAACATGGTTCGAAAAGTCGGCGCCAAGCTGGGTCAATTCTTTTTCAATTTCATTGAACCGCTTTTTGGCTTCGCCTTGCAAATGTACGCCGGTTCTCTCCGCCTCTCTGATTTTAAGTTCAAGCAGACGTTGCTGCACCGGTTCGTAATCGTTCCATTCAGGGCCGTTTTTGAGCGCAGTCAGCGATGTGTAAATCGGTTGGCTTTGGGTGAGTTTTAGCCTAAAAGTGACGACTTTTGGCAGCGCCTTTTCATGCGCCTTGCGCAGCGCTTCGGAATTTTTAACGCCAAGCAAATGCAACACAGGCTGCCAGAACTGCTCAAAACGCCGGTCGATTTGTGAAAGCGGAACAACGACGCTCTCCCAAGTCGGATTTTCAACCGCTTCGATTGCGGTCAATTGATGTTCAAGTTCAGCCAAAGATTGCTCAACGGCGGGAATTACGTGTTCAGGAGAAATTTTGGCAAATTGCGGCAGGCCGCCGGTTTGTAGAAGTGGATTTTGGGGCATTTAACACTCGTTAAAAATCAATGTGTGGATACGATGATGCCGAAATTACCGCGCTCAATCCGGTCTTCGGCTCAGATGTTTCAGGAACGTTTGAAAATGTCGTTCAGCCATATTAAAACAAAATTACGCCGTTTCGGAAATCTTCGGCCTGCCGTAATCCAATTCTTCCGGGATATTCGCCATTCGTTTCATAGCGCCAAACAAGTTGTCGAAATTTTTGAAGAGATTGCCAATCAAAACGTCCGTAACGTCGGGGCGTACTTCCGGATGCTCCTGAAACAATTCGCGAAAGCTGAAATCCTCGTCATAAAACGAGTAGACGACTTTACGCATGGCTTCAATTCCACTGCACATTCGCTCACTATACTCAGCAAATTGGGCGGAGGAAAAATCGCCTTGCGAAAGTGCGCGATCCGTCGCATCGCCCGCCATTTCCCCGCTGACCAGTGCGAAAAACAGCCCGGAAGAAAAAACCGGATCGAGAAAAGCGAAGGCGTCGCCGGTGAGCACAAGCCCGTCTTCCGCGCAGTATTTCGAGCGGTAGGAAAAATCGCCCGTGACGCGAAATTCGCCCTGTTGAACGCCCGATTCGAGATGATCCGCCACCCAGGGATTCTTTTGAATTTCGTTTTCCATAATCTTCTGCGGATCGCGGGTCTCAGCATACAAATATTCTTTTTTCGCCACCACGCCCACGCTGACGAGATCATTACGCAGCGGGATGTACCAAAACCAGCCCTTTTCCGGCAAGTAGGCGATGGTCGTCGCGCCGGCGTCATAACCGGGATCGCGTTTGGCGCCTTTGAAGTAGGTCCAAATCGCGACGCGCTCAAGTTCTTTGTCTGGAACGCGCCATTGGTTGCGCGTTACAGCCAGGCTCTCGCGCCCGCTGGCGTCAATCACGATTGGCGCGTGATAGGCCGCTTTTTCGCCGCCTTTTGCCTGCGCCGTCACGCCTGAGATGCGCCCGGCGTCATCGCGAATTAAATCACGCACCTTGGTTTCTTCCAAAACTTGCGCGCCTTTTTGCCTCGCATTATCTAACAAAATCTGATCGAATTTACTGCGCTCTACTTGCCAAGTCTTTGAAGAAGGATGATCGTAATGTTGAAAAAAATAGTAGGGCTGCGAAATCTTGCCGTTGACGCTGGCGAATTGCACGCTGTATTTGTTGGTAAACCCGATTCCCTTAATTTGCTCCAAAACGCCGAGACGCTCCAGCGTAAAATAGCAGTAAGGCAACATCGATTCACCGATGCGATAGCGCGGGAATTTTTCCTTTTCAACAATGAGAACCTTGCGGCCTTTCATCGCGAGAACGGCCCCGGCGGTTGCTCCAGCAGGCCCCCCGCCGATGATGATAGCGTCGTAATTATGTGTCCGTGTCATATTTTGGCGTTTGCAAGATGAGACTGATCTGTTTTAAGCTGTTGACGTCGATTGGAGTTCTGGAATATTGGATTAATGGAGAATCCGACTCCAGTATTCCAGTATTCCAGTATTCCAGTATTCCAGTATTCCAGTATTCCAGTA
>CAXHAT010000350.1:0-5051 GCA_964014485.1 uncultured Deferribacteres bacterium
AGCGACTTTCACCTGGTGCTGCTTGAGAAATTTTCAAGAGTGCGTAACATCAGTTGTAAACAGATTTTGCATCCCCTCAGAAGCTGACAAGACAGCTTTGCCCCTGTTTCGGGACAATGGAAAATTCAAAACAGCGGCTGTGATTCGGCTTCCCGATACAAGCGCTAATCCTGAAGCAGGATTGTCTTCTCATTCAAATGAATGCGCACGCCGTTGACCACAAAAGTCTTTTCTTCCTGCGATACGCTTTCCACCACGCCCTGAAGCTCTTCAACGAAGAAATCCAGGCGTTCCTTCTTCTTAATTCTCAAAGGTTTAAAGCGATGGTCTCCAAGATACTCGCCCTTGATTTTGACCATGTCTCCGGCCTCAAGATCGGCGAATTCCTTCTGCAATTTGCCGTCGGCGTCGGCGCCGTTCATCACGACTGTTTGACCTAACATCGTGAGGCTGCCTTCGTCATGCGCAACGCTCTCTACCTGGCTTTCCAGCTTGGCGCCGCCGCCGGGTTGTGCAACGATTTCAACCGCCAAAAAGCCGGCGTCGGGAACGGTTTTCCCGGCGATCTTGACAAACCGCCCGGTTTCTATTTCCGAAAATTCGATAAAGCGATTCATAGCTTCCTTTTTACTATTCTCTGCCTGACACTTTTCCGGGAACTGCAATTTTAGAACTGGCGAAAAGTCCTGTTTTGTCATTCTGAAAGAATCTTTGTTATCGTCCGGCAAAAATTCGCACTTATTGTTCAAGGGTTGGATTCAAAAAGATGCTTTCAGCATGACAATTCCGGGCTTTTTCATCTGCTTGAGAAGCCTGTATAAAAAGTGTCAGGCAGTAAATTTTACTGTTGGCGAAAACGAACGGCCAAAGACCGCTCGCAAAATCAGTTCAATTGTTCCGCCTTCACGCGCTTGAAATCAGACGTTGATTGGGGCTTCGAAACGGCAAATCCGTCGATATATTCAGCCGCGACTTTCTCGATGTGGGAAATGCCCAAATTGAGCATTCTGTCGACTTTTCTACGCCACTTGGCGTCCTGGTATCGCAAGCATTTGCAAGCTCGACGCAACTGGGTCAATCCTTCATAAAGCGGCACGCGGCTTTCCACTTCCCGACCCATCACGTTGTAGTATTCATCGAGAAAAGCGTCGATGTAGACGTGCATTTTCTCATCGCGACGCGCCTTGTTTTTTTGAAATACGAGAAGGTTGCCAATATCAGAAGCGGGGTCGGCGTGGCAGATGGGGTCGAAATCAATCAGGTACGCCGTGTCATGATTGATGTGCAACTGGCCCATGTGAAAGTCGCCGTGCGCGGGGCCGAGCTTGATTTCTCCAAACGCCTGTTCCACTCTTTTCGCCGTATCAACAATATAATCTATCTTCGCTTCGTGCTCCGGGCAAGCCAGGGCCAGAAACGGGTAGCGCGGGTGGCAGCGCATCAAATGATCGTCGATTGAATAGGCTCTGCCGAAGCGAGCGTCCAGGCCGTGAAGTTTAGCGATTGTCCGGGCGACGATGCGCATGGTTTCCGGCCGCACTTCTTCTCTCGCCAAAATGTCTTTTACCGCGTGACCAGGAATTTCTTCCTGCAGCAACAGGCACAGCGGGGATGAAAAATCGAACGCTTCCGGGATAAACATCTCGTCGTCCGCCTGACGGTGAAATCCGGCGTTCCACAAAGTCTGCATATCTTCGTAGGTTTTCTCGCCGCGATTGGCTTTGTAAACTTTTCCTACAATCCGCCATTGCAGGCGCTTCAGGCTCTTGCGTTCAAAAACGTCGAGAATGTATCTTATGACACAACGCTGATTGCGCCGGCGCATCACTTCGATTTCCAATCCCAAAAGCTCAAAATTTGACCCCAGGCGCTCTGGTACGAACGGCTCGAAAAACGTGTGCATCGTTTGTCGATTGAGCGTTTGGTCGAGGGTGTAGAGCTTATCATGAATCACTTTCGTTTCAGAAACGGACGACATATTTTCGCCTCTCGTATGTTCGGTTCAGGCCCAGTTTCGATAGGTGGAGGAGCCGCTTATTTTTATGGCGCTTCAAGCCGCCTTGAGCTTTTCTTCCATCTGATCTGTTTTGTCCAATGTTGAGGGCGTTTCAAACCCTTCTCGCGACGTCCGTTTCGCGTCTAGATTGCCGGCCATAGCCGCGTCCAGCAGCTCGCCGATTCGTTTTACATTTCGTTTATTGTCAAATGCGCGCTCGACTTCTTTGCGTGCGGCCTTGCCAAGTTTCGCGGCGTGAGGCTTGTCTTGCAGAAGCTTGAGGAGCGCTTCGGAAAATTGCTCCGGGCTTCTTTCTTCCACCAACAAGCCGTTTTCGTCGTTTTTCAAAAGCTCAGGGATGCCGGAAATGTTGGTTGAAACGCTTGGCAATTCCATCGCCATCGCTTCCACCAAAACATTCGGAATGCCGTCGCGGTCGCCGTCGGCTTGGACTTCGCAAGCGAGTGCAAAAATGTCCGCTTCGCAGAAATACTCGAGCAATTCGGTCTGCGACTTTTTCCCGGAAAGCGTGACGTCATTTTGCAACCCGAGTTCGCGAATCAGCGTCTCGAGCTCTTCTTGCATCGGTCCGCCGCCGACGAGATGGCAGTGAAATTCCTGACCGTTTTCTTTGACGCGAGCCAACGCCCGAATCAAAGTCGGGAAGCCCTTTTTCGGTACAAAACGGCCTATCGAAAGGATGACGGGCTTTGCGTCCGCAGCCTTTTTTTGTTTTTTATCAGGGTGAAAAAGAGAAATGTCGATGCCGTGATAGACGCCAAAAACTGGCGCGTCTTCTCCGGCAACGCCGAGCAGGTGCTTAACATTGAATCCGGTACAGGTTACGGCAAACTGCGCGTTGTAGATTTTGCGCAGCAGCATCTCACGCTCTTGCAGATAAATGTCTTTTGCGTGAGCGCTAAAACTGTATTTCAAACCGGTGAGCTCAGCCGCGAAATAAGCGACGGTTGTCGGGCCGTGGCTAAAGTGAGCGTGGAAATAGCACAGGTTAGAACCGTCGTAATGGTTCTGTACAAGAATCGCCGCTTGTGCAAAACGCTTGATCGTCGAGGAACTTCTCTGACGAATGCTTCGCAAAAGGGCGTATTTGAAGGCGGGCCAAAACCTTTTGGGCGATTTCAGAAACAGTTTGAGGCTGGAGCCAACAAAAGCGCTGAAATGCGGCCAAAAATAGTCAGGGATATAAGTGACGGGCGCTTTTATCCGGCTAACGTTTTCGTGCACCTTCTGCTCGCCGGGGTTCCGCAAAGCCATGATGTGAATGTCATAGCCGAGTTGCTCCAGCAAGAGAATTTCGTTGGTAATAAACGTTTCCGAAAGTCGCGGATATCCCTTGAGAATAAATGCGATAGCGCTCTGCTTCGCCGGGTGCATGATGTAATTTCCTGTTGCGTGCGTCTAAAACCCGGAACGATGAACGAGCTGTCCTTGCTAAAAAATGTGTGTACTCAACTCCATTTGAGACACATTCTAAATACTGTCAGTCAACGAATTTGCGCGCAGAAATTAACGCAAATTCCCAAAAAACTTTGCACTTGTTTCACTGAAAACGGAAGTCAAGAGCGTCGGCCCCCTTTTGTCCAAGAAGTCAAACGCTTCAGCGTTTATTTGAATTGGCAGAGCATCGACAATGATAATTGTTGTGCTCCAAGATTATGCGTTTTCTGAATCCAGTGCGGAGAGCAGCAACGACGCAACGTTAGAAGAGCCGTCCATATCCGGCAAACGGTCTATGTTCATCGTGTTGCCTTTCTCAAGACGTTCGGCGACCATTGCGGCGAAGCTCTCGGCGGTCAGGTCTTTGGGATGAATGGAATGGATCACGCCTCTTTCGGTCAAGATACTGGTACGCATGGTTTGCTCAGCGCTTGGCCCTGGGCGCGGTACAATAATCGCGTTTTTCTGGAAACGCATGATTTCGCTGGTGGTGTTATATCCCGCCATCGCCACAACCAAATCCGCGCGGCGAAGATATTTGATGCTGTCCTGGCCGATCCTGCGAACGAAAATTGGCAACCCGGCCGCTTTCTTCTGTAACAGCCGCACTTGCTCTTTTTGCATAAACGGGCCGGTGGAAACGACCGCTTTGAAGTTCATGCTGTCTTTCAGAATTTTCACGGCGTCTATGAATTTGTCCATGAAATAGCTGGCGTCCGCTCCGCCGCCGCCGGTGACGAGAATCAGCTTTCCGTCTTCTTCGCGGGTCAACCGCTTCAGGAAAGGAGAGTCGCCTTTCTTTTTCCCGGCATTGACGTCACGCGCTACATATCCGCAGTAGCTCGCTTTTTTCACCAAGGCTTCAGGAAAATCGTATTCCCGCACCAGATCGAATACGTCTTCGCAGCCATAAACGCAAATCTTGTCATAGAATTCTTCCGCCGCTGCAAAAGCGCCTTCCGTAGACCACATTTTGTGGATCACGTCCTGGCCGCCAAGAATATCGCGCAGCCCAAGGCAAACTTTCGTGTCAGGATAATTTCGTTTCAGCACTTTCAGCGGCCAATCCAGCTCGCCAAGAGCGCCGTGCGGCATGTGATCCACCAGAAAAACGTGCGGTTTAAAGCTGAGTGCGACGTTTTGGATTATTTCCGAACGGATGAACAGCAAATCCTTGTAGTTCATCGGCAAACGATTAGGCCGCCAAACGCCAGTGTCAACCTTGACGATTGTTGGAAGTTTGATGAAATCGCACTTGGGCGGGAGTTTAAAGAAAGGCGCAACCGGCGAGTCGGCGACGATAAGAATCGATGCTTCCCGCGACTGCCGTTTCAGTTGTAGACTGATGTTTAAGTTTCGTCTTAAATGCCCCAGCCCGAAGCCATCCTGAGAATAAATGAGAATACGGACACTATTCGAGTTTTGTCTGTTATACATAATTCCGTTTTATTTCGGACAAATCAAAAAAAATCATACACGTACCGAACCTTGGTTCAAAGTCGCGCGAATTCCGTTTCTATTTCCCTGGATGCTTTTGGAAGGCGTTAGCTGTTAGCTGTTAGCTGTTAGCTGTTAGCTGTTAGCTGTTAGCTGTTAG
>CAXHAT010000351.1:0-5022 GCA_964014485.1 uncultured Deferribacteres bacterium
TCATTAGCCCCGTCCTTCAGGGCGGGGTTGAGGCGAAATCGCGCTCATCCCCTTCCGCGGCGCCTGCGCCGCGGAAGGGGATGGGAAATGCCTGTTTCAAAATTCCCCGCCCTGAAGGACGGGGCTAATGAAATCGTGAGGCCTTAAAAAACAATAACTTCAAACGGCTTTGCAATTAGGTTGACGCCTGCGGGGAATGACGTTATTGGCGGTTTGAGCGTAATTTGACAATTCATGAATAATCCATGTTAGTTTGTTTAAGACGCAACGACATTTGACTCCAATCGTTTTGGTTACTCAATTAAGATTTCCCAGCGCTTCTCAGCGGCCTTTGCGTCTCTGCGTTTGAAACATCTTGCCCAAAAGCTGGTGCTCGAATGCTTTTATCAAGCATGGCAAGAATAATTTGTCAGTCATCAAAAGCTCACGCTATCTACGCCAAACGCATTTTGCCCGGCAATGGCGACAGTAATTTGATTTGGCACGCAGATGAGCCGCTGCCCCGGACGGCTGATTTTGCCCAGATTCATGCAGGTTTTGTGCTTGCACGAAGCGTTGGTGATTTTCGCGCTTTTTCCCTGAATCCTGACGTCGACAAAACCCTTCAAACCTTCCACCCGAAACGATTCGCGATTGGCGTCGATCGGGAGTTGCTTCACCAGGACGCCGCCGCTGAAAACATCGATGTTTTTTGCAGCGGCCGACGGTTCTTGCGAAGAAAAACGCACCATCACCGGATGCTCGACACGTCGAGGCAGAGCGAGCGCCGAAGCGATCTCGCGCAACTCCGCCGACAAAGCGCCGTCGTGCTTGCGAAAATCGATCAATTGCTGCGATTTAACAAAAACCAGATCGCCGACGTGACTTCCCGACATCGGCGTTTCAGAAAAGCGAATTTTGGCGCTTTTCAAGGGCGAATGCGCCAGAAAACTTTCGATCATGCGAATCGCGCGATCCGGTTCACCGGTGAGCGCGTCGAGGGAAAAAGCGGGTTGAAACGCTTCTTTAGCGAAAACTTTTCCAGACAATAATCCGACGGCTCCCGCCGCGGCTGATCCTGCCGCGAAGCGGAGTGTATTGGTGAGGAAATTTCTGCGGTTCATGGTTTATCCTTTTTGGAGTTTGAAATCGTCATTCCCGCGCAGGCGCACACGCGAAGAAGAGATTGTGGATAACTCATTGGCGTCTCATTAGCGCCGGGCTTCAGCCCGGTGATGTTCCTTTTTTTCACACCCGCCGCGCTGGCGCGGCGGCTGTGAAAGGGATGAGCCCCTGCTTTACCCCGCGCTGAAGCGCGGGGCTAATGAGAATATTGACTTATCCACATAGTGTTTATCCCGTCTGCGCGGGAATGACGTGGTGAAATGCTTTTTTTAGATCCCGAATCGTTCAAAACCGATACCGAAAACCAACATTGAAATACGCCGCCGTCAGGTCGCGCAAGCCGCTGAACCAATCGGGCGAATCGGTGCGACGCTGGTACCAACTGGCGCTCAAATTATACTGCACTTTTTCGCTGCCGAGGAAGGGAATGTAGCCCCGCCCGCGACCGCCGTTTAAAGTGAGATGCAATTGAACTTCGGATGAAACTGCCGCGTCGAGTTTGTTGTCCACGGTCATGAATTGTTCCGGCGCTGCGTACCGCGGTTTGAAAAAATAAGCGCTGGTTTGTGAATAGCCGCGACCGCCGAGTCCAATCGTCACCATCGACGAGACGCGCTGCTGAAAGAGCGCCGAAACGGTGTGGGAAGTCACATCCCAATCGTCCCAGTAGTAGCGGTAGCCGAGCTGCATCGACGTATGTCGCGCCAGACGGAATTTGAACCGAGTCGCGGCTGCGTGTCGCGTGCGTTGGCCCGGATGGAGCGGGTCGTATTGGCGACGGCCAATGGTCACCGGCTTGTAATCATCGGACAAATGACCGTCGTAGCGCTGCCAGGAATAAAGCATTTGAACGAGTGCGCCCGGCGCCAAAATTTGGCTGAGAGTCGTGCTGAAAGAAGTCGAGTTCTTTCGGCGAATCCAGTTTTTGGTCACAGGCGAAACGCGATCCCAACTGCGCACAAAGCCCAATTGCAGCACTGTGTTTTTCTTGGCGAAAGGTTGGGTCAAATTGCCCGCGAACGTCGCCGAAGCATAGTCGTTTTCGATGCTGTAAATGCCGTTCAATGAAATGGTTGAACTGCCCAGCAATTGCGTTATCCCGCCGCCAAACTCCTGACGAACATCGTCGAACGGCAATTGATAGCTTCGTTGCGAAGCCGAAGAAACAGCGTCCACGCGCGACGAGGCTTCACGAATCGACGCAGCCGAGACCATGTCGACGAGGTAGCGCGTCGTCAGACTTGTGCTTTCGGAAATCTGCTTGGTGAGCGCGACGTTTGGGTAGACGACCGACACGTTGAACGTGTCAAAATAGCCGCTGAAGTTCACTTGCAATTCGCTCGCCGGAAGACCCTGCGCAAAGCTCGTAGACGAGCTTTGCAGATAACAAATCGCAAATGTCCAAATAACAAATAGTCTCCAAATTCTAATTTCCGAAATCCCATAACCCGGAATTTTGAGATTTGGTCTCCGGAATTTATTTGAAATTTGAGATTTGCTTTTTGGGATTTTGAAATCAGCCACATCCGCACCCTCCGCTCTGGGCGCCGGTTGCGCCGTGCGAGCCTTCGCGGTAGTCGATGTGGTGCTCCTTAATCCCGGACTCGATAGGATTTTCGTCCATAATCATGATCGGGTCGGCGAGTCCTTCGCGCTGCCAGGGTTGCACCGCCGCGCAGCCCATGCCAAACGAAAGGCCGATCACCAGCAAGAAAAATCGTTTTCGCATTTTGTTCTCCTTCAAAAAATGGATTGTTGGAATGATGGAATGCTGGAGTAGTGGATTGTTGGAATATTGGAGTGACGGGGTAATATTTTGTACTTCAATACTCCATCAATCCACCATTCCAACAATCTACTACTCCATTTTCTCACTTAGAAGCAGTTGGATTTCGTCGATGTATTTTTGTTTCTGTGATTCCTTGAAACCGTCATGCCAAAAACGAATCTTGCCGGTTTTGTCGACCAGGATCGTCGTTGGCATGGCTTTGATTTTGTACAGCTTGGGGACGTTTTTTTTCGGATCGAGCATGATTGGAAATTGCGGCTGGTGCATAAGTTTTTTCAAAAATGCGCGAACGTTTTTTAGGTTGTCGTCAATGTTCACGGCGACGATCTCAAATGCTTCGTCTCGGAATTGATGACGCAATTGGGTGAGAAACGGCATTTCCTTGCGACAAGGAACGCACCAGCTCGCCCAGACGTCAATCAGGACAACCTTGCCGCGATAATCTGACAGCTTGAGTTGCTCGCCGTCGAGTACGGCGCCGCCAAAATCAGGGGCTAATCGTCCGGTTTTTTCTCCTCCAAACGCGAGTGTTGAAGTGCAGGAAAAAAGGCACCCGAGAATAAACTGTCTCATTTAGCATTCTCCTTTTTCACTATTTTTTGATTCGCAGTTCCGACTTTTGCCAACTGACTACGAAGCCAGTTTTCAAAAACCCTATTCGATGAAGAAAAGTATGGCGGACGAATCTATGTCGTGAGGCATTTTCGAAGGAGAAAAGTTTTTCAGAAAGGAGTGGTTGATCGTAGAAAATGACAACCGCTTGGCTCCCCAAATTTGCGGCTGAAAGGGCTGAATGATTTAAAGGATGATCTTTCTATTTGCATACTCCTGAGTACGTCGGTATTGTAAGGGGATGTATATCAGAGAAAACAAATTTTTGCATTTCGCTTAAAAGCTAACTTATTCAAATATGTGCGGCATCGCTGGAATTTACAACTTTGATCAATCCCCCGTCGAGCAGGCGCTTGTGCGGAAAATGACCGACGCCATGCGTCATCGCGGGCCGGATGACGCTGGTTTTCACGTTGACAGTCATGTCGGTTTGGGGCATCGACGGCTTTCCATTATCGATCTTTCCGCCAAAGGCCATCAGCCGATGACCAACGAAGACGGCTCGGTTTGGCTCACCTTCAACGGCGAAATTTACAACTATCTCAGCCTCTACGGGAGCCTGCGGGACAAGGGCCACCAGTTCCGTTCCCGCTGCGATACCGAAACGATCATTCATCATTACGAAGAAAAAGGCAAGGACTGTCTGGAAGACCTGCGCGGCATGTTTTCATTCGCCATTTGGGACAAAAAGCGGCGTTACCTTTTTGCCGCGGTCGACCGAATGCGCATCAAACCGTTTTACTACACGCGCGTGGGCGACACGTTCTTGTTTGCTTCCGAGTTGAAGGGGCTGTTCGCGACCGGGCTCGTGCCCAAGAAGCTCAATCACGAAGCCGTCCACCACTACCTTTCCCTGCAAGCCGTCCCCGTGCCAATGACGATTTTTGAAAACGTCTATACGCTTCCAGGCGGCTACGCGCTCGAAATCGAGAACGGGAAAATGCGCGTTTTTCAATACTGGGACATGCAGTACGCCGAGAACGATCCGGAGCAATCGGAAGAGTTTTATCGCAAGCGCGTGCGCGAGTTGACCTGGGAATCGATTGAAATGCGCATGATGAGCGACGTGCCTTTGGGTGCGTTTCTCAGCGGCGGCATCGATTCAAGCACCATCGTCGCGGTGATGAGCCAGGTTTCGGAAAAGCCGATCAAGACCTATTCGATTGGTTATGACGTCGGCGGTTCGGCCTACGACGACACTTACTACGCCAACCTCGTTTCCAAGCGCTTCAAAACCGAGCATACGCAGCGAACCGTGACCGCACGCGACGTGATCGATAAGCTTCCAGGATTTTTGCATCATCTCGATCAGCCTTCCAGCGACGCGATTAACAGTTATTTCGTCTCGGAGTTGGCCGCGCGCGATTTGACCGTGGTTTTGAGCGGGCAGGGCGGGGACGAGCTTTTTGCGGGATACAATTCATTCAAGCTGTTGGAAAAATTCGTTCAGCGCGACGAAAAATGGGAAAAGCTGCCGCCGCTCCTGCGCAAAGCCGTTGCCGGGGCGGTGCAAAATA
>CAXHAT010000352.1:0-4985 GCA_964014485.1 uncultured Deferribacteres bacterium
CGTGCACCATTTTCTGGATTCCTGCCTCCGCAGGAATGACCTTGAAAAACGTTTTAGCTGTTAGACAGCCCTATCTTCAATTGCAATATTCGACCCAGCCGGAAACCAACCTACGGCATGTATTATTGGCAAGCGCGTAACATCAGTTAATGATGAAAGCGGATTCTCAATAACGTTTTTTCAAAATTTACGCGTCGCCGGACATATCATCTTTCAGCTCGAAAATCAGCTCAAAAATCGCCCCTTCCTGAACGTAATATTTCATTTCTCCCTGCAATTGCCGGGCAAGGGTTCGAACCAATTTCAAGCCAAGAGAATTCGTCGACAAAACGTCTAAATCTTCGGGCGGGCCGGGGCCGTCGTCGCGGACCGCCAGCAAAGCTTTGTTTTTTGATTGCCGCTTTAGTTCAACGGTAATCCGCCCGGAGCTGCGATCAACGAAAGCATACTTCAGCGAATTGGTCATCAATTCATTGATAATGAGCCCGCAAACGATCGCAACGTCAATGTTGAGCATCACGTTATGCGTCTGTACGTCCAGACGGACGTTGGAAGAATAACCTGCGTAGGCGCGAAACAAGTAGCTGGCCAGGCTTTGGACATACGCTGAAAAATCGATGCACGCCATGTCTTGAGACTGGTATAATTTTTCGTGTATCAATGCCATGGATCGAACGCGATCCTGGCTCTCGCTGAACATTTGCCGCATGGCGGGATCGCTAATTAAGGCGGCCTGCAAGTTCAAAAGACTGGAAATAATCTGGAGATTGTTTTTGACGCGGTGATGAATCTCTCTGAGCAGCAATTCCTTTTCTTGCAGCGAAGCGCGAATTTTTTCTTCCGCCGCCTTGCGTTCGGTAATGTCGTGGCAAACGCCGATCATGCGTATCGGGTTGCCGGCGTCGTCAAGAATAATTTCGCCTTTGGTCGCCAACGTTCTGATTTCGTTATCGGAACGAACAACGCGCTCTTCCGTTCGGAACGAGCGCTTTTCAGCGACGGCGTCCATGATCGTCTGCTGCACGATTTCTCTGTCTTCCGGATGAATGCGTTCCAGAAAAGCTTCGAACGAAGCGCCGAAAGTTTTAGAGTCCAGCCCGTAGATGTTGTACAGCCCTTCAGACCACGTCACTTTGTTTTCGCGAATGTCCCACTCAAAACTTCCGAAATCAGCGATTGCCTGCGATTGTCGCAGCATCTTTTCATTGGCAATCATCTTTTCGGCGGCTTGCTTGCGCTCAGTAATGTCCCTGCATACGCAGACCAGCCCGCCGTCTTTCAGGAGTTGCAGCGAAACGTCTTGGGAAAATTCAGAACCGTCCTTTCGAATGCTTAAAACTTCACCCTGCCAATATTGGTTTTGATTGAGCTGCGGCCAAACGTCAACATCAAAATACTTCTGCACGGCTTCATCGTACAACAACCGCCAACTGTGTCCGATTAATTCATCCGGCGTCTCATACCCGCAAATTTTAGCGTGAGCGCAATTCATATAAGTGTAGAGTCCGTCGCCGTCTAAAATCGCCATGCCTTCCCGACTTGCTTCCATCGCGGCGAATATTTTGCGCTGCATTTTTTGGACGGACTGCTTTTCGGATTCGAGTTGTTTTTTTGCCGCTATTTCTTGCTCGAGAGAAGCGTTTATTCTTTGAAGCTCATCCGCCCGCTCTAACACTTCCGCTTCGAGCTTGTTGTATGAAGTGAACAGGTTGGTCTCCGCCTTTTTCTGAGCGTCAATATCTTCCACGACGCCGATAATGTATTGAGGCGCGCCATTGGAATCTCTGACGATCGACGCCGTCAGCTTGCCCCAAAATTCGCTGCCGTTCTTGCGAATGTAACGCTTCTCCATGCTGTAGCTGTCAATCTTCCCGGCGATACAATCTTCGTGCAGCTTTATGTTTTGGGCCCGAACTTCCGGGTGTGCGATCTCGAAGACGTTTTTGGTGCAAAGCTCTTCAACGCTGTAGCCAATCATCCTGGAGAGGGCCGGGTTGACTTTCAGCATTCTGCCCTTGCCGGAAATATCGACCAGAGCCAGCCCAAGCCCTGCATTTTCAAAAATTGTCGTATAGAGCCGCTCTTCGACGAGCGGGTTTTGAGCAGGTTGATCTGTCAATGACGGCGGCGTTGCCGGCGGGGCGGGCAAATTCTTAAAGTCGGCGTTCCCGGCTCCTTGAGCATTGCTTTTTGGGGCGCTTTCTCCGTCTGCAAAATTGTCGTTCCGGGATAGAAGAGATTTTTCGCTCAACATATTTTAGTCGTTATGGCAGAGCTGATTTTTTAATCATGCGAAATTTAAGGAATGAAGTCGGCGAATAAATCGAGCATGAGAAAATCGAAAGGAATCATCCGATGTGCTCAGGCGATCCTTTCGTGTAAAATGGTACCTTCGGCGAGTAAAGTTGCGGAAGAGAGAGCGGGCTAAATAGGAGGTTGGGAAAAATGCGCGCCCCTCAGCGCGCGGTAGAATTTTTAGAAATAATAACGCGCGACCATTTCGGCTGCGCAGGCCGGTTTTGCTTCACCTTCGATTTCAATCACAACATTGTTTACGACCTGAACGCCTCCTTTAATTTCTTCCCATGAAGCGACTGTCGATTTTGCACGAATCCTGGCGCCGGACTTGACGGGACTAGGGAAACGCACGCGATTGAGACCGTAATTTACAGCCAATTTTACGCTTTCAAATAATGGTTTTTGGGCGTCAACGGCGCCGGTGAGGTGAGGGATAAGCGAGAGGGTAAAAAAGCCGTGCGCAACGGTCGTACCGAACGGCGAGAATTTAGAAGCGAGCCCGGGATTGACGTGAATCCACTGTTTGTCGCCTGTCGCTTCGCCAAACGCATCAATCATTTCCTGCGTAATAGCCAACCAATTACTGGGTTCATTTTCGCGACCAGTCATGCTTTCCAGTTTTTGTTTTGCTTTTTCTAATGACATAGATGAGACTCGTAGTTTTCAATTGAATTTAATGATGGTTTGTAGAACAGAATCGACCGCGACTTCAGACTAATTTGCAGCCGGCGCGGCGAAGTTGAGAACGTCTTTATATTCAAGATGCGCTTCAATTTCAGCACGCGTTCTGAGCGCTTTACGGAATTTTTTCTGTGAAAAAAGCTCAAGCTGATCGCCGCGATGCTTCGAATGCGGCTGGGTGGAATTGCCGTAGCTCGTCAGCACTTCCGCGCGCACCGGATCGGAAAATTCGATCAAGGCGACGTAGGAATCGCCTCCGCCTGCGGCAAATTTCTTGTCCGACTTATCCTGCCGATAGCCGACGACGCGAAAAACGCCCAGTGCGCCGGAAGCGCCGTTTGCCGGTAAATCTTTCCCGGCGTAACGCAGGCGATAGACTTCCCCCCAGGCGACGTCAATCGCGCCGTAATCATTTTTGATTTTTTCGGCTGCCGCGGAGAGTTTTTCAGCGGCAATCTTCTCATCCTTCAACCCGTCAGGCGTTTCGCGCGGACGATCAGCGTCCCACTTTTGCGCGAACATGCCAAAGCCCATATCAAACGCCCACGCTGCGAAAAGCGCCGCGCCTTTGCTTTCAGCGTTTGCCTGCCGATCCCAGTTTTTCAAAACTTGCGCCGCTTCTTTTGCCAAGTCGTCGCCGTGCTCTTCAACCGCAGCGAAAAGATCGTCCAAAATGCGATCGGCGAGTTCCATGCGCGAGTCCAATTTGTAATCCCGCAATTCGTCGAACGTGACATTTTCGTCCTCGGCTATCATGCGCGCGGAGCGTTGCGGACGAAAAGACATGCCTCGCGGCGACATGTACGCCGGGAATTCCTCCGGATCGAGCAATTGCGGGAAAGTGTTTGTCCACGGCGGGTCGTTGGCGTTTTGCACCCAGCCGTGCGGCGGATCGACAACTTTCGGAAGTTCATCAAAGGCGTGGGTTTCCGTCCACAGCGTTTCGGATTTGTCGCCCGGGACGACGCCTTGCCAGTAACTCCAGTCGCCGTTGGCGCGCTTCGGAACCCGCCCGCCGTGCAGCATCATGATGTGGCCGTCCCGGTCGGCGTAAATTGTATTAAACATAGGCATTTGCAAACGGCTTTGCGCCGCCATGAATTCATCGAAATTGGTCGCGCGCATCATGTCCCAATACTGCGCGAACATATCGGTTTGGTCTAATCCGGCGACGCGAACAGCCAGCGCTTTCCCGTCTTTTTCGGAGACGACCGGGCCGTGAACGGAGCGACGAATTGTGAGTTCTTCCTCTTGAAAACCGCCGTTTCCCTGTTTGATTTTGATGACCTGTTTTTCGGTCTCAAAATCTTTTTTCGCGCCGTCGAAGAGATAGCCGTCTCCGCTCAATGCCAGCTCAAAATGGTCGGCGCCGTCGTAGGTGTTGACGGTGTGACTCCAGCCAAGATGGTCATTGAACGCAATGCCCGGAATCGGCATACCAATGAGTGAAGCGCCGTACACATTAACGCCCGGCGCGGTGAGTTGCGCCTCATAAAAAAGAAAAAGCCCGAACCACGGCAAGTGCGGGTTGGCCAAAAGCAAAGAATTGCCGCTCGCCGAGCGCGAAGGCGCAATTGCCCAGGCATTCGAGCCGCGTTGTTTTTCCCAGCGCTCCGCTGCGTTAGCCGTACCCCCGGCAATAAACGTCATGTGAATCGCCTGTTGCGTGTGCGCCAAAGGATCGGTGATCAAAACGGGCAAAGCGGCTTTGGCCTTATCGGAAATCTTGTCTGCGTTCGAATCCGCGTATGCATTCATGCCGTCGACAAACGCTTGAATGTATTGCTTCATTTCGTCCGACTGCGCAACGAGCCATTCCTGCGCGCGCGCCGGAACGCCCATCCTGCGCATGTTGCGGTCGCTGTCCAGGTAATCTTCGCCCCAATACTCCGCCGCTTTGCCGCGCGCTTGCGCGTAGAGTTCCAGAATCAAATCGCCGTGACTGTGCATTTGCGCCCAGCCTGTCTCTTATACACATCTGACGCTGCCGACGAGCTTCTTGGTGT
>CAXHAT010000353.1:0-4963 GCA_964014485.1 uncultured Deferribacteres bacterium
CGCAAATCTGTATGAAAAACCGTTTTCACAGACGACCCCGGCGACGATTCAAGCCGTGACTTTCGATCCGGAAACACAGCACTTGAGCGAACCAAGCCGCATTGAATTTGACATCGCCAAAGCGCAGTGGCGCGTTTTGCATAACGACGAAAACGCGCAAAACGCCATCGACGACAATGAACAAACATGGTGGGCCGTACCGAAAAATGCACCGCAGGAAATCATCATAGACCTCGGCGAAAAGTTCGAGCTAAAAGGCTTCACATACATGCCCATGCAAGCACGGTGGATTTCCGGTTTTATCCAAAATTACGAATTCTTGACCAGCGCCAATAACCGGGAATGGGAATTGACCGCGAAAGGAGAATTCAGCAACATCCTCAACTCCCCGACTCTGCGCCGCGTCGTTTTCGACAAAACTCCTGCGCGTTACATCAAGCTCCGCATACTTACGACCGTAGACAATCAACCTGCCTCTTTCGCCGAAATCGGCGTACTGACCAAATAAGGCGGCAAAGCCGTAATTTCGCTTAAAATCTGGCCGCAAACCACGGCCATTCTGTGAGCGCTTTGATGGCGACGATTAAAGTGGAAACGACTACTGAGAGTTCCAGAAACGGCGTTTTCTCTTTCTCTCCGAGCAGACCGCTCATATAGCCGGTAAGTCGCATCAACGGCGAGATGACCAAGCTCAGGATGATAAAGAGCGACATGTACAGAACGACGGGGATGAAGGTGGTGAGGAGAAGCGGGAAAAGTTGCGCGTCTGGGTGCATAGTGGTTATCCCGAAAGTGGTGAAATCAAAGAGCCAGTTTGTCGTATAGCGAAGCTCATAAACGAACGTAGCGTGCTCGAAAACTATCGTTCTGATAGTGGCGTACAGCATGATGGTCAACGCGGCGCAAACGGCGATGTCGATGACGGCGACTGAGATGATCCATTTTCTTTTTTTTAACATCCATTTGAGGAGCCATGCTGAGGCTAGGATGGTAACGAGATCGAATGTGAGATTGATAAGAATCAAGCCGCGAACTAACGAGACAGCTTCTTCTGCTAACGAGACAGGATGTTCTGTCGTAATAAACCAAAAGGTAAAGCTATTTGTACTCTCAGGTTGACCTCTTTTTATCAAGCATTTCCCGGCAGCTATTGCGATGGTTGAAAAGAGAGCGCTCGTAAAATAGAATTGATGGAATTTGTAAATAAGCCAATTTATTGTGTCGCCCGCTTTTTTTCTGTTGAATCGTTCCGTTTTCCACAAAGGAGATACCGTTGCCGCAGATAAGACTACACAGATAAGAAACACTTTAATTGGAACAGCGAGCGAGATCATTAGATGTTCGCTAATGCCGAGTAGCGACGGTTGTTGGAGAATCACTAACCCCCACGAAATAAGTAATATTAAAATAAGCTTCCTTAAAACAGAACTTTGCATTTCCCGATTAAGCCGGCTGCCGATACCGGCAAAGAGTTTTTCAAACAACTTGGACAACCACCCCCAAAAATCGATAAACGCCTGAGCAATAACAAACTGCCATTCGCGAATCGAAATGGCCGCGATCCGATCTTCGAAATCGCGCAGCTTTTTGAGAATGTGCTCTTTGTGCCGCTTTCGCAAAAGGAAGTCAATGGCGGCGCCAAAGAAGGCGATGATCGCACCGATGGCAATGATTCCAGGCCAGCTAAAAAATGCGCTTTGGTCGTTCATCGAATTAGGTTTTCAAAGTTTTGTTTAGCCGTAGATTGTCCCCCTTCATGAGCCAATACGGACTTAAAGTATAAATGCGAACGAAGAGTTGCAAAAGCGAAATGAGACTATAGCCAACAAAGCGAACTTGTTGAAGAGCTAAAGATTTTCTACAGCTGAGAGAATCAAGTAGAGATTCTCGAAGATTTTTGGCATTTTGAGAGTTTCTTTTCTCACAATCGTTGTAAAACTCACTTTCTAAACTCTCCTTCAATTTCTCCTGTCAAATTGAAACTTCGGCTGTCAATATTTGTCTGATGCTGAGGTTGCAAACACTTTTTGAGAGGAAAGTTTCATGTTCAAGAATTATATCAAAATCGCTCTGCGCACGATTTTCAAACACAAGCTCTTTTCGTTTATCAATGTTTTTGGGCTTGCGCTCAGCCTGTCCTTTTGTCTCCTCGTCATTGTCATCATCAACGATCAAACCAGCTTTGATAAATTCCATCCCAGAGAAAACGACGTTTACCGCGTTATCACCGACGCGCATCGTAAAAACGGCGGAGTCGAGCGGTATGCTTCCACGCCGCAACCGCTCGGCACAGTTTTCCAAAATGACTCCCCTGCTGTGGAAACGCTCGTCTGTTTGACGTTCGGACTTACTGGCGACGCAACTGTTGGGGGAAAGACGATCCCGATTCAAGGCTTTTTCGCAGATCCAGAGTTTTTTGATTTGTTCGGATTTCAGCTTGCTGTCGGCGACCCTGCGACCGCTTTAAAGTCTCCAAACGCCATCGTGCTGACAAGCGAAACGGCGGCAAAATACTTCGGGGATGAAGACCCGCTCGGTAAAACGATCTCCATTCGCGACTTGCAAGACTTCGTTGTGACGGGCGTTATGGCTCCCGCGCCCGGCAAAACGCACCTTGAGTTTGAAGCGCTGGGATCGTCCGCCGCACTGCCCGCGCTAGATCAAAATCAAAATTTCTCTGTTTTGAACAATTGGAATAATTATTACGCGTCGTACAACTATTTTCGCGCCGTTCCCGGGCATAACATCACGGAAATACAGAGCATTCTGGACGCGATCCCGGAAAAATACTACGGCGGTCTTGACCTCGAAAGCCGTGACGCCGGTTATTCTTTTCATCTGCAAAAACTGACTGAAATTACGCCCGGGCCCGTGATGTCCAACAACCTCGGCAGCGCCATGCCCTCGACGATGATTTACTTTTTGGGCGGACTCGCCGTGCTTGGACTGCTCGCGGCGGTTTTCAATTATACAAACTTGACACTCGCAAGATCATTCACTCGCGCCAAAGAAGTTGGCGTGCGCAAAGTCTCCGGCGCAGCCAGACGGCAATTGCTGACGCAGTTCTTGATCGAATCCACGCTTGTGGTTGCGATCTCGCTTGCCGGAGCGATTGTGTTGCTCAACTTGGTACTTATTCGCGGATTTGAAAGCCTGCAAATCGCGGGAGGATTGAATCTGGATTTCATCGTAGACGCCAAAACCTATCTCTACTTTGCAGGATTCACGCTGCTTATCGGCGTGGTTGCCGGATTCCTGCCTGCTATCGTCGTTTCGCGTTTTCGCCCGATTCAAGTGCTCAAAGACGTTTCAAAACTCAAGGTCTTTTCAAAAGTTTCTCTTCGGAAAGCTTTGATTGTTTTTCAATTCGCGCTTTCTCTTCTGCTCATTATTCTTGTCACCATCGTGTATCAACAAGTCAATTTCGCTTTGCGAATGGACTACGGTTTTGCCTGGCAAGATACAATGAGTGTGCGATTGCAAGGCGTAGACCCGCAGATCGCCGGCCAGGAATTAGGCAAGCACGCTGAAGTTATCAATCAGACGATGATGTCCCATAACATGGGGACTTGGGAAGACAGTTCGCTTGATGTTCGCGTGAGCAGGGAAGAAGAGCCGGTCGGCGTTCGGGATTACAGCGTTGACGCGAACTTCGTGAACTTTTTTGAATTGGCCTTCATCGCAGGGGAAAATTATACGGCGGGCGAAGACGCGCGAAACGCTTCTTTTGTGCTGGTGAATGAGCAATTTTTGGAAAAATTCAAAGTCGGAACGCCGCACGAAGCGGTGGGCAAGGCGCTGTGGATCGGCGATTCAACGGAGGTGCGGATTGCGGGCGTGTTAAAAGATTTTCTCTACAAACCGTTGGTCTATGATCTTGAACCGGTACTTTTCCACTACGATCCCGTTCGATGGAACAGACTGTTCGTGAAAGTGCATCGCGCGAACGCCGAGTTGCTAGTCGCCAAAATGGAGTCGAGCTGGAAAACGCTGACGACCATTTATCCGCTAAATTATACTTTTTACGATGACATTCTTCGCGACGTTTACAGCACGTTGTCTGATATGACGCGCGTCGTCGGTTTCCTGGCGCTATTGGCTTCGGTGATTTCGCTGCTGGGTTTGCTCGGTATTGCCGCGTTCAATGCCGAATCTCGCGTGAAGGAAATCGGCGTCCGGAAAGTCCTCGGCGCGAATGTCAGGAACCTGCTCTTCGTGCTTTCAAAAAACGATATGCTGTTGATTGCAATCGCCGCTATCATCGCGGTTCCGGCAAGCCTATGGCTTGGCGGCATGTTGCTGCAAACGTTCGCCTATCGAATTTCACTCGGCCCTGGCGTTGTTGCTCCAGGCGTGGCGAGCATCATTGTTTTGGGCGGGATAATTGTGGGCTGGCAAGCGGCGCGCGCCGCCTTTGCGAACCCGGTGACCTCGTTGCGCAGCGAATAGCTGGCAAGGCTGTCGAAAAGCTGTCCATATGTCATTCAGGAAGAATCTATTTTGCAAAACCTCATGAATGGGCAAAATAGATTCCTCCTGAATGACAAGCAGAGAATGGTTTTCAAATCAAGGAAAACGCTATACCTATTTGACCCGATTCGCGAGCGTATCATTGTGACGGGCAATGAGGCTGCGAAGGTACGTGCCGATAAACGCCGCGCCTTCAAATCCCGCTTTTTTCGCCGCCGCATCTTCCTTGTCCTCGGGAATGTCTGCGCTCTCGGCGAAGTGCTTTAGATCACGATAAAAGCCGAGTGTGTATGCGTCCCATTGACCGCCCGATTCATGGGTGAAAATCAGGTTTTGCGGACGGTCGATGTTTTTGAGATAAACATTCTCCATTTCCCGTTGCTTGAGCAATTCGGCGTGCTTGCCCGGCAGCGCGACAAACATTTCGACGTGAAAATAATTCATGCCATCACCCGCTTTTTGAAATTCCTCGACCGGCGGCCCCCAGACGAAG
>CAXHAT010000354.1:0-4917 GCA_964014485.1 uncultured Deferribacteres bacterium
AATGGAGGCTCGTGGGCTCGGAGATGTGTATAAGAGACAGGTTCGTCATCGAATAGCGCCCAGCTTCCAATCACGCCGTTGGTTTTAACGGTTGTAATTTCTCGCCCGTTTCTTTCCAAACGAACCTCGCCTTCAAGTACAAGATAAAGCGAGTCCGGAAAGTCGCCTTCCTGGTAAATTGTCTCGTCCTGTTCAAACTCAACTTCGTCGGTAATTTGGGCCAAATACCTCAGATTTTCCGTCGTCGTTTGCTTGAAAATATCAATATCCTGCAGAAAGATGACTTTTTCAATAATTGTCAGCATGATTGAATTTGTACAAATTAGCGGATTCTTTAAACATGAGTTTGGGTTATGCCGCAGCGCCTTTTTCTTGCAGCTTTTGGTAGGCGAACAACGCCGTTTCTCGAATGAGCGGAACTCTATCGTCGAGCAGGGCTTCTACGTCCGCTTCAAAATTCGTTTGACCTTCTTCTCCAATAAGAAAAAGGGCGCAGGCTTTTAACCAAACGATATTTCCATTCAGCAAAGCCAAAAGATTTTCACGCTCGGTTTCCGCCCCATTCGCGGCGGCCATTTCCCTGGCGGGCGAGGTTCGACGCGATGGATACAACTCAACCAGGGGAATAATCAGCTTCTTCAGACTCGCGTCCAGATAATTATCCAGAAACTCAATCGCGTTCGCCCGCAAATCGTTTTTTTCACTGCGCACGCCTTTGTACGCGCTCTCCATATCCCTCAATGAATATTTCACGCCTAATAAATCGAAAATCCTCTCCAGGTTATTCTCAAGCTGCTCATCCAGCGCCCTTTTGAGAAGAAGGCGCGCCTTGACGCTTTGCCCGTGCGCCAGACGCCCGTTTCCCTGCGTCGCGCCTGACTGAAGTTCAACATGCGCTGACAATCTCTCCAAAAGCGAGTTAAAAGCTTTTGTCTCAGCGAGCAGGCTCTGGTGGACGACGGTTTTATTAAACTTGAGAAGCGGCCTTTCTTTCTTAATCGTCTTAACCGCATGAACTATCTCGTCTCGAACCAGGAGATTGTGATGGTCAAGATTTGCGAGCAAAATATCAAGAGCGTCCTGCGTTCCAATAGCCGCAAGTAATTTGGGGACGGCGTTGCGGGTTGTCGAATCACTTTCCGGCGCATCCAAAATCCTTGCAAGCTTGTCGAGAACCGACTCCCCAAAATTCGCCAAGGCTTCACGCGCTTGCGAGCGCAAATACTTATCACTGAGAAAACCAAGTAACGTGTCAATAAATTGTTCCGCGCGCGTTTTTCCCGCACAAGCGATGGCTGCAGCGAGTACGTTTGCGTCTTTATCTTCAAACAATCGCTCAAGATAAGGGCTCAGCTCAGGTTCGTTCACTTCGCCGATAACATCAGCAAGCGTCGCTTTCATCAAAGAACACTCTTCTTCCGATTCAAAGCGTTTGTTTTCAAGCGATGCAAAGACTTCACGAACAAGATCGACTATGCGGATCGATTCGCGAGCATTGCTGTTCGCCGCATATTCACGAGCGGCGCACATCAGCGTCGCGGTTTGGATGCGCACATCCTGGCGATTGAGATATTCATTGAGCAGCGCCGGAGCGTTTTCAGAAAAAACGCACTGGTAGCGAATGGCTTCTTCCCGAACTTCCTTGTCAGGATGCGAAAGGAAGCTCTTGATTTTTTCTTCAAATCCCGAGATTTCCATTCGACGCAGGATCGTCAGGCAGCGTGTAAGAATTTCGCCGGATTTGTGCTCGAGAAGTCGCTCAACGTGCGGAACGATACGATCGCTGTTCGTGTTTTGGAGAGCATCCAAAATAAAAATAATCTGTTTTTCGCTGCGACTGGTTTCCAACGTGTTTAGCAGGCCTTCCAACACAACGGCGTCTTGAATCTTCAAAGGCTCTTTGTCGAAATCAAGCGCGCGTTTCTCAATCGCCGTGCGGAAACTATTCACGTAAGCGCTTTTGACCTGCACGATCAAGTAGAGCCACAACGCGACGAGCAAAATGACAAAAAAACTGATTTGCTGGGTGCTCAGGCCCAAAATCGCGGTTAGCAGAATGAGCGCGACGCCGCCCAAACCGGTGGCGAGGCTGTCCACAAAAACGTCGATGAAGGCTTTTGCTTGTTTTTTGATCTTTCCAGGAATCGGGATTGACAGCAATTCGATCCCGGCTTTGTTGATGGACTGCTTGAAGCTGCCGTCACTTACTTTGATGAACGTTGCAGCCCAAAGCGCCGGAGTAATCAACAAAATAACCGACCCGACGAGTATGCCGATTGGGAGAAAGAGCAGCGACGCGCCAACACCGTAGCGTTTGAGAATTTGGCCGGTTAGAACAAATTGAATTCCGAGGGAACAGATGCTCAAAGTCGAAAGCCAGAAGCCAAAAAAGGCGGTTAACTCATCTTCATTTTGAATGGTCTCCGCGGCAACGGCGCTAAATTGATAATCGACAAGATTGGCAACGATAACGCTGACGCCGACAAGGCTTGCCATATATTTTAAGTGTCTGGAATTCTTAACGATTTGCACTGTACTTTGAGCGGCGGACTTGGTCTCTGAAAACTTCGGACGTTCCGCCTGCTGCCTTGTGCCGGCATGCTTCAAATTTCGTTTTTGAATAACAAACAAGAGCGCCATGCACACGGCGAGGAAGCCGATGCAAATAAGCAGAAGGTTGTTCGTTCCAGTGAACGGTGCGAGGAAGTTGGTCAAGTAACCGCCGAAAATGCCTCCGGCGATTGAGCCCGCCCCAAGAATGCTGAACAATCGGCGCGCTTGCCGAGCGTCGAATAATTCGTTCGCCAAGAGCCAAAATTGTGAAACGGTGACAACGCCCCAGATTGTGCCAAATACATAAAAAACATAGACGATGGCGGCATTTTCAAGCGCATTCGAAAAAAACAGCCAAAACCCAAAAAAACAGACCGCACTCGCCAAAAAGGTATTATTGATAAGCGTGGTTAAGCGTACGCGTGCGGCGAATTTAGAATAAAAATGTATGAAAACGCCGGCAACGAGAGCCACGGCAATAAAAGCGTAAGGCAATTGCGATACGCCAAAAGTGGTAATGAAAAGCGAGTTCCGAACCGGCTTGATTACCAGAAGTGTGGCGATGGTCAGGAAAACGTACGACGACATCAAAAACGTCGTCAATCCCTCGCCGGCGCGGACATCCAGAAATTTTGTTATTGCGCGTTTCAAATTTCCTTGAATTAATTTTTGTCGTTAGGTCGCGGTCACTATCCGACGCTCTTCAGATAGTCGTCGGAAAATCCGATATCATCATCTTGGGGAGTCTATCCTTTCTGCTCGGCTTCACTTGCAGCAACTCTAACCTGATTTTCCTTGCCGATTTGCACCGCCAGCCAGATCCAAACTGCGACCAGAGCAATATTAACAAATGCAAAACCTTTGGTCGAAAAATCAAGGAAAGAAACGCCCACAAAAACAAGCAATGCTGAAAAAACGTCGCCGGAGCGGTGAAAAAATGAATCGATCGCTTGTTTCGCTTTGTATTTTTCTTCCCGACTCGTCGGCAGAAAAAGCGCATGCCGGACTGTATTTTGGAGCGAGTAATCGGTTGCGTTTTCAGCGGTTTTCATCCAGCGCACAATGTTTAAAATCGGGAAAAACGCCAGAATCATATAGCCTCCCATCGCAATAACCGGCAGAATCAAGATCGCGATGCGAATGCCAAAATACTTCAAAATACGAGAAACTAAAAACAGTTGAATGACCATTCCGAGAAAGTTAACGCCTGTAAAAAAATTGCCGTAGAACTTGCCAATGTAATCTCCTTCGGAGAAGTCCGGGCCTTGCTGTGCAGCCAGGTTCTGGGCCGTCTCAGACACCATCCTTCCAAGAATGTATTCGCCGTTAGTGTTCACCCAATTAAGAATAAGAATGAGCACGGCGATCATTAACAAGTACTTATTGCTAAAAACCAGTTTGAACGCCCCGTCTTTGTCCATTGCCGGTTCTTCTTCCATAGCGCCCGCGGATTTTTTCGCTACGCCGCGAAGCTTTTCCCGCTGATCGACAATGTTTGTAATAATCAAACTCAACCCCAGAAAAACGCTCGCCGCAATAAGAAGCTGGTAGAGCCCGAGAACGTCAATAAGTTGCCCGGCGATCCAGCTTCCCGCAACCGCGCCGGATGAAGCGCCAAAAGCAACAATAGCAAAAAGCCGCTTCCCTTCTTGCGGCGTATAAATATCGTTGGCGAACGACCAAAATTGCGCTACGACCATAACGTTGAACATGCCGACCCATAAAAAGAACAGCACCCCCAAGCCAAACTCAACGCCGCCAATTGTAAAGAATGAGGTCAGTCCGGCCTGTGCAAGGAGATAAAAAACGATCATGCAGCCAATAAAAAAGATATTGACGATGTTGATCAATTTCCTGCGCGGGAATTTTTCAGCAAGCACGGCGTAGAGCTTAACCGCGCCCAAAAGCAGGAAAACCATGATGGCTGAAAGGTAGCTTTTTACTTCAGCGCCGCCGCCGGTTAGGATCAGCGGCTCTCGCAAAACTTTCGCGGCATAATATGAAGAAAGAACGAAAAACAGATTCAAGGTTAAAAGCAACGCCGTAACGCCTTCGCCGACTCGGACTTCGGCAAAAACCCCTAAAAATCTCTCAAGCGCAGACCGGTTGTTTGACTGGGTCATTTCGTTGAATCCTGCCTTTTATAGTAAAGAAACGATTCTACTCAGCAATTTATTCGTATTGTTTAATCCAGAAAAAATAACGGCTAATATAGTTTTTTCGCCGAGTAATGTCAGCCTGTTTTTTACCAGTTTTGGAGGCCGTTTTGCCAAAATTGTATCCAATTACGGAAAAGGTTTCAATCCGGGACAAATTTGAAATAAAACGTTACTGTCATGAATCTCCAATTTGGCCTTTTCGCCA
>CAXHAT010000355.1:0-4900 GCA_964014485.1 uncultured Deferribacteres bacterium
AGAAGCTCGTCGGCAGCGTCAGATGTGTATAAGAGACAGATCCAGACAACGGTGCCCAAAGCTGGATACCCGCCTGCGCGGGTATGACAAAAGCGGCGTTTTCGGATAAAAAGAAAAAACCTGTCCCTAAAAGGGGGTTAGGGGTAAGTAAACATACATTCTTTTTCGCGTTTGCGTCCTCGTATACAACATGGGCAGCGCTTGCGAGGCTGAGCCGCGAATGAAGAAGAAGCCGCCCGTAGAATTGCTGCTGTTTGCAGCCATGCTGATTTGGGGCGTGAATTTCGCCGTGGTCAAAGCAGCGTTAGGCCAATTTCAGCCGCATGTTTTTAACGCCCTGCGCTTCATCATCGCTTCAATCATCCTGATAATTTTCGCGCTTCGCAGATTGCCGACGCTGCGGCTGCCCTGGCGTGACGTCGCGCTGCTTTTTGGGCTCGGATTGATCCACACCGCGCTTTATCAAATTCTTTTTATCGAAGGAATCGATCTCACCTCTTCTTCCAACGCGGCGGTTGAGTTGGCCGCCACGCCCGCCACAGTCGCCTTGATTAGCTACTTCTTAGGCAGAGAAAAACACAGCGCCAAAACCTGGGGCGGCATTGTCGTTGCATTTCTCGGGCTGTACTTTGTCATTGCTCTGGGAGAAAACCGCGTTACCATGGATTCGCCAAGTCTGGTCGGCGATTTGTTGGTTATTGCCGCCATGCTGTTGTGGGCGGGCTACACGGCTCTGGCCAAACCCGTGATTGAACGCTTTTCGAATCTTACTTTTACCGCCTGGAGCATCGCTTTGGGGACTGTGCCATTGCTGCTTTGGGCCGTTCCGGAAATGGTCACGCAAGACTGGAGCGTCACGACCCTGGCGGGCTGGAGCGGCGTGGTCTACTCCGGCGTTTTCGCCATTGCCGTCTCCTATATCATTTGGAATCATGCCGTGGTGCGCGTAGGCCCGACCCGAACGGCGATTTTCTCCAATTTCATCCCTGTCATTGCCGTGATGACCGGCGTATTCTTTCTCGGAGAAACCATGAGCGCGCTGCAAATTACCGGCGTCGCCATGGTGCTCGCCGGAGTCGCCTTCGCCCGGGCGGATACCAGGCGATAAAGGTGGTTGAAATGCAAAAGTTGTTGGGTTGTCTTCTGTGATAGTCTTAATGCGTTAAATCAAGTGATTTGATTTATGCGTTGGGCGTTGGCGACTGAAAGCAGAAAATCTTGATCGATCACCATGCCCAGATATAGAAAAACAAGGTTTTTGCTGCCTGCGACATGATGATTTATGCTGGGGCTAGTTAAAAACAAAGCTTGATCACAAAATGTGGAGAGAATCATGAAGCTCAAAAAGATGATTAAAATTGCATTGAAAAGCATCGCGATAATTATGCTTGTCGTTTCTGTTCCAGCAATCATATATGCTTTAAAGTACATGCATTGGCATACGAAATCTCAAGGCTATCCTGGGCTGTATCAGCAAAAACAGTATTATCAATTTGAGTCGGCGCCGACGCAATTATTGAATCATAGTAATTGGGAAGAGATTGCTACGGATTCTCAAAATGATGGGGATATCCCAAATTGGTCTGACGTCAAATCATTGTTTCAGTTGCAATATGAGGATACCCTCTGGTTTAAATTCGATCATTACAACAATATAGACATTAATGAACCGATGGCGTCTTTGGCGCTTGATGTTGATGATGATCCAAACAACGGGAGTAGTTGGTACGGCACTGTTCCTGATTTTAATTATGATATCATAATCTCAGCGGGTTACGTAAGGGAAGGCTCAAAATACAAAGGCTATAATTTTATTGACACAAAGGTTGGATTCTGCAGCTTGTATTATGCACTCGAAACCAATTCATTTTTTCTTGGAATTCCAATTGAACAGATCAGAGAGTTCGAAGGGGCGAAATTCGTTGCATCCACAGGCAATAAAGGTTTCTGGAATGACGATCTTGACAATGGAGCAATCATGAACTTGAAGTTTGATTGACCCGGAAATTTTTACGAACGCACTTCAACGGGCAACGACTTTGGCAGAATGGAGCGACGTGATCTACTCCGTGTTTTCGCCATTGCCGTCTCCTATATTGTTTGGAACCATGCCGTGGTGCGCGTTGGCCCGACCCGAACGGCAATTTTTTCCAACCTCATCCCCGTAATCGCCGTGATGACAGGCGTATTTTTTCTCGGTGAAACCATGACCGCACTGCAAATCACCGGCGTTGCCATGGTGCTCGCCGGAGTCGCCCTCGCTAGAATGAAGGACTAGTCAAAAGCGATGGATAGTTGTAAGGACGTTTGACTTGACATTCTTTGCATCGCGGGATATTGTGAATGTATTAAATTAGATGATTTGATGCTCTGTCCGGAATCTTGCTTGTTTTTGAAATGACTGACCGCCATGTCTCCATATCTGGGAAACATTTAGGATTTGTTGCTTGCAGCATAATGATCTATGTATTTATGTTAGACATTGGATACTATGATAAATATAACTGTGTAGGTTCTGACTTTACTAACTAATAATATCAATAGCTTAGGCGATCTAAAAATAGAAGCCGTTCATTGGAGAAATGCTTAGTGTCAGTTCGTACTTGAGTTCAGTGCTTATGATAGCTCAGGCAGGGGTAACCAATTTAAACATAGCATTAGATTTAAACTAAAACATTAATTTTTTTGAAAAGGAAAAAGATTGTCACGAGAGATTGATCTACCATTCTTAAATAAATTGCGACTCGTTGGTATTATTGAAGGGATTTCCACATTAGTTTTATTTGGTGTTGCCATGCCTTTAAAATATATGGCGCAAATGCCATTCGCAGTAACAATTGCTGGCTCTATCCACGGTCTTTTATTTACCATTTTGGTTCTTTTGTTTTTTCTGGCAGTTAAAAAGGTTCCATTAGAACAAAAATTAGCCTTTCAGGGAATTGTTGCTGCAGTTTTTCCTTTTGGCCCTTTTATTATTGAAAAACGTTTAAAACTACTGGCCGAAAAAGTATAAGTGATTCTAAGGAGAAGAGCAAAAAGGTCATCCAACATGTCCTGCAAAACGTGTTGCGTGCTCTTGATGAGATCTACAAGTTGCTTAACACTCACGTCAACTGGACCCCGGAAAGCCGGGCGCGCATTTCGTTTTTGGGAGTCTTGGTGAACTTTCACGGTCTACTCTGAGCTTAGCACTTCGAGTATTTCGGGGCCCAGTTACGTCCACCGTCAGTCAATAATTTTACAGCAAGCACATAGATGTCAGAATATTTTGCAACGATCAATTGGAAACGACGAGAACACGAAGAGTTTATCGACGCAAAGTACAGCCGAGAGCATCATTGGGCTTTTGACGGCGGCGCCGTGGTAGCCGCCTCCCCGTCCCCGCACATTGTCCCTTCCCCATATTCCAATGAATCACACGTTGATCCCGAAGAAGCGTTTGTTGCGTCTTTGTCGAGCTGCCACATGCTGTTTTTCTTGTCCATCGCCGCCAAAAGAAAGTTCGTTGTCGATGAATATGTTGATAACGCCGTCGGGGTTATGGGCAAGAATGGCGAAGGCAAAACGGCAATGACGAAAGTCACCCTTCGTCCCAAAATCTCTTTCTCCGGCAACAGACAGCCGTCCAAAGAAGCGCTCGCAAAAATGCATCATCAATCGCACGAGCAATGCTTCATCGCAAATTCGGTGAAGACTGAAGTGGTCACAGAGATTGTTTTTTGAAGAGCCAAGTTGCGGTCTATGGCATTTCTCAAAAATAACGTTCGCCCACATTGTGAGAAATTTCGAATGCAGCAACAAGCTGAAGCTTGAACTACAAACGACAGAGCGTTCTCCACGCTCAGATTAAAAACGGAGCTGCCGTCGTTTGTAGTTCAAACTTTAGTTTACTTCCAGAAACACGAATTTTGGAATTGGACGATTAACGTTTACTCACTAAAAACACAGAAAAATCCTAATGCCTGAAAAAATACTCGTCATCGGCGGGGGCGGGATGTTGGGGGAGCCGGTCGCTCGACGTTTGCAAAAAGACGGCTTTCACGTCAGGCTGCTGGCGCGCAATCCGCAAAAATTGATCGAACGATTCGGCGCAGATTACGAAACGGTGCAGGGAGACGTTGAAAACCCGGATTCCGTGCGCAAAGCGCTCGATGGCTGCGACGGCGTTCATGTCAATCTCATGGGTGGGCCGCGCCCGGAAGATTTCGAGCGCATTGAACATCGCGGCACAGCGACTGTCGCAAAAATCGCCGCTGAAGTCGGCGTCCAGCGTTTAACCTACCTTTCCGGCGCGCCTGCGCGTGAACAGAATTTCAACGACCCAGCTTCAAAAGCAAAATTCTATGCCGAAAAAGCCATTCGCGAAAGCGGCGTTCCCTACACCATTTTTCAGGCGACCTGGATGATGGAATCCTTGCAGCTTTTTGTACGCGGCAAGAAAGCGCTCGTTATCGGTCAGCAGCCGCACCCGTTGCGTTGGATTGCGGCGGACGATTATGCACAGATGGTTTCAAAATCATACCAACTGCCGGAAGCGGAAAACAAGAGTTTTTTTGTGGTCGGCCCGGAAAGTTACACCAAGGGGGAAGCGCTGGAAATCTACACGCGCATCGTGCGGCCCGAGGTGAAAGTCGCGCACATGTCGCTCGGCTTAATGAAGCTTCTGGCGCGCTTATCATTCAACGCCCAACTTCAATCGGATGTGAACCGAATGGCTTTTTACAATGGCGTCGGCGACGATTTTGGCGACCCTGCCGAAGCAAACGAAATATTGGGTCCCGCTCAAACAACGCTCGCCGAATGGTGCGAGCACCAAAAAACATCGACAAAACCATAATATCCGATATTCCGCACACAAGAATTGGAGATGGAAATAATTTCTTTCTCTCATTAGCGCCGT
>CAXHAT010000356.1:0-4893 GCA_964014485.1 uncultured Deferribacteres bacterium
AGCCCGGCGCTAATGAGACACTTGAGAGCGTAGGATTTAACTTAACATTGTCAAGCTAATTGCTCCATTTTAAAATTCCTTGCAGAGTTTAAGAGGATAAATCTGTGCCATGATTATCACTGGCTGTTTGATCTCCGCGTTCTTATTGCTCGCCGCTGCTTACGCGATCTTTCGTATTCTCTTCCGGCGCGACTACCGGCAAAAAGGACAATTGACGCCGCTCTCCGCCCTTCTGGGAACATTGGTTTGGTTTTGCTGGGGCGGCTTCCCCGCTATTTACGCGTCCCGTGACTGGCCTGCAACGCACGTCGATCCGATTCTCGGAATTCCAGGAAAGATTTTCTTGTGGAGCGGACTGGCGATAATGTTGTTCGGGATAGTCCAACTTGGTTTGTTGCGAGCGTTTGGCCGCAGACAAACGATTTTGAAGCAGATCGGTTTCTATCGTTTTAGCCGAAATCCGCAGATTATCGGTTGTGCGCTTTATGGGATCGGCTTTGCTGCACTTTGGCCTTCATGGTGCGCCCTGATCTGGATCGCTCTGTTCGCCCCCGTCGCTCATCTGATGGTGCTCACGGAAGAAGAGCATTTGCGCAAAAAGCACGGCGAGACATACGTGCGGTACTGTGAACGAACGCCGCGTTATCTTCCATACAAGCGAATCCGAGTCTCTCTTCTGAAATAATCGATGAAAACGATGATATCTCGTTTGCGCTCAGCCTGTTATCCCAAAAGCCAGGCTATTCTTCCAGCTCGCGAATCCAAATATTTCGAAAGCGCACCGGATTGCCGTGATCTTGCAGCATGAGCGGCGTCTTATCCGGGGGATGAATTGTAAGCCGGGCGTTTTTTCACAAGAAGGTGCGCTTTGGCGCACTCTCAGCGCAATAAACGCCCTCAAACCTCAAAAAATGAGGTCGACCAATGAGCAAAATAACATGTACTTTGATAGGGGTTTTACTTTTCGTTTTTTCGCCTCACTTGTTGCAGAGCCAATCTGCACTACATTTGCGCGGATGGCGCACAGCCGGACCGTACGGCGAAACCGTGAATGTTTTCGCCATCGATGGTGAAGCGCGCATTTTCGCCGGAACGCAATCTGGCGTGTATTTTTCCGAAGATCATGGCGGAACCTGGGCTGCGAAAAATAACGGTCTGCCGCCCCATACGCATGTCCAGGCTCTGGCGATTCAAGGCGCTGCGCGTATCTTCGCGGGAACACGGGGCGGTTTTCGTGATTTGGAGAGAGTTCCCGGAAAGATATACGTTTCTGAAAACCTGGGGGAAGACTGGGATGAAATTTCAGCCGGACTCCCGAACGATCTTGAGATGGTGGGGGCGTTTGCAATAACCGATTCGGGGCATGTTTTTGCCGGCGCTTCCGATGGCGTATATTTTTGGGACAGCAACGAAAATCGCTGGGTCAGCAAAAACAACGGGTTTCTGCGGCCAACGGGAGTGGGGGCGTTCATTGCCGCCGGGCCGAACCGTCTCATGGCTGGAACATCGGACGGCGTCTTCGTCTCGACGGATAACGGGGAAAACTGGCGGCAAAAGAACCTCGCCTCCGAGCTCCCGATCGTTGAACCGCGCATAAGTTCGCTCGCAGCGGACGGCAATGGCGGAATTTTCGCCGGGCTTCTCCGGGACTGCGACATCGTGATTCCTTATGGCTATATTTATCATACAACCGATTTTGGCGAAAACTGGCGCAACGTCAGCGACGGGCTTTTGGAGTATGACAGCGTCAACCGTTTGGCAGCCAATAACAACGGCGAAGTCTTCGCCGCCATGTACGAGAGCGGCGTTTATCGTTGGAATGAAACCGAGCAAAAATGGTTGCCAACCAACAGCGGGCTGCCGGATTTTGTCAAAGCCTGGGCTCTGGCTTTTGATGATTTAGGCAACGCCTACTTGGGCGCGCAACGCGGAATTTTTCGCTCCACAAACAATGGAGAATCCTGGAGTTTAAACAACACCGGATTGACTGGCGTAACAGTGAGAGATTTGGCTGTCGATGAATACGACCGTGTGTTTGCCGCAGCGGGAATAATGGGCTTACATCGATCAACGGACAATGCGCATAGCTGGAACACGCTCTCGCCTTCCGACCTTGACTACCTGAACGTCGGTTCTTTGGGCGTCGGCGAAGACGGGACAATCTTCATTGGCGGGACGACGCTTTTTTCATGTTCCCGTCCGCTGGGAAATGTATTCCGATCCACGGACAACGGCTTAACCTGGACGACTCCGGGACAGCAGTACCTGCCGGAATCCTGGCTGTTTGCCGAAACCCCTCCGATAGTCAAAATCAATAAAAACGGCTATGTTTTTGCAGGCCTGCGACACTATAGAAAGAGCGATTTGACGATTACACAAGAACTTTATAGATCGCGCAACAACGGCGAATCATGGCAAAAGCTCAACCTGGATTTGGAGTTCCCGCAGTTCGAAGTTATTTCGTCAATGGCGTTTTCCGACGGCGACGTTTTCTTTGGCACGAATCACTGGCTCTACCGTTCGACCGACGAAGGCGCGCAATGGACGCGGTTGACGGATTTGGGCAGAGGAGAAATTACAGCGTTAGCGATACACCAAGGCGTCCACATCTACATCGCGCGAAAGGATACGATTTTCTGGTCGGCGGACAGCGGCGAATCTTGGATGTTGTTCAACAACGGTTTAAGCGGCAGGAAAATTCACTGCTTGGCCATTCAAGAAGGCGGAGAAATATTGGCGGGAACCGATGAAGGAATTTTTCTCGCGCACCATGCAATCGACGACTGGGAAAAAATCAACTCCGGCTTGATGGATTGCCCCGTGTTGAGCTTGGCGATTGATGCAGAAGGCTATGCTTTCGCGGGAACGCACTTGGGCGTTTTCAGCAGCAATTTGCCTGTCGTTCATGTGGAATCTGATGATTTTGCCGCCCGCGAAAAAGCGTTCAACATGCAAGTCTACCCAAATCCTTTCAATCCTGCTGTGACCATTGAATTTTCACTTGTCGAAGCGGGATTTGTGACTTTGAACGTTTACGACGCACTGGGACGAGAAGTGGCTCGGTTGGTAGAACAACCCGTTTTGAGCGGCTCCCATCGCATTGTCTGGAATCCGCCCAAAAATCTGCCAAGCGGCGTTTATATCAGCCGTCTTACGAGCGGCCAATTTTCACGGAGAAGCAAAATGCTGTTATTGCGTTAAATCGCCTGAATTCAACAAGCGGACGCGATTAGCAATGGAAGGGCTTACGGCGTTTATTGTCCCTTCTGAGAAACGGACAATTTTTCGTTTTCGGGAAGCGAGTGCATGGCGTCCATGCGTCTGGCGAACTCATCGCCTTCAATGAAACCGATAACGCGCAGCGTTTTGTTTTCTACCCCGTCGCCGTCAAGGAAGACAACGGTGGGCAGACCTTTAATATCGAATTGTTTTTTGATCTCTTCGACCGGCGGAGAAGCGAATTTGGTCATGTCGGCTCGAAGCAAAACAAAATTTTCCGAGCGCTGCATGACGGGATCGCTGGGAAAAGTGTGCTTTTCCAATTCTTTGCAGGCGATGCACCACTCGGCGGTAAAATCGATAATGACGGGCTTGCCTTGTTCGCGCGCCTCGGCCAAAGCGTCCGGCGAGTAATCCAGCCAGTGTTCGGAGCCGCCATGATCAGAAGGCCAGCCGAACCAAACGGCGATGAGAACGAATGCAACGCCAACGACTTTTTTGATAATCGGGAAAACCGCCGTCGTCCCTTGCGTTTTGTCAAAGAAAGCGACGAATATTCCGCCGACGAGCAGAATGAGCGGCATGACGTAGAGCGCGAATGAATCCGGCAGAATGGGTTCGAGAAAGTAGGCCGCCATGGCAAGAAGAACGAAGCCGAAGACTTTTTTGACCCAAACCATCCACATGCCTGAGCGCGGCAAATTGTTGATTGAGCCGGAGAACGTCCCCAACACGACGTACGGCAAACCCAAGCCCAAAGACAGGATAAAAAACATCCAGAATCCAAGCAGCGGATCGCCGGTTGTGCCGACGTAAGTCAGCAGCGCCAACACAAACGGGCCGATGCACGGCGCCGCGACAATCCCGACGGTCAGACCCATGAAAAACGATCCGGCGTAACCTTGTTTTGAGCCGCCGGCCATTTGATTGAGTTTTTGCGGCAAGGTCAATTCCCAAACGCCGAACATGCTCAAGGCCAGGAGAATCATCACAGCCGCGACTACCAAAATCACGATTGGGCTTTGCAGCGCCGCGCCAAAGACGGCGCCGCTGAGCGCCGCGACCACGCCAAGCGCGGAATAAGTCAGCGCCATGCCGAGGAGGTAAAAGATGGCCAGAGAAAAAAGCTTGGTCGTGCTGCCTTGAGCCTGGCCGCCAAAGAATGAAATCGTGATTGGGATGAGCGGATAAACGCACGGCGTCAGATTGAGCGCCAGACCGCCGAGAAAAATGAACAGGAAAGTGAGCGCCAAACCCTGTTCCGCAATTAAGCCGCCGATTTCCGTACCTGCCGAACTTTCACTCGAGGCTGCAAAGGCGATGTTTTCGAAAATTTCGTAGTTGATCAGCGAGATGGCTTCATTCAAGGGAACGATTGGCAATACTTTCTCAAAAGCAGCTTCCGCCGGGGTCAGGCAGGCGACGTCATTGCAAGCTTGATAGTAGATGACGCCTTTGACGACAATTTCATCGCCGGAAAAATCGGAGTCAATGTTAGCTGGAACACCGACAAAAGCTTCGCCTTCGTAGACTGCGACTTCCTCGTCTGAAAAGGAGAATTTGTACATTTTATCTTTTGGAAAAACAGGATCGCCGAAGGTGACGCCGGCTGTTTCTTCACACGAAAGGTCAGTCGGACTGAGAAATGCGTCGCGAGGCTTGTTGGACTTATTG
>CAXHAT010000357.1:0-4881 GCA_964014485.1 uncultured Deferribacteres bacterium
AAGAGCTTTTGGAGACGTAGTATTTTCAAAAACTTAGCGATGAATAAGGTCTATTAACGTGATCATCACTTGTTCAGCCTTTGGATCCGTATCGATGATTTTTGAGTTCATTTGGGTTCACCCGTTACCTTTGTAGCATCATATAAGATTTCTCAAAAAGAATTTCCAGGATTTCATAGCTGACGCGGCAGCATTGAAAAATGAAAAAAAGTGCATTGTTACAGGCTTCCCAACAACGCCACAACGTGCTCTCGAAGCTCGCGTAATCTATCCTTGTCATGGCTGTCGTAATAGCCGCGAACGCGTTTTTGCGCGTCGACGAGAATGAAGTGGTTGCTGTGATTCTGCGTTCCGCTAACCAAGAATCCTTTTTCCGCCAAATTGTTTACTTTTTCCGCCGATTCCCTCAGTAGAAGCCAACGATTGTCGACGATGCCGTTGGCTTCGGCGTAGGCTTGCAAAACGCTCAGCGAATCCGTCCCCGGATCAACGGAGATAGAGACGATTTGAAAGTCCTTTGCGTCCGAAAACCAGCGATAGACGTGCCGCATTTCACTCATCATTGTCGGACAGGCTTCGGTGCAGCTTGTGAAGAAAAAACTAACCACGTTAATCTTGCCAGTCATTTCCGCGTCGCCGAACGGCTCGCCGCTGCGTTCAATAAAACTGAACTCGGGCACATTCGCATAAACCGGCAAATCGATTTGCGTTTTTCGCGCCTCGTCATAGAGGTAGTAAATGCCCGATCCCATCGCAGTAACGACGATTGCGCCCCATAATATCCACTTTGTAAACGAATTTCGCTGACTCATTTATCGCACTTTCCTTTGCGGTTTAAGGGTGACGTAGAGGAAAAACAGCAGGCCGCTCATCATAGTCGCGAAAAGCAGGTGAAATAGTTTTGAAAGCCCCGGCAGTCCCAAGTACTTGAGCACGACGCCGGTCAAAATTTGTATGGCCGCCAATGCGGCGGCTGATTTGACGGCATTGGTTACAGCGCGAGTTGGGGAATCGCTGAGCTTCAATATTTTCCAGCCCGCCCAAATCACGCCGACCGTCAGCAAGGCGCCGAGAGATGCGTGAACGTCAATGATAACTGCCGTGTGTGATAGAAGCTGCTCAACGGTAAACGAAGGGAAGTTTTTTAGCGCGATTTCGAGCGCTTCTCGCACTTGGGTTCCAAAAACGATTTGCCCAAGGCCGAAAATCCAAAGTCCGGCGAACCAGAGGTGCGACTTGGCCGGGTATCCGGCGGATAATTCACTTTTTCCGCTCGTCAACATGTATGCCTGCTGAAGGCTGTAAATCAGCAGGCTGACGATGATCAGAGCAACGATCATATGAACTGAAACCAGAATCGGCGCAAGTTCGGTTGCAACAACTTGCCCGCCTAGCCAGCCCTGGAACGCAACCAAAATCAGTGCTGCGAACGCCGAATACAGCACGGTTTTATGTTGCCGATATTTTCGAAATGCGGCGATTGCAGTTGCAAAAATCAGAAATCCGATCACAACGCCGATCAGGCGATTGATGTATTCCGTCCAGGCAAGAACGAAATTGAATTGTTCCGGGCTGAATTCCGGCGGCACTTGTTCGATGCTCGTCGGGGGAATCCAACTGTCGAAGCACTTGGGCCAATCCGGGCAGCCAAGCCCTGCGCCCGCAACTCGCACCAGCCCGCCAACGAAAATCAAAAAATACGTTGCGATGATGGTCGCCATCGCCAGTTTGCGAAAGCCGTCCTTTTGAGAAGCCATGCAATTATCTCATGATATTTTAATGTGAAACCATAAGAGATAATGATGCGCTGCGGGAATTCCAAACGAAATCACTCACATTTTTGAACTGAAACATTTTCGAGTTTGTGCGTCTTCTATCAAAAAAACTGATCCAGATTTGGCTGGCGAATTTTAAAAAACAGACTACGAATTCACGATAGGGAAAACGCGCGCTTTTTTCTTGTCTCTTTTGCAGATTCCATTCTCGCCAACAAAATTTATTTGCCGGGGTTTGTTTCATGAAAAGGATTCTTCTCTCAATCGTCTGGTTTGTGTTCGCTTCATTCACACCTGTTACAGCGCAAAAATGGGGCAAGGTTGCAAAAGATATTTTACAAAAAACGGATTTTCCGAAGGCTGCCGGAGAATCGACAATTGTGCTTTTCGAAAAGGGCGACGTCCGAATTACGCCGCAATTCGAACTGGAAATCAACGTTCACAAGCGAATGAAGATTTTGACGGACGCCGGAAAAGAAGACGCGAATATTGAGCTCTTCTTGCATGGCGAGACGCAAGTTCTCAAGCTCGAAGCGCAAACAATCCTGCCGACAGGCAAAAAAGTCCGCGTCGGGCTGCCGGAGTTTTTTACCGAAAAAATAGACCGCACGCGAAGGATCAAATTTGCATTTCCCGCCGTGACGCCTGGGTGCGTGCTGGAGTATCGCTACAAAGTGATCAGCAAATATCTGATCGATCTCGAGCCTTGGTATTTTCAAAACCAACATTTTACCCAGACCAGCGAAGTCTCGGTTCACATTCCCCCCGGATTCACCTACGACACATTTTACGCCAACATGCGCAAACACACGATTCGTCCAATTCAAAAGTTATACGCGGATTCGAGATACAGGTATGGCGACGTGACAAAATTTACCTGGCGACTCAATGACGTTCCTTCACTCCGAAGCGAGCCTTACACCTACAATTTAAGAGATCATGCGACGGCGATATTCTTTCAAATGATGGCCTATGAGACGCCGTGGCAAAATGTAAAATTCATCAAATCCTGGGATGATCTCGGGAAGGAAGTGAATAATTTTTACAATGATTTTCTTAATTCGTCCGGCGCTCAAAAAGCGTTTATCCGCGAAATTATCACCGACGAAGCACGTTCAATGGCGAACGCACGCAAACTGTTTCAGGCCGTCGTTGGCTTTTCAACAGACGGCGATTATCGCGGCTTTGCGCATGCGCCGTTGCACACGCCAAACCAAGTGCTTAAAGAGAAGCGAGGAACCGCCGCCGAGAAAAATCTCCTTTTGATAAACCTTTATAGACAGGCCGGTTTTTCAGCGTTTCCGCTGCTCCTGAAAACGCGCAGTGAAGGCGTTTTTCGGGCGAATTGGCCGCGAATCAATGAATTTGATCATGTCATCTGTCTCGTCAATATTGGCGGCAAAGGCTATCTTTTGGACGCAGGGGAAAGCGGGCTGCCGTTTGGCGTTTTGCCGCCCAACGACCTGGCCGGGCAAGGCTTGGTTCCAACAAAACTTGGCGGCAGGCTGACTGCAATTCCTCATCCCGAAAGCAAAAACTCCGTGAGGATTGCGACCAAGGCAAAGCTCTTGGAAACAGGCGATTTATTCGTCGGTTCTACGCTGATTTTCAGCGGATACGAAAATTGGCGCGCCAGAAAATCGATTGCGCAAACAAGTCTCGAAAGCTTTGTAGAATCGGTCATTTTGAAAAGGTTCAGCGACATTCAGATTGATTCGTTGTCTTCCAAATACCTTGACGACCCTGCCCGCGCGCTCAATATTTCTATCAACTATCGTGTGCCCGGTTTTGCTCAAATTTCCGGCGACAAAATGTACGTCCCGGCGCCGTTCGCTCAAAGCCTTTCTGAAAATCCGTTCAAG
The DNA here is from genome assembly GCA_964014485.1 of uncultured Deferribacteres bacterium. GTDB lineage: Bacteria > Zhuqueibacterota > Zhuqueibacteria > Zhuqueibacterales > Geothermadaptataceae > CAXHAT01. The sequence goes on from CAXHAT010000357.1 coordinate 3,638, forward strand.
GCGAGCACGAGGATTTACCCGGTGGAATATGATTTTCCTCATGAACGTGTTGAAGAAATGACTCTGGAAACGCCCTCAGGCTTCACGCTTTCAGAAATAGTGCGGAACGTTGACGTTTCAGGAAATGATTACGCGTTTTCACTAAAGTCGCGGGCAAACGATGAAGGAAGTGTGCGGGTTACGCGAAGTTTTAGCATAAAATCGTTCTCAATCTCGCCGCAAAAATACGTCGCGCTAAAGACCTTCCACGACGCCGTCGTTACGGCCGATCAAGGGCAATTCGTTTTTAACGCCAAGCATTAACAACACGGCTTGGCGAACAGAGTGCGGCTGGAATCGGCCCGTGTCCCGCCCAATTCCGATGCGGAAAACTGACGTTTGAAACCATTTCGTTTGGAATTCCAGGCAAAATAAATTCTTTGACTTACTGCCTGACGCTTTACAAAAGGCGTCAGGCAGTGAAATTCTTTGAGTTCAACGTCAATTTCACAACCATTAATTTTCCCGCCGTTTGAAGCTATGAATATCACAAAATTCGCCCTTGAAAAAAAGCGCATTACTGGCGCGGCGCTGATTGTCATCTTGCTCAGCGGAATCGGCGCTTACAACGAAATGTCGCGCGCGGAAGACCCGGGATTCATCATCCGAACGGCGCTGGTGACCACGGTTTTTCCCGGCGCCAGCCCGGAGCGTGTCGAGCAGTTGGTCACGGACAAGCTCGAGAAGGTGATCCAGGAAATTCCGGAAATCGACTTTATCAACAGCCAGTCCAAGCCCGGCGTTTCGGTGATTTTCGTCAATATCAAAGAGAGCTACAAACGGATGCGTCCGATCTGGGACAACCTGCGCCGCAAGGTTGACCGCATCAAACCCGACCTGCCGGATGGGATCATTGGCCCAACGGTGAATGATGAATTCGGCGACGTTTTCGGAACATTGATTGCGATCACCGGAGACGGGTACTCCTACGCCGAACTCAAGGAAGTCGCCGATGAGGCGCGCAACGAATTATTGTTGATCGAAGAAGCTGCGAAAGTCGATATCGCCGGGATTCAGGAAGAGCGCGTGTTTGTCGAATACAACAACGCCCGTTTGGCGGAGTTGGGCGTTTCGCCGGGGCAATTGCAGAACATTCTGGAAACGCGCAACATCATTTTTCCCGGCGGGCAGGTTTTCACGCGCGACGAGCAGATATTATTCTGTCTCTTATACACATCTGACGCTGCCGACGAGCTTCTTGGTGT
>CAXHAT010000358.1:0-4737 GCA_964014485.1 uncultured Deferribacteres bacterium
ACACCAAGAAGCTCGTCGGCAGCGTCAGATGTGTATAAGAGACAGTTAATGTTCTTTGGCGGAAAATTCAGCCACGCTGTTGTGAAACGACCTCAGGAAAACGATTTCCGAGTACAAAGCGAATACGGCGGAAGCGCAAGTCCAAGCGAGCCGCCGGAAGAATTGATTGCTCAAGCGCATCAGGTGTTGCAAAAAGTGGATTCGCCGCTTTTATATGCCCGCGTGGATGGAATTTTCACTGAAAACGTTTTTAAGTTGCTGGAACTCGAACTCGTCGAACCAGAGCTGTTTTTTCGCACTGACCGGAAAGCGCCGGAGCGCTTTGCTCAAGTAATGGTCGAGAACAACATTATATAACTGATGTTACGCGCCAGCTTCATAATCCAGCAACCTTTTATCAAAGTCATTCGGCGGCGGCGCTCTACCCCCAACCTAATTTCGAGACGCCCAAAATTCTCGTTCCCAATCTCGGGATTGGGAACGCAATTGCACTCGAAACTCCAGTTTCGACTGAGTTCTTTGGTTCGAAACTGGAGTTTCGCGCCCATTTTCGTTCCCAAACCGGAGTTTGGGAACGAGCCGTAAAAACTTAACCCGGAATTTTGTTATGCAAAAAATGAATCGCGTAATATTAATTTTGATCATCTGCTGCGCGGGCGCAATGCAAGCCCGCCAAAATACACCGGAGCAGCGCTTTTTTGATTGGACTAGCCTCCAGTTTTCCAAAGAAGAGTACGCAGGCCGCCGCACCAAAATGCTCAAGCAAATCCAGGCAAACGGCGGCGGCGTTTTTCTCGCCCCGGCGCGGCAAGGCAGGTCTCACGGCGAGACTTTTCGGCAATTGGATGATTTCCTTTATTTCACAGGCCTTGAACTGCCTGACGCGATGCTCGTTCTGGATAGTGAAAATCAATCAACAATTATTTTTGCACCTGAGCGCGACGCCCGTTTCGAAAGCCCGTCACGCAAAAACGATTTCCCCGGCCGCCCGCTGGCTGACGACCCGGCGATTGCCCAAACCTCCGGCGTCTCTGACATTCGCGCTTTTGACGAGCTCGACAAATATATCTCAAAAGCAGTGGCGGCGGGAAGAACGCTTTGGGTCAACTTCGGCTCGCCTGCTGCGATTGAGCAGGTTCAGACGAGTTATATTCTCGATTTACAGCCTGAGGAAATGTTGATTTTTCATCTCCAGAAAACTTTTCCAAAAGTAAAGATTGAACCTGCTTTTTCATTACTTGCGCGCTTGAGATCGATTCATTCGCCAGCCGAAATCGAAGCCATGCGCCGAGTCTGCGATTTGACCATGCAAAGCATCCGCGAAGCGGCAAAAACGATCCGCCCGGGCGTGGATGAAAGATCACTTGAGGCCGTTTTGGAATCCGCCTACAAGCGCGGCGGTTCGCAACGTTTGGCTTTCTCTTCCATCATCAAGTCAGGCCCGAATTCGCTCTGGCCGTGGCGAATCTTGGCTTCCCATTATGATCGCCGCAATCGCAAAATGCAAGCCGGCGACTTGGTGATTTTCGATGTGGGCTGCGAATTGAATTACTACGTCAGTGACGTTGGACGCACTTTTCCTGTGTCGGGCAAATTCTCTCCGGAGCAGCGAAAAGCGCTCGATTTGCAGCGAGAAGTTGCAGATGCGATTATCGCCGCCATTCGTCCCGGCGCGACTTTCAACGATCTTTACAAAATCGGCTTGGCAAAAATCCCGGAAGGTGAAAGAAAGTATATGCAGGTCGGCAGTTTCTGGGGGCACCATATTGGCTTGAGCACCGGCGATCCAAGCCTGCGTGACGCACCGCTTGAACCCGGCATGATTTTCACCGTCGAACCTTGGTATTACAACCACGAAAAAAATATTTCCGTTTTTGTTGAAGACGTGATTTTGGTCACGGAAGATGGTGCGGAAAACTTGACGGCTAATTTGCCGCGAACCGCCGACGGGCTTGAGAAATTATTGGAGGAATGACCTCATGAGTAACATTAAGCTTTTCGAATCCAAAAAGATTCGCTCTGCCTGGAATGAAGCAGAGCAAAAATGGTATTTCTCGGTCGCGGACGTCGTTGAAGCTTTGACAGACAGTACGGACGTCAAGCAATACATCAAAAGAATGCGTCAGCGCGACGCCGAGTTGAGCGCCAACTGGGGTACAATTTGTACCCCGGTTGAAATGACGGCAGCGGACGGTAAAAGAAGAAAGATTCAGGCGGCGAACGTTGAGGGGCTTTTACGGATTATCCAATCAATACCGTCGCCGAAAGCCGAGCCTTTTAAAAGATGGTTGGCAAAAGTCGGTTATGAGCGGCTGGAAGAAATCGAGAATCCTGAACTGGCGGCGCGCAGAATGCGGGAGGTCTACCGCGCCAAAGGTTACAGTGAAGCATGGATTGAAAAACGAATGCGCGGCATTGCGATTCGGGATGAATTGACGGACGAATGGCAAAAACGCGGCGTTAAGCAAAGTCGTGAGTTCGCCATTCTCACAGCAGAGATCAGCAAGGCAACATTTGGATTGACGCCGTCGCAGTACAAAGATTTCAAGAGCCTCGGCAAACGCGGCGACAATTTGCGAGACCACATGACCGATCTCAAACTCATTTTTACCATGCTTGGCGAAGCGTCAACGACGGAAATCGCCAGAAACAAAGATGCGCAAGGTTTTCAACAAAACAAGAAAGCTTCGAAAGACGGCGGAAAAATCGCAGGCGATGCTCGTAAAGCATTGGAAAAGAAATCCGGTAGAAAAGTTGTTTCAAAACAAAATTACAAAGAACTTCCGGAAAAGGAAGTGAGAAAATTGGGTTCCGGTAAAGAGAAACCTTGATGATTTGAATGTGCCCATGAGTACAAGTTTCTTACGCCGCGGAATTCTTTTGAAGTTGAAAATAGCATTAAAGCAAAATCGGGGGAGATCAAAAACCAAAATCGGAGGAAAGAATGAAAAAGACAGTTTTGTACAAATCAGTTCGGCGATATTGGCGGCAGCCCTTTGTTCCTGTGAATCGCAAACAAGCGAGGATGAACTTATCGCCAAAGCTGAGGAAATCCACGCGCGCGTGCTCACCATTGATACGCACGACGACATTCCGTTTAACTTTGCCACCGAAGAAGTTGACCCGCTGAACGCAGATCGGCAGCTTAATTTGGAAAAGATGGAAGCCGGTAAATTGGACGTTGGATTTTTCATCGTCTATGTCGGCCAGACCGAGCGCACGCCGGAAAACTACGAAAAGGCCAAAGCCGACGCCATGACAAAGTTCAACGCTATTCACCGCATGACGAAAGAAATGTATCCCGAGAAAATCGAGCTGGCGTACACCGCGGACGACGTTGAGCGGATTCATAATGAAGGTAAGCTTGTCGCCTGCATCGGCATCGAGAACGGGTATGTGATCGGCAAGGATCTGAGTCTGCTGGAAAAATATCACAAACTCGGCGCGCGCTACATAACCTTGTCGCACGGCGGGCACAACGACATTTGCGATTCCTCTACCCCGCGGGAGAGACTCGGCGATGCGGAAGAAGAACACGGCGGCGTCAGCGCGTTCGGCGAGCAAGTTATTGCTGAAATGAACCGCCTCGGAATCATGGTAGACGTGTCGCACATTTCCAAGAAAGCCAGTTTGCAGGCCATGAAGTTGAGTAAAGCGCCGGTGATCGCTTCGCACTCCAGCACCAAAGCCCTGTGCGACGTGCCGCGCAATATGGACGACGAGCAGTTGCTGGCGCTCAAAGAAAACGGCGGCGTCATGCAGACTGTGGCGCTCGGCAATTTCGTCAAATATTCCAAAGAAAAAGCGGCGGCGGAAGATTCGATGATTCAATCTTTCGGCTACAGCAGCCGACGCGAGCTGTTTCGCAATTTCAGCAGCTTTACGGACGAGCAGCGGGCGCAATTGCAGCAAATGCGGCAGGAAATCGACCGCCGCTTTCCGCGCGCAAATGTGCAGGATTTCGTCGATCACATAGACCACGCCGTCAAGTTGATCGGCATTGATCATGTAGGTATTAGCTCGGATTTTGACGGAGGCGGCGGTATTGACGGCTGGGATGACGCCAGTGAGACCGGAAACGTCACCCTAGAGCTTGTGCGTCGGGGCTATTCGGAAGAAGAAATCACTAAGCTCTGGGGCGGCAACCTCCTGCGCGTCTGGCGCGAAGTTGAACGTGTTGCCGCGGAGCATTAGTGTCTGTTGAGTTGTTTTTTGCCTTTCTTTGGCAAAGTTTTAATCCCAAACAGTAAGTTCCAAAATACAAATAAACTTCAAACGCCAATTTTTAATGCCCAAACATCCGGTTTCATCGAAGTGAAGCTCGGTTGTTTGAAAAATGGAATTTGTCATTTATTTGAAATTTGATAATTGGTTTTTGGAATTTATGGCTTGTCCAGGTCGGGAAAATCAAACATTCTTGACTTCAAAATCAAATGATGCAGAGAGAAATCGGCATGATCGGAACGACAATTCTCCACTATAAAATCATTAAAAAGCTAGGCGAAGGCGGGATGGGCGTGGTCTACAAAGCCCGCGACACGAAACTCAAGCGCGAAGTCGCCATCAAGTTTCTGCCGCGCCGCATTGCCGCTAATTCCGAAGAACGCGAGCGATTCAAAATCGAGGCGCAGGCCGCAGCAGCGTTGAATCATCCGAACATCGCCACCATTTACGCTATTGAACATCACTAGTGTCCCGCTATAAGTCGAATAAATTCAATTGATTACGCGAGCGGGA
>CAXHAT010000359.1:0-4734 GCA_964014485.1 uncultured Deferribacteres bacterium
TAAAAGAGCTTTTGGAGACGTAGTATTTTCAAAAACTTAGCGATGAATAAGGTCTGTTATGTAAAAACGCCTTTTGACAGGCAATTTAGCCATCCACGCTTATTTTGAGATTTGATGGCCAAAAGACGAAAAAGCGGGAACGGGAATTCGCCTGGCGCGATATTCTGTCAATATGGCATTTCCGCCGTCCAGAAATACAAAATTGAGTCTAAGTGATTTGTAAATGTATAAGTATAAAAAATAAATAGTTATGATGGTTATTGAGAAGTGGCTTAGTTGTTGCATTCGGATTCGCGAATATGAAAATACCTTGTTTAAAATAAAAATCACCAGGAGTTGAACAAATGGGAAAAATTATTGGCATCGATTTAGGAACGACGAACTCGTGCGTGGCTGTCATGGAAGGCGGCGAACCCACGGTTATTCCGAATTCCGAAGGCGGCAGAACGACGCCGTCTGTTGTTGCATTTACGAAGAGCGGCGAACGCCTTGTCGGACAAGTGGCAAAGCGTCAGGCGATCACCAATCCGCAAAATACGATTTTTTCAATTAAGCGCTTTATGGGGCGCCGCATGTCGGAAGTCAATACTGAAATAACCGAAGTGCCTTACAAAGTTACTTCAGGCGGCAACGGCGTCGCCGGCGTTGAGATCGACGGCAAGGCCTACACGCCTCAGGAAATTTCCGCAATGACTTTGCAAAAAATGAAGCAGACTGCGGAAGACTATCTTGGCGAAAAAGTGACGGAAGCCGTGATCACGGTTCCGGCATATTTTAACGATAGCCAACGGCAGGCGACGAAAGAAGCCGGTGAAGTTGCAGGGCTTACTGTTAAAAGAATCATCAACGAGCCGACGGCAGCGTCGCTGGCATACGGACTTGACAAAAAGAGCGATGAAATCGTTGCCGTTTTTGATCTTGGCGGCGGTACCTTCGACATCTCTATCCTTGAAATTGGCGACGGCGTTTTTGAGGTCAAAGCCACCAACGGCGACACTCACCTCGGCGGCGATGATTTCGATCAGCGCGTTATCAACTGGCTTGTTGATGAATTCAAAAAGCAGGAAGGCATCGATCTGAGCAAGGATCCGATGGCTTTGCAGCGCCTCAAGGAAGCCGCTGAAAAAGCAAAAATTGAACTTTCATCGACTTCGCAGACGGATATTAACTTGCCGTTTATTACGGCCACGGAAAGCGGCCCCAAACACTTGACGCTAAATTTGACCAGAGCAAAATTCGATCAACTTTGTGACGATCTTTTTGATCGCTTGCTCGAACCTTGCCGTGCAGCTTTGAAGGACGCAGGCCTGGGCGTTGATGAAATCGAGGAAGTGGTCATGGTTGGCGGCAGTACGCGGATGCCGAAAGTTCAGGAAATCGTCAAAGATTTCTTCCAAAAAGAACCGCATCGCGGCGTCAATCCGGACGAAGTCGTCGCAGTTGGCGCGGCCATTCAAGGCGGCGTTCTCGGCGGTGATGTCAAAGACGTTCTGCTTCTCGACGTGACTCCGCTTTCGCTCGGCATCGAAACGCTTGGCGGCGTTATGACCAAGCTGATCGAGCGTAACACGACGATCCCAACCAAAAAATCGGAAGTTTTCAGCACGGCGGCTGACAGCCAGACAAGCGTTGAAATTCACGTTTTGCAAGGCGAGCGCGACATGGCTGTGGACAACCGGACGTTGGGCAAATTCATTCTCGACGGTATTCCTCCCGCTCCGCGCGGCGTCCCGCAAGTTGAAGTGACTTTCGACATTGACGCGAACGGCATCCTGAATGTTAAGGCGAAGGACAAAGCCACAAATAAAGAGCAGGAAATTCGCATCGAGGCGTCGACTGGATTGAGCAAAGAAGAAATCCAGCGAATGCAAGATGACGCGCAAAAGAATTCGGCGGATGATAAAAAGCGCCGGGAAAAGGTCGAAACGGTTAACCAGGCAGACCAGCTTGCTTATCAAACCGAGAAGAATCTTGACGAACTGGGCGACAAGATCGATGCGGAAGATAAGAGCAAGCTTGAAGCTGGCGTCGGGCGAATTCGTGAAGCCGTCAAAACGGAAAATCTTGAAGAGATTCGCGCTGCATCTGAAGATTTGAACAAGCTCTGGAGCGAGATTTCAACCAAGATTTACCAGCAATCCGGAGGCGCCGGAGCAGGGGCCGAAGGCGCACAGGCGCAAGCCGAGCCAACTGCTGAACCTGCTGACGGCGAAGAAGTTCAGGAAGCCGAATTCGAAGTTGTCGACGATGACGGCGACAATAAGAAGAACAACAGTTAGTGCATAAAATGTAAATCTGTTTGAAGGGCAAGTGACCGCTGGTTTCTTGCCCTTTGTTTTAGGCGCCTGTTAAACGTTGGAAACCACATGTTTTTCTTGCTTTTCAGGCAGCCTGGGCATAGATTTAGAATCTTTTTTGATCAGGATAATCGTGGAAATATAAAATTGGAGGCATCGCGCTTGATGACAGCACGCGCACTACTTGCCACTTTCTCGGCGTTCCTGCTTTTTTCAGGATGCGGCAAAAGCGAGCAAGAACTTTACACGGAAATTAAAAATCTCGAATCAGAGCAGAAATTCACCGAGCTTTCGAAACGCATTGACGATCTTGTTTCGCAATACCCGGAGAGTTCGTATAAAGCGGAGCTGTTGAAGCAGCAAGCGGGAATTTATGCGAGCATTTCAAAGGATTTCAACAAGGCGCTGGATATTCATGAAAAAATCATCGCGGAAGTTGATGATCAGAACATGGCTGCGCAATCCCGTTTTATGCGAGGCTATATTTTTGCGAACGAATTGCAAGACTACGACAGCGCACGCAAGGAATACGAAAAATTCCTCGCTGATTTTCCCGAGCACGAACTGGGCACGTCCGTCCAATGGGAATTGGAGCACATGGGCAAAGATTTGAGTGAAATCGACATTTTCAAACAGCCCGAAGCGCTTGATGAAAAGAAACAAATCGATACAACCAAGCAGTAAAACTTTCTCCGAACAATTTTCGTCATCGAACTGGCCGTATTTTCCAACTTCGGCGAATTACTTCCGAACTTGGCCAATACGGCTTTTTTGTGGGGATGCTCATTTTCGTTTTTAATTTTTGACGGGATTAACGGGATCGACACGATTGGTCCTTCCTTATTTTATCCAGTAAATCACAAAAAAACAATCATAGCCTAATGGAGGCGAATTGTGAAGTACAAAGAATTGTCAGAAAAGATCATTGGCTGCGCTTATCGTGTTTACAACAAGATGGGTTTGGCTTTTTAGAATCTGTTTATGAAAAATGCTTGTTAATTGAACTCGCCAAGGCGGGGCTTCAAGCTGAAGCTCAGAAAGAGATTACCTTTTACTATGAGAACGAGGTTGTTGGAGAATTTATCGCGGACGTCGTTGTTGAAAATCTTGTGATTCTGGAGTTGAAATCAGTAAAACGCATTGTCAAAGCGCACGAAGTGCAATTGGTAAATTACCTGACCGCAACCTACAAAGATGTTGGTCTAATTTTGAACTTCGGAGAAAAAGGAGTCGAAGTTAAACGAAAAGTCAGAGACCTTAATGATCTTCGTGGTCAGTCAGATTGGCTGCCTCGCAACATTTCACACAAAAATGAATGATCACATAATCCTGTTCATCCAGTAAATCCCGTCAAAAAATCAAAAACGTTTTCCTGTATGAAAAAACGAACCATGCTTGCGCTCTTGTGTTTCGTTGCAAATGTTTGGGCGCAAGAAAACAGCGAAGTCAAAATTTCCGCGCGTTTTGCTGAAGAGACGCTGCCGTTGAATCGGGAAGGATTGTTTGTCGTTGAAGCCTCGTGGCAAGGCGCGCCCGGCTCGATCACTTTTACGCCGCTGGAAACGCCGCGCGTGACCAACCTGAAAATCGTCGCAACTGCCAGCGCCAACCGCGTGAGTACGGACAACGGTCAAAAAACGACGATCCGGCGCTATGAGTTTACCGTTCGCGGCGAGGCATTGGGCATGGCCTACGCCGACGAAGTCGTCCTGCGTTATCGCGATGAGAGCGGCGATGAATTCGCCCTGCAAACGCCGCGCGTTCAAATGCAAATTTCCGATCCGGTTTCGGATTCCGGCGCCGGGACTTCGACGATTATAGGCGTGGCGTTGATCTTGGTTGCGGCGGGCGTTGCGGGATTTCTTTTTGTGCGCAGAAAACGGCTCGAAAAAAAGAAAAACGATGAAGCGACAAAGGTCGATGAGCGTTCACTGGAGGACAAGACTTTGGATCGCTTAAAGAGCGAAGTCAATCTCCACGCCGCTGAAACCGGCGCTCAGTTCGCGAATTTAGCGGCTGTCGTAAAATCATATCTAAAAGCGGCTTTTGGCTTGGATGCAGGAGCAACCACAACTGAAAATCTCGTCCAAACGCTGCAAAATCAAGGCGTGGAAATGGAAGAAGTCGCGAAAGTGCAGGAGGTTTTGCAAGCGTGCGATCAAGTCAGATTTTCCGGCGGCGCAGGCGACCCGAACAAACTCTTGCGCAGCTACACGTTGTTTGAAGAATTTATTGCTCAAAGAGCGAACGCATTGAAATAAGTCCTTAGACGCTTCCCAACGCCGTTCCTCACTCATCGTTCAGGAAGAATCTGTTTCTCCAGCTTCAAGGGTCAAGGGCTTGGCAAAATAGATTCCTCCTGAATGACAGGCGAGAGAGTGTGTTGGAGCTGTCTCTTATACACATTCTCCGAGCCCACGAGACTCCATTGCATCTC
>CAXHAT010000360.1:0-4573 GCA_964014485.1 uncultured Deferribacteres bacterium
CAAGGGATCATGTTTGATCGCTACCAACAGGCCGATTGAAGATTGGGGTAAACTGTTAGGCGACACTGCCGCGACTTCGGCAATCCTTGATCGGCTCCTGGAAGACGCCTTCCTTCTCAAAATCACCGGCAGAAGCTATCGATTGAGAACCATGACGCAAAAAGATGAAAATCAAAAAACCGTTGCCAAAGAACAGGCAAAAAGCTAAAATGAATCGCTTCTGAAGTGGCCGCTTTTGAAGCAAGCTAAAGCGCCCATTAATGGCCGGTTTTAAAGTGCCCCCCGACAATCGGAGTAGAAAAACTTATGGCCAACGCCGGGATCGAACTTGGCCAGCATTCTGCCAAGACCGTAAATATGCTCGGATTGCAAGTCATCATTTTCATCATATTCTGCCAGCACTTCAAGGCTATTGGTGAAGTAGTAAGTGCTGTCGCCATCTTCGGTTTTTCTCAGGCGCTGGTTAGCTGCGTCATATGTGTATTTGTTGCCAGTTCCGTGCTCGGTCATGTTGTTGAACAGGTCGTATTTCAGCGGCGTCGTATCAATGGAATCTACTCGACCGGTTTCATCAAAAGTAAATGTACGCGTTCCGTCACTTGTCAATTGATTATTGTCATTACCGTAGGTAAAAGTCGCGCTTCCAAACTCGGTGATATTGCCGTTGTCGTCGTACTCATAATCTCGCAGGACGACGCTCTCGTGCTTGAATTCAGTCAGACGATTGTGAACGTCGTAATCGTACTCCATCGTTTTGGTGGTGTCAATGTAGGTATAAGCAACCTTTTTGAGATTCCTCACCTTGTCGAAGTCGCTCGCCCCCGTGCTGGCGAAAGTATAAACATTCGTTGATCCGCGCTTGTACTCACGCTTCTCAAGCCAGCCGCGATTGTCGTCGTAAGTATTGATCTCCGTCACACCGTTGCCAAACCAGACGGTGTCGGGCCGACTCAGGGCGTCGTAGGAAATTGTCACCAGCGGATCGACGCTGTAGGTGATGATCAATTTGGGGCGCAGGGTCGTGTCTGACGTGTAGTCTGAGTTGTAGAATTTTCTAACAGTGAAGCGAGGCTGTCACGCGAAGAAATTAGTTTGTCTGCATGACAGCCATCATTTGAAGTACACAACAAGTTGTCTTAACAAAACAGCCCGCCCTTTCTGCTCGACTAACGAAAACGTTTCAATAATTTGTGCTTCAAATCCTGAGATGCGATGTGTAAAGCTCTTTCACCTATCTCATCTAAGTTACTAATAAATTGCTCAAGCTGATCTTTTGTTTTGAAATTTTCTAAATCGTTTAGCAGAAAATTGCGATACTTAGTACTACAAGAATCATAATATCGAACGAATTCTAAGGTATTGCCTAAGGCAATGACAGGTATTTTTTGTGAAATATATTCAGAAAACTCGGCTATCCTTGTTATTTTTAGACTAATAGTTAGAAGGTAGACGAGACACTCGTTTTTAGAATCAACGAGCTTTAAGAGCCTGTCCGTAGAATCATATAGAAGCTTCGAGTCAACAACTCCTTGCGGGAAAGAATTTTTCCCTATCTTAATAAATTCGTTTTTTTCGAAAAGTGCGGTTAGTGTATCCAGGGATGATTTTTTTATCAAAGAATCGTTTACTATCTCTTCGAGTAATTCACGGATAGATTCCACGACTTCTTGCGCTTGATCTTCGGAAAGATAGACAACCTTTTTCTGTTGATTGCCCTTCACGTCCGTCTTTTCAATTAGGCAACCAAGGGAGTTTAAAAATAAAATCACTACTATGATTGTTTTCCGCATGAAGGCCTCCAGTATAAGACAATAAAATTTGATTTTGGCAATTGGCCACAAAGCTATTCTTTATTTGGAAGGTAGAAAATCTTGGATGAACTTTACCACCTTTAAAGTAGTTTTTTCGAAAATACTTTGAAGCGAGTTTCCTCGCCGGATAATCACTTTCCCTTGACTTTTGCCAGTTGTATTGTTTCTGCCGCTGAAGTCAAAATTTTCAAAAAACTCCGGAGCATCGGCCGGGCATATCGTTGCACATCCAGCAGAGCCTCGATTATGAGCGCCCCAATCGTTTATAGGCTGTCCAGCGTGTACGTTAGGTTCGGTCATTTCGGCATTATTGCCATCTGGGCCAATTGCTGGGACAACACGATTACCGTGATCATCGACTATATTCAGTCCCTTTTGGGTCCCAAGGCTGTGACCACTTTTGTTGTTGAACTTATGCTCCCCTTCTTTCATTGTCTTGTGTTTCTTTGGATCGTTCGGATATGTGCTTCCTCGAAATGGTCCAACTACAGTACCGTCAACATCAAGGTAAACCTCCGCAGTGTAAATCCTTTTGTTGTTAGGATTCTCTGCTTGGTCAAAGAAGTATACGGTGGTGTCCAACCCAAACGGATCGACTAGTTCCACAGGGTTGTCAAATACATAGTTATAGGGTGACCATGCAGGATATTTATCCGCCAGCGGGTCTGGGGCCAGCCACCGCCCAATCCTCGGGTCATAAAACCGCGCCCCAAAGTAATGCAACCCCGTCCGCGAGTCAAGCTCCTTGCCGGTGAACGTGAACGGCGTATCGTCATTTCCGGCCGTTGTCAATTCTTCTCCGTACGGAAAGTAATCCCGCCGCATGTCAGTTGAGTCTTCACTTGAGCCGCCAACGAGCCGCGTGCTTCCCAAGTGATCCGAGTAGAAAAATTTATGCCCGACCGCCGGATCGAATTTCGCCAACATTCTGCCCAAGCCGTAAATGTGCTCGGATTGCAAATCATCATTCTCATCGTATTCGGCTAAAACTTCCAAGCCATTGGTGAAATAATACGTACTATCGCCGTTTTCATTTTTTCTTAATCGCTGGTTTGCCGCGTCGTAGGTGTATGTTTCCGTAGCACCGAAGGCGGTCATGTTGTTGAAAATATCGTAGGTAAGCGTGACGTTGGCGGCGCCGGTGTCGATTTCTGTGACCCTGCCGGTGGAGTCGAAGGTAAACGTGCGCGTACCGTCGCTGGTGAGTTGGTTGTTGTCGTTGCCGTAGGTGAACGTCGCGCTGCCGAAATCGGTGATGTTGCCGTTGTCGTCGTATTCGTAATCGCGCAGGACGACATTGTTGTGTTGGAATTCAATCAGACGGTTATGATTATCGTAATCGTACTCCATCGTATCCGGATCGGACTCGTAAGTGTAGATGACTTGTTTGAGATTGCCGACCTTGTCGAAGTCGCTCGTCCCCGTACTGGCGAAAGTGTAGATATTCGTCGCCCCTCGCTTGTACTCGCGCTTCTCAAGCCAGCCGCGATTGTCGTCGTAAGTATTGATCTCCTTCACGCCGTTGGCAAAGGTCACCGTGTCGGGACGGCTCAATGCGTCGTAAGAAATCGTCACCAGCGGATCAACGCTGTAAGTGATCACCAGTTTCGGGCGCAAACTCGTGTCTGACGTGTAGTCTGAACTGCGGAATTTATTAGTGTGTACTGATATAGTATTCACCTGACAGTCAGTTAAAAAACGGTAGCCTTCAGTCCTCTTTCAGTTTATAGATTTTTTAACCCTTAAATCTAACTGTAGGAGGTCCGAAATGACTACCGCTCAAAAAGCCGCCCGCCGCAAATTAAGTCTTTTGGAATTGGCCGGCGAGTTGAACAACGTTTCCAGGGCTTGTCACTTGATGGGTTATTCCCGTCAGCAATTTTATGAAATCCGCCGCAATTTCCAAACATACGGCGCCGAAGGGCTTCTTGATCGGCTTCCAAGCGCGAAAGGGCCTCATCCGAATCGGGTGAGCGAAACGGTGGAGAAGGCGATTCTGGATTACAGTCTTGAGTTTCCGTCTTACGGCGCTCTGCGCGTTTCTCAGGCATTGCAGCTTCAGGGCGTGCAAGTCAGTTCCGGCGGCGTGCGCGGGGTTTGGAGCCGCCATAATTTGCTCAGCCGTCATGATCGTCTGCTTCGTCTTGAAAAGTCCGTCTCGGATTGCGAAATAAGCTTGACCAAAGAGCAGATCAAGATGCTCGAACGCTTCAATCCCGAGTTTCGGGAACGGCACATAAACACTAGGTTTACAGGCGACTTAGTCGCCGTCGACACGTTTCACGTCGGCACGCTCAAGGGCGTGGGCAGGGTCTATCTGCAGACCGTGATTGATTGTCACTCGCGCTACGCCTGGGGACGGCTCTATCCCAACAAACCGCCGGTGACCGCGGTGCAAGTTCTGAATAACGACGTCTTGCCGTTCTTTGAAAAGCATCAGGCGAGAATCCATACCGTTCTCAGCGACAACGGTCGCGAATTCTGCGGGCGCCTGGATCGTCATCCGTACGAACTGTTCTTGCAACTGGAGGGGATTGAGCACCGCAAAACCAAAGTCAGAAGACCGCAAAGCAACGGCTTTGTCGAACGTTTGCACAGAACGCTTTTAGACGAGCATTTTCGCATCATGGGACGAAAAAAGTGGTATGAATCCATTGAAGCGATGCAAAAAGACCTTGACGTTTTTCTGAAAGAATACAACAACAAAATATAATGGACCCCATATTTCGGACAGGTGGTTAAAGTGGAAAACTCTGATGTAA
>CAXHAT010000361.1:0-4571 GCA_964014485.1 uncultured Deferribacteres bacterium
AATGTATTTTAACACATTAAGGCGCCAGGAATATTTCAACAACCGGACAGTACTGATTTTGAATATATTTTACCACCGCGTCGATCTGTGAGCGCCCATAAGAGAATGCCCCAAACCCTTTCTGCCAATTGAATTTTCCCCGCACCCAGTTTTTCTTATTGATGAAAGTCGATGAGTTGTTTTTGACGTCGCGAACGAGATCGGACAAGGCAATGTTCGGTTTCATTCCAATAAAAATATGAATGTGATCCGGCATGCAATTGATGGCGATGAGCTTCTGTTTCTTGTTTCGAATAATACCGGTGATGTATTTGTGCAACTCTTCTTTGTGTTTTTTGGAGATCAGGTTGTACCTGCCTTGCACCGCGAAGACAACCTGAATATAGATTTGGGTGTAGGTGTTGGCCACTTTATATCTCCTTGCAAGAATTCACATGTCACTCCTACGGAGTTCCGAGAAATGTTATATGTGTCTTGTCTATAAACATTTCACTCCTAACGGAGTTAGCCGAATGCGCTTCAAAGTGGTGTTATGCTCTGATCCATCGAACTACTTTTTTAAAAGTCCAATCCAGTAGGGATGAAATGTTTATAGCAAATGCAACCCTTCTGCACGCCCCAAACTCCGTAGGAGTGACAAGTCAATGCACCACATCTCTTTATTCATCATCAATCTATTCAGAGCTCCCCAATTTCTACTCGCATTGATAGCAATATAAATGATATCTTTCGGATAGGAATTGGAGCGTTGGAAAGTATAATGACAATCCGTAAAAAAATGAATCATTATAAGCAAGAAACATCGAGACACAGATGCCGGGAAAAGAGAGAAAATCCAGGGTAACGACTGATGCATATCCATCCGGGGAAACGGACGACGCGGCTAAACGCGAAATCTTTGATAACCTCGTTGCCGAGGCTCTGGAACAGATTCCGGAAGAGTTTCGCAACGCTTTGAAAAATATCGATATTATGGTCGAGGACGAGCCGGACCCGGAATTGCTGAAAGAAATCGGCTATCCCGAGGACGATTTGCTGCTCGGGCTTTACCTCGGCACACCTCTGCCCGAACGAACATACGGCGAAGATCCCTTGCTGCCGGACTGCATCTACATTTTCCGCAAGCCGCTCGAAGAAATTTCCGAAACTCCTGAAGCGCTGCGCGAAGAAATCCGCATCACTGTAATCCATGAGATGGCGCACTATTTCGGTTTCGATGAAGAGCGTCTGGAAGAATTGGGGTTGGCCTGAACTTTTTCCAGAAATCAGTGGTTATGAAATCTTTGAAACGCTTGTGTTCCTCAGAATTGACGGCAATGCGGCACGGCAGAAATTTTATCGCGACTTCGCGTTTGAGCCTTAAATCTTCGGGCTTTGTAAACCACGCCAATGCCGCCTTCGCCAAGCTTTTCAATGAATTTATAGTGGAGGATGGTTTGGCCGTTTAATTATTTTCGTCTCCATACAATGCGCTTCTGGCTCGATCAAAGTCATCGCGGATGTTCTGTCTGTCAGGGAACATTTCAAGCGCCTGCTCGAAATACGACGCGGCTTTTTCATACTCGCCTTTGTGCATGTAGGCCAGACCGAGCGTGTGTTCGGGGATGGCGAGAAAGGGACAAACGACAGGATCCGTTAGTCTTCCTGTGGGAAATTCTAAAGAACGCGCTTCTTCTATGAGTTGGATTCCACCGTCAACGTCTTCTTCTGTTGTAACTTTCAGCCATGCCAAAAAATTGTAGGTTGCGTGTTTATTGAAAAATATGTTTGGATTCTCCGTCATCAAAGATTTGTTCGCATATTCAAACGCGCTCGCAAAATCACCCTGTTTAGCCTTAAGGTAACCATGCATAAGATAAGGCAGAGCGTCAGTCGAATCTATGGCTATAGCAGCTTTAAACAGTTCTTCGGCTTCAGTTTCATCTCCTTCTAAAAAAGCAATAACGCCTAATTGTGTTGAACTATGGCTGCTATTAAAACCCAGGAAGTATTTTTCCGCAACTTCTTTTGCCAATTCAAAATCTTTCTCCACAATCGCAATGCGTGCTAAACCATTAAAAGCGCCCGTAAAACCGGGAAACGAATCAACTACTCTTTGGAAAAGCTCTTTCGCAGCCGCAAATTTTCGCTGGTAGATTAGACACCAGGCAAGACCATTTACTGAACTAATTTCATTGGGATTGGTCTGGAGTACTTGACGAAAAAGATTCTCAGCTTCACTATACTTTTGTTTTGTTCTTTGATTATATAGTGCCCATGCATACGCACTTCTAAAGTTCAGCCTGTCTGGGTAGGATCTAAGTGCTCTTTCAAAAAGCTCTTCAGCCTCTTTAAATTTTTTTGCATTACTCAAAGTGGAGCCAAGCAATTCAAGCGCCTTCAAATTCTCAGGATTTCCCTGTAAATTATCATTTAAAATTTGTTCCGCTTCAGCGTTCTTGTTCTGAGCGGAGAAAACATTTATTAGGGCCTGAAGAATGATGTTGTTTGAAGGATACTGTTCAAATCCGACTCGAAGCCATTTCTCCGCTTTGGCCATCTGGCCTGCTCTTGCTCGATTGTAACCCAATGACTTTAGAAACCAGACGGAGTCCGCATTGTCCACGTGTCGCAAGCCAATCTGAAAAGCTGAATTTGCTTCCTCAAAACGATTTAGCCATTCGTAGCCGTAACCAATCGTCCAAAACATCATTGCATTGGTCGAATCAGAATTTTGGTATTTTTTTAGCAGTTGCTCAACTTCGGCACTTTTCTTCTGGCGAATTAAAACGTCAATCAGCGTTGCCACTAACCAATAATGATCCGGGTAGAATTCAAACCCGCGTTCGATAATCCTTCTTGCTTCCTTGTGTTTTTTTTGCGCACTGTATACAAATGACAACTCGTAAAGCGTTCTCAATTTGGTGCTGTCTTGTGCGTATAATTTCTTTGTATACTTTTCTGCAAGGGAGAATTTCTTAGAACTCAAGTAATCCCAACCGATATTGTGCAAAATTTCATAGTCGTTCGGATAGAGAGAATCCGCCTCCATTAAGATGGGAGTGCAAATGCCGTAGCCATTGTCTAATTGCATTTTGAGCGCTTTAACCAAATATTGATGTTTTTCAGGAAGATGATCAAAATAACTAAACGCCTTTTCTAAGGGTTCATAGGCGATAATCTCTTCGCCTAAACTATAATTAGATGCGTAAGCCAACTGAAACCAAGCCGATGCAAAGGTTGAATCTAACGCAACCGCTTTCTTGAATTCGGATTTTGCGCCAACAATGTCGTATTTATCGATCAGTTCCTGCCCCTTAAAATAATGGTGATACGCTTCAAGATTCGGCGTCGTCACTTTCGCTATATTGGTGTTGTTTGCTTCGATTTCAGATTTACGTTCGCGCAATCCCGAACGCATCTGGGCGGCGAGCGCGTCGAGCATGCCGGGAATGTTGCTTTGTCCCTCTCCTTGTTCACGTGCGCTAAACAAAAATTCATCGTTTATCGGATCGATGACGTTTAGGTCAATCGTGTAAAGTTGGTCAAACTTGCGGATGGTAGCGACGGCCATCGCGCCGACATTGGCTTTGCGGCAAATGTCCCGTCCCAGTTGCTCGTCGATGGCGCTCACGTCCATCTTCCCCATTTGGCGCATCACGTCAAACATGCGCGAACGCGTCATCACCGAAAGGCGGCGGGATTGCTCGAGGGAAGTGATCAACATCCCCGAAAGGCCGTCCAACGCTTTCTCGTCCGACTCGTTGATAAAATCCACCACGGCAATTGGCACGCGCTCCGCGCTGGTTGCATTGTCTCCAACAAAAAAGTAACCCAGAAAGGCGATGAACAAAACCGCCAGTGCAGCCGCAGTCAGCGCAAAGCGGCGCTTTTTAGCTTGGGCGTTTCGCGTTGTAAATTTGGATTGCGGGCTGCTTTGTAAAACGTCGCCCTGAAGTATAGCAAGTACGTCGTCCATGCTTTGAAAACGCTCTTCTTTATCCTTTGCAAGCGCCTTGTTAACCGCAGTTTCCAACTCCTCCGGAACGTCTTCGCAATGTTCTGAGAGAGGTTCATAGGTCTCGTTGATTATGGAATACAGGATCGCCTGCTCATACTCGCCGGGGAACGGTAATTTCCCGGTAAGCATTTCATACAACACCACGCCAAACGCCCAAATGTCCGAGCGATGATCGATTTCTTCCCCCCGCGCCTGTTCAGGGGACATATAAGCCACAGTGCCGAGGGTGGTGTGCTCTTTTGTCAAACGCACGTCCGAACCAGCCACTTTGGCCAGTCCAAAATCCATGATCTTGACCTGGCCTTTTTCAGTGACCATAATGTTGGCGGATTTAATGTCGCGATGTACAACGCCCTTTTCATGCGCAGCTTGCAACCCGGAGACGATTTGGGCGCCGTAGTCAATAATTGTTTCGGTTGGTAGTAGAGATGCACGTCCTTCCGTCTGTACAATTTCTCCCAATTCCCGGCCTTCGATGTATTCCATCACAATGAAACTTTCATCTTCGGCATGTTCAATCACTACTGTCCCGGTGTTGTAAACTTCTGTTCTCCGTAAGCCTATTTATTTT
>CAXHAT010000362.1:0-4561 GCA_964014485.1 uncultured Deferribacteres bacterium
GCTAATGAGAAAAGGAAATTGTCTGTATTTCCAATTCTCGTGTGCGGAATGTCGGTTCTAACTTGCGCTGAAGCGTTTGACTCCAGGTCAGAGCGCTTTAACCACGACAATGGTCAAATCATCATGCTGAACTCCGGCGTCTGAGAAGCTCTGGATTTTTTCCACAATTTGGGCGCGAATCTGAGCTGCGGGCAACGGCGCGGCGTCCAGGAGCAAGTCGCGAACTCGATCTTCGCCGAATTCGTCGCCGCCGGCGTTTTGCGCTTCCGTTGCGCCGTCGGTGAGAAACAGAAACACATCGCCGGAATTGTATCGGATCGTCTTTTCTTCCAGATGTGAAGAAAAAAGATCGGCGCTGTTCAGACCAAGCCCAAGTCCGCGCGGCGTAACTTCTTCAACCGTGGCGTTCCTGGCGTTGAAGTAATAAAGCGGCAAATGACCGGCGCGCGCCAGGACAAGCCTTCGTTTTGAGGCCAGGAAAAAACCGCCCAGTGCGGTGACAAACGATTTA
This sequence comes from uncultured Deferribacteres bacterium, assembly GCA_964014485.1. Classification (GTDB taxonomy): domain Bacteria; phylum Zhuqueibacterota; class Zhuqueibacteria; order Zhuqueibacterales; family Geothermadaptataceae; genus CAXHAT01. The sequence goes on from CAXHAT010000362.1 coordinate 512, forward strand.
CGCTCAATATCGCCAAAAAGCAATTTGTTCGCATGAATAAAGAGTTCGCGCGGCGAAAGATTGAAATTGTTTAACGATCGCAAGATGCCCTGAACTTTGGACATGTAGAGCGCCGCCGAGGTGCCTTTGCCGCTCACATCGCCGACAATTATTGTGACGCCGTCCGTAACGCCGTTCAAATAATCAAAATAGTCGCCGCCGACTTCGTGCGCTGGAATTGACAAACCGTCAATTTCAAGACCGTCCAGCATGGGCGTGGTTTGCGGCAGCGACGCCAATTGAATTCGGCGCGCAATCTCTAGTTCGTGCTTGAGGCGTTCTTGTCCCGCCAACTCTTCATAAAGGAATGCGTTTTCAATCGCGACGCTGGCTTGTTTTGAAATCGTAGAGAGGAATTCCAGATCGTCTCTGTGAAACGGCGCTTCCGAGCGCTTTTCACCGACGAGCAAACAACCGACAAGCCTGTCTTTGGAGCGAATGATGAAAATATTGCGAAAGCCGTAATCCCAGAAAGCCTGCTTGATTTCGTTCGGAAGATAATCGACGCTGAATCGGGATTCGCTGCGAAATTTGCTAAAAACTTCCAGAAGCTGCGTCGAAAATGTAAAGCAGAAATCATCCCATTTCTCACCGTCGAATCCATGCGCTTCTGAACAGCAGCATACTCTTTCTTCGCGATAAAAAAGTACGCCGGCGCGCTTGAGTTTGAGCGCCAACGACAGTTTTTCGACCACGCCTTTGGCTAAATCGACCATGGTCAAGGTTGAGCCCATGACTTCGGCGAGCGCGTTTGTAGCGCGTTGAAAATCGTAAGCGTCGCGGTGGAAAAATCGATTGATGATCTTCTGCCCCGCCTTGCTGACTTTCCAAAGCAGCCACGCGGTTAAGGTTGCCGCAAGCATGATCAAAATGCGAAGGTAGAGATCATTGGTTTCGGGTGAGAGCGGCTCATCGAGAAACTCTATCGTTGCGCCCGTGATGTAAATGTTTGGCAGCGCAAATCGGATTTTCGGCAGGGCAACGATCAAGATAAAAGCGAAGACTGTAATGAGCGTTAAATTCCAAATTGCGGTCAAAATCGTAAACTGCAGATTTCGCCGCACGCGAAGATCCATGGTCAAAAGCCGATAGCGCCCAATGGTGTACAAATACGCCAGAGGGATGAGTGCGAGCGGAAGGCCGACAAAGCCAATATTTTCCACGCGCCCTTCAGGGGAGCTCAAGATGTGAATTACAATAGTCCCTGCCGCAGCCAAAATGTTTGCCGAAAAAATCATCTTTCGTAAACGTTTATATTGTTGCGTGCGAGACTTGCGATAAACGGTTTCGAGGATAAAGCTGTAAATAATGGTGAGCGCGATAATCAACAGGAGAGCAAGGCCGAGCTTCCAAAGCAAGCTCTGTTCAAAATAAACGGACCACCGCAGAATGAGTCCGAAGGACGCAAGCGGAATCAAGTATAGCCCGATAGATTTCCATGCGCCTTTCGAAAGCTGAGGCCTTTCCACTGGAAAATAGAATCGGCTGTGTCCGAGAACGGCCATGCCGAATCCGATGCATAGAACGAGTAGCGTATTGCGGCCAACTGCAAATCCGCTTGACAAATCTTCCGGCGCGGACGTTAATGTTGCGACAACGTAGCCGATCATCATCAACGCCAGTCCGACCAGGCGCGCCGCTTGCAGTCCTGACCGATTTATGGCGATAAAGCCGCCCGTGGACATAAAAAACAGGCCGGAAAGAAAAAGCGTCAAAAACGGCAGGCGAATTCCCAATCGCGCCGGTACGACTTGCAGCGTCAGATTCTTGTTTTGGCGGATGATTTGATAATCGATAGACCGGCCCGCCCGCGCGTTGGCGAGGATATTTTCCGCCTGAGTCTTGTCCTTGAATTTTTGTTGATTGATGCGGACAATCAAGTCGCCCTTACGCACACCGGCACGATCTGACGCGCCGTCCGGTTCCAAATCCTGAACGTACACGGCCTTAAGAGAAGTAAAAAAGCTGTCCGGAACAGCTTTTCCGGCGACTTCAAAAGGCAAGTATGCGTTTTCCGAAGGGCGGAAAACGAGAAGTTGAAAATTTGAATCTGGAGAATTCTTAAAAAGGGAGTCTGGAGAGAGCAGCGGATCGAGCATGACGTCGAGCGTTAGAGCGCCCTTGCCCCTGTTCATCGCAAAGGGAATGAGAAGATCGCCGGCGAGAATTGAATCCGCCGTTTGAGGCGCCGGGGTTGCGCCGTCGTCTTCCAGGTAATCCAATGCTGGAAAGCTTTTGGAGATATACAAATTTGACGGCAGGTCAGCCAGAACGCTTTCGTCCGTCGCCAAGCGAACGTGATTAATAAAGTTCAACGTCGCCGTTCCGCCAAGCAAGGCGAGTACGCCAGTAAAGAAAAGGCGGTACAAGTACGATTTTGAGTTTTCGGGCGACATTGGGTGATCGTTCAGGCTTTTATATTCGCGTTTTGCTTGTTTCAGGCTAACGCCCTTTTAAAAAGGACTGTAAGCCAACGCAAAATGTTTTTTCAGCGGACGGGAAGCCGTTCAATTTAAAGGATTTGTAAAGTGAATAACTTTCTCAAGAGTTGCAAGTTTGAAATCCTGAGCGAAGAAAATGAATTGCATTCTTGAGCGTCAGCCGTTATTTTCACAAGAGACGTAACAGCCATTTTCAGAAATCGGAATCGAACCGAGATGGGTATCAAGGAACGCCGAGAACGAGAGCGCACACAGCGCCGCAAAGATATTGTAGACGCTGCGGAAAAAGTCTTCTTTTCTAAAGGATTTGACAAGGCAACGATGGATGAAGTTGCCGAAATTGCAGAATTGAGCAAGGGCACGCTTTATCTTTATTTCAAAAGTAAGGAAGACTTGTACCTCGGCATCATTCGCCGGGGAACGGCGGTTCTCGGAGGACTGTTTGAGGAGGCCGTCGCGAGCCAGGAGACAGGCATTGAAAAAGTGGAGGCGGTGGGCCGCGCTTACTATAAATTCTTCAGAGAATTTCCGGATTACTTTAACGCCAGTCTCTATTTTGAACAATACGAAATCAACCTGGACGATGAAACGAACCCCCTTGCCGTTGAATGCTGCAAGCAACACGATCGTGTTTTCGAGTTTGTGATTGAAGCGTTGGAATGCGGCAGGCAAGACGGCTCAATACGAAAAGACGTCGACGCGGAAAAGGTCGCTTATGTTTTGTGGGGACAGTGCACCGGCATGATGCAGATCGCGAGCGCGAAGGGTGAGCATCTGAAATCGCACCACAACATCGATGTTGAAGGTTTGATTCAAGTTTGCTTTGAGCTTATTCGGCGCTCTCTTGAGAATTGATTGCGATTAATCGACGGCGTTTTCCTTTTTCTGCAGCGCATAGACCAAAATATTCCGCTCCCACTTCATTATCCGCCTTTCGATTTTCATCCCCAACTTTTCCGCCACCCGCTGCGACGGGCGATTGTTGACGTCGATCAAAGAAATCACGCGATCCCGACCTAAATCTTGAAAAGCGTAGTCGCGGCAGCATTTCGCGGCTTCCGTCGCCAGGCCCTGGTTCCAAAATTGGCGCAAAAACAAGTAGCCAATTTCCAACTCTTCAACGCTTTCCACTTCCTGCGGAATCAACCCGCACATGCCGGCGAAGGCGTTCGAATTTTTAAACAAGGCAAGCCATTGCCCGACGCCATGCGTTTTGTAGCGGCGCTGATTTCGCCGAACCCAATCTTTGGCGCCATCGAGATCATAAACACTCGGGTAGTGAGTCATCGCCTTTGGGTCTCCGAGAATACGCAAAATTTCTTCGGCGTCGCTCATCTGCATTTTCCGCAGCCAAAGACGCGGCGTTTCGATAATTTTCATGCATTGTCTTGGGACAATTCGAGCCGTACCAAACTCTACCCCACTTTCTTTTTTAACCGATGTTACGCGACAGCTGTGCCGCCGTAGAAACTCTCGTCAAAATCATTCCCGCCTGCGCGCACACGCGATAAAAACAATGTGGATAACTCAAATCAGTCCCGGAGGGACGGTCGAGAATAGCCCGCCAGTT
>CAXHAT010000363.1:0-4533 GCA_964014485.1 uncultured Deferribacteres bacterium
TAACATCAGTTTGTAACTGAAAATCCGGGTAAGTTTGCCCGGATTTTTTTTGGCTTGAAATTCCTGCCTTTGAAAAGAGGTTTTTGTCACAGACTAACCTGAATTTTCACAACAATGACAAAGCTTGTAAACGACGAGCAAGAGCTCGTACGGGCTGCTGACAGCGCAAAAAAACTAGCTATAGCGCCGTACTCGCGATTTTACGTCGGCGCGGCGTTGGAGACAAAGGACGGCAAAATTTATTGCGCTGGAAACATCGAGAGCAGCAGCTACGGCCTAACAATTTGCGCGGAACGCGTTGCGCTTTTTAAAGCGCTTTCCGAGGGTGAAAGAGCGTTCAAACGCATTGCTATCGCAGTGGATACGGACACTTTTTGCGCGCCCTGCGGCGGCTGCCGTCAAGTGCTTTGGGATTATGCTTCAAACATTGAAGTATGGCTTGTGAATAGAAAGGGCGACGTGAAAAAACTCTTGCTGAAAGAACTTTTGCCCCACGCTTTTGATCGCAGCGTGCTGAAAGAAGGGCAAGACCGAGGCGAAACCAAATGACTAAAGGGATTCTTATCGGATTGGCGGGCGGCTCAGGTTCCGGCAAGACGCTCGTTGCCCGCAAAATCATGGAGGAAATCAGCTCGAACGACGTCATTTTAATTGAGCAAGATTCTTATTATCGGGACTTGAGCCACCTTTCATTTGAAGAACGCGCTGCGCAAAACTTTGACCATCCGAATGCTATCGACGGCGATCTGCTGGTTGAGCAAGTTCGCGATTTGATCGCCGGAAAACCGGTGGAACAACCCGTCTATGATTTCACCACGCACTCTCGCAAGGAACAAACGATTCGTATCGGCAGGCATCATGTGATTCTTTTGGAAGGAATCCTGATTCTCGACTCGCCCCGCTTGCGCGAGCTTATGGACATCAAAGTTTTTGTCGATACAGACGCTGATATTCGGCTGTTGAGGCGCATTAAACGCGACGTTTCCGAGCGCGGCAGAACGGTCGTTTCAGTGTTGGAGCAGTACGAGAACTTCGTTCGACCAATGCACTTACAATTTGTCGAGCCTTCCAAGCGTCACGCCGATATCATCATCCCCGAAGGCGGGTACAATCGTGTTGCTGTAGACATTTTGCGTACGAAAATGGAATCGCTCATCCAAAAACAAATAGAACGGGAAGGCCAACTTTCCAATCAATCATTTCGGCAGCCCGCCGGCGCAACCAGGAGTAAATAATTATGATGAACGTCATCAAGGACGATCACGGCTGGATCGAAGTTATCTGCGGCAGCATGTTCTCCGGGAAAACGGAAGAATTGATTCGCAGGCTGAGGCGCGCACAAATCGCCAGGCAGCGCGTCGCGATCTTTAAGCCCGGAATTGACGATCGTTATTCGGCGGATCACATCGTTTCGCACAACGAGCAGCGCATACCGTCCATAGCCGTAAAAAACGCACAGCAAATTCTTGAAAAAGCAGGGGACGCTCAAGTGATCGGCATTGACGAAGCGCAATTTTTTGATATGGATTTGGTTGACGTTTGCAACCAACTTGCGGACCAACATCGCCGGATCATTGTTGCAGGACTCGATCAGGACTATCTCGGGAAACCGTTCGAGCCGATGCCGCAACTTCTGGCCGTAGCCGAATCTATCACAAAAACGTTGGCGATTTGTGTTGTTTGCGGCGCCCCGGCGAACAGAACCCAGCGCATAACTTCAGATCAGGATCGCGTCGTTGTGGGCGCCAAACAAGTTTATGAAGCAAGGTGCCGCCGATGCCACAATCTCGGGAACGATCCCGAGGCTTGAATTTTCTGAGTAACTGATGTTGCGGATCGTACAGAAAAATGGAGTGCAAGGCTTGCCTTGCTATTCAGTTGCGGATATTTTCGAACTTCTGCGCCAAGAAGTCTGAATTCGCCGCTTTTCTTGTCGGCGGCGAGTGAAAGGCAAAGCAAGCTTTGCACTCCTTATGTTTTCGGCGTGCGTAACATCAATGAGTAACTCTTTTTTGGAGTGCGACGATTCATCGTCGCCAGTGACGGCAAACCACACGCAAACGCTTCAGCGTTTGACTCCGGAGTTATTCCCTGAAGACCGCTTTTTCGGTCGGATGGCTGAAAAGGCGACGCCGGAAAGCGCTGCGGAGTCGCGCTTTTCAAGTCGTTTGAAATCAACAGTGCAAAAGTAAGTTTTGCCGCCGGAATATTGGTTTGTTACAAAAGATTGAACGCTGAAGACTGAAACAGAAGCGGAGGGAATTTTAGATGCGATTTGTCAGTCTGCTCGGGGTTGCTGTGCTGCTCTTTCTCGCCTTTCTCATGTCAAACAATCGCCGTGCGATACGTCCTCGCATTATTTTGTGGGGCATTGGCCTGCAACTATTGTTCGCCGCGATCATACTTGGCGGCAAGGCGCTTTCAAGCACCGGCATGTTTGTGTTCTTGTCATTAATTTTGCTTTACCTTTTTGCCGAGCAGATTCAGAATGCCGGTGAACTCCCTCGAAAAATCGGAATGAGCGCTGCGGTTATTGCGGGAGGCGCTGCGGTCGCGGCTGCGGGGTATTTTCTAGACCAGGTCGGCGTTGCGACGATTGCATCCTTGCTGCTCTTCGTCACAATTTTGTACGCCGGTTATGCAAAATTGACCACCCTCCGCCATTTTTTAACAGGCGGCTTTTTGGCCGTCGGCTTCGGCATAATCCAGGCTCGCGAGATTACAGGGCAAGATATTATGGCGAATATAAGCGGCAAAGTGGATCAATTCCTCCAACTAACCAATTACGGCACCGGGTTTCTTTTCGGAAACATCGTCAGCCCAACCTTTCGGGATCAATTCGGCTTTCAATTCGCCCTCGGCGCTCTGCCGACGATCATCTTTTTCGCGGCGTTCATGTCGATCATGTACCACTTCGGCGTCATCCAAATCATCATTCAGGGCATGACAAAATTCATGCGCTGGACTATGGGCACCAGCGGCGCCGAGACGCTTTCCTGCACGTCGAACATTTTCGTCGGTCAGACTGAAGCGCCTCTGCTGATCAAGCCTTTTTTGCAAAAAATGACACTCTCCGAATTGACCACCATCATGGTCGGCGGGTTCGCCACCATTGCCGGCGGCGTTTTGGCGCTTTATATCAGTTTCGGCATTGATCCCGGGCACTTAATCGCGGCCAGCGTAATGTCAGCGCCCGCCGCCCTCGTTATCGGAAAAATCATCTTCCCTGAAACCGAGACCTCAGAGACGATGGGCGACGACGTCAAAATGCCTGAAATTCAAAAAACCGACAATGTTATTGAAGCGGCGTCCAACGGTATTACCGACGGGCTCAAATTGGCCGTCAACGTTGCGGCCATGCTGCTTGGTTTTATCGCGTTGGTGGCTTTGCTCGATGTTATTTTGAATTTCTTCGATTCGATCATCGACGGCCAGCTTTTGGGCGGCGCGATGGTCCCAGTCGCGGCAAATCCTTACTCGCCGGTGACGGAGCAACATCTCGGTATTTTTCCAGGCAGCTTGAGCGTCCTTTTTGGTCATGTTTTTAAATATCTCGCTTTTGTGATGGGCACGCCGTGGCAGGACAGCGAGGCGGTTGGTAATTTGTTGGGCTTGAAATTGAGCGTAAACGAACTCGTCGCCTACACTACGCTCGGAACCTACAAAGCGGCAAACGAAATTTCCATGCGCGCGGAAATCATTTCTACCTATGCGCTGTGCGGCTTTGCCAATTTCGCTTCCATCGGCATACAATTGGGCGGCATAAGCGCGATTGCCCCTGAGCGGAAAAAAGACTTGGCGAAAGTCGGTTTTAAAGCCATGCTTGGCGGCGCAATTGCAAGCTGGATAACGGCGAGTATTGCGGGTTTGATCTTGTGATCTGATTTTACGCACGGCAGCATGTCCTGACTTGGTGCGAGCATCGTCTCATTAGCGCCGGCCTTCAGGCCGGTGACTGATGCAATGCCCGCTCCCTCTCTTCCGCCGCGCCGGCGTGGTGGAAGAGAGGCGAGAGCCGCCTTCAAAAATCTCCGCTCTGAAGAACGGAGCTAATGAGAATCAAAAGTTGAACGCGAACTCTGGGGCTTACGAGTCAAACGGCACATGTGTAACATCAGTTATGATTTGATTTGTGCGAGGATATTTGGAAAAGTTAAATCTCGAACGCGTTTCCTGGATTATTACGCAAGCTTTTGAAGAAGACCTTGGCGCCGGGGATTTCACCACAAGCGCCGTTGTCGAACGGGATCGCGCCGCACGCGCGAAAATCGTCGCCAAGCAATCCGGCGTGATTTGTGGATTACAAATCGCAGAGCGTGTTTTTCAGACGCGCGATCCAAATTTGCAGGTTGACATTTCTACAAAAAACGGCGTCGCGGTTGAACCGGGAGCCACAGTCATAACAATTACAGGCAGCGGGCGAAGCATTTTAGAAGCCGAACGCACGGCGCTGAATTTGATCGGCAGAATGTCGGGCATTGCCACGCCTGTCTCTTATACACATCTCCGAGCCCACGAGACTCCATTGCATCG
>CAXHAT010000364.1:0-4530 GCA_964014485.1 uncultured Deferribacteres bacterium
GATGCAATGGAGTCTCGTGGGCTCGGAGATGTGTATAAGAGACAGCACTGGGAATTTCCTGAACGCGAAGATATGGCCCCGGTCACGCTCCACTGGTATGACGGCGGTTTACGCCCGCAATTGCGGAGGGAGTTGGCAATCGAAGATCGGGAAATGCCTGCCGAAGGAACTCTGTTCGTTGGCGATAAAGGGACAATTTTGGCTGGTTTCATGGGCGGCAGTCCGCGCATTATCCCGGAAGCGAAAATGAAGCAATTTGACCGCCCGCCGCAAACCCTGCCGAGACCGATTGATGAATTGGACCAATGGACTCGCGCCTGCCAAGGCGGCGAACCCGCTGATGCGCGCTTTGAAGTCACAGGGCCGATTAGCGAAATGGTCTGTTTAGGCAACATTGCTCTGCGCGTCGACGGCAAGTTAAAATGGGACGCCGAAAAAATGCAATTCTCGAACAGCGAGGCGGGCAACAAGCTGCTGCGTCGTGAATACCGGGAAGGCTGGGAGTTGCAGGCTTGAGCAAAAAATCGTCGGGGGACTGTCCAAAAACATAAAACTTGCAGAGCGATATACAACATGTCGTAGGGGTTCAAAATTTTGAACCCCTACGTATGGTATGCCTGCTATTCAAGCGCCTTGTTTTTGGACAGCCCCATCATGCTCGATTTTAAAACCATTTGAAAGCTGCTTCGTTTCGACCGTTTCTTTCTCAACACACGATTAATTAGGCTCCCATAATTCAATTTTATTTCCATCATTGTCCAAAACGTGAACAAATTTTCCATAGTCGTAAGTCGCAATACTGTCAAGTATAGTCACCCCGTTCTCTTTGAGTTTGGTTGCCAGTTCTTCAATATTCTGAACCTGGTAGTTAATCATAAAATCTTTTTGGGACGGGGAAAAATATTCATCACCTTTTTTAAAAGGCTTCCATTGAAGAGAGTTTATTTCATCAGGCTTGTCAACGTTTCTGGATTCAAAGCTCGAAGACCCCCAATCGTTGATTTCAATTCCCAAATTTTTAGTATACCATTCTTTCGTTTCTTCCAGATTATCTGAGTAAAAGAAAATTCCGCCAATTCCGGTTACTTTTGGAATTGTGTCATTGCTCAGAGATTTCTCGTGATTGGACTTACCTTCGTTTTCCATAATTTTGCCTTCCTCGGTTGTTCTTGAGCAGCTTGCGAAAATGAGCATTGAAAAGATGATGAGTCGTAAATTCACCTTATATTTTGTCATATCATGCCTCTCCCGCAGCTTCATTCTCACACAAAGTCTTCAGCTTATTAAAATCCTCGTTCAATTGTTTTTCCCCGGACTTTTTCATGAACGGCGCAAAGAGCGGCATGATGAATTTCATCAAGCCTTTAAAATGAACCTGTGAGTTTTGCGTCAATCGCGTGCCGACGGCGATTTTTTCGAGACGATAATCAACATCAAGATCAAAGCCTTTCGATTGCATTTCAATCGCCAGGCGCTTGTTCTCTTCATACGCGGTCACCGTTCCGTGAAACTCCATCCTGCGCCCGTTTTCAACGTAAATTTGCCGAAACTTTGTGCCGACCTTGTCTTCCGTTTCGTGCAAATTTTCATTTTCTTCAACATTGCAAACCCACTGCATCACGCGCTTCGGATCATCCAGCCAATGAAAAACCTTCTCCGGCGCAACATTCAAATCAATCGAATAAGTCGTCTTCATCATCTTCCCTCTTTTTAACTGATTACTGTTTACAGACTACTACTTACTTCTTTCCTAGCCGTCCAAGCTCCGGCTAACGCCCCGGCGTCCGTGGCGAATTCCGCGACAAAACCCGCCCATGTGAAAAGCGCCTCCGGCTGCCCGGCCAAATACGTCACAACGATTTCAATCATAAACGAAACGGCAATGTATAGCACAGCGTGCAAGTAAGCGCGATCCGGCGCCTTGCGGCCTATCCACCTCAGCGCCAAAAACAACGGCAGCGGCCCGAAAAACGCGACGAACGGCGGGCCGGTGAATTGCGCAAACTCCCCGTAGTGAGCGACTTCCTGCCCCGGATTCATCAAGTAAGAATAGTATGCGACGAAAAGTACATGGCAAAGCACGAAAAGCACCGTTGATCCGAAGCCAATCATAAAAACCCAGTGCCAACGAATTTTCGATTTTTCCTGCATTCATTTTCCCTTTGAATTTTGGTGGTTGCCAATCGGTTGATTGTTCGGCGGGCATAATACAAAATCGTGGAGGCCGCAGCGTCGCATCTTACAAGATTTGACCTTTTTATTGAAGTTACGCGGTTAATATAGAAAATGGAGTGCAAGGTTTGCCTTGCTATTCCGCCTCAGTTTTTTTCAAACATTTTCGGTAAACCCGACATTCCGCACGTCAATTGTCGCATTTGAAATCATTTGTTGACAGAGCGCTTTTTCGACAATTTTGGTTCGGCTGCAAGACGTTTTTTGCGCCTGATGAGATTTTGCCTCTCATTAGCCCCGGCTTTCAAGCCGGGGTTTTGGTAGAAGCACACTTTTTTTCTCCCCGCCGCTCTTGCGCGGCGGGGAGAAGCGGGGAATGACGCTTTTGTCACCGCCCTGAAGGACGGCGCTAATGAGAGAAAGAAATTATTTACATCTCCAATTCTTGTGTGCGGAATGTCGGGTAAACGTTCTGAAATTGCCGTTTCCTGCGAACAGAAAGCGAAAAGCAGCAAGCTTAGCACTCCTTACGTTTACGGCGACACGCAACATCAGTGATTAATTGGGAAACCGGGATTGGGGATTTCCGGCTTGTCCAAATCATGGAATATCATGCGACGGAATCTATCTTGTGCGTTCTGACAAATTCGGACGGCGTCATGTGCGTGTGCTTTTTGAACACCCTGTTAAATGACGCCTTGTTGCTGAACCCAACGTCCAAAGCGACGGCGAGCAAAGTCAAGTGGGCGTATTTCGGGTCGATCATCCGCGCTTTCGCTTCGTCGACGCGATATTTGTTGACGAAATCAAAAAAATTATTGTTGAGCTCAGTGTTGATCACCTGGGAGAGATAATTCGGCAGAATATTGAGAGAAGTCGCCAGATCGGCAAGTTTTAGATTTGCATCCAGGTAGGGCTTTTCCGCTTCCATGATTTGCAGGAGTTTTTTCAAACAGCTTCTTGACTTCTCCGGCGAAAGAGCGGTTTTTTCGTACTTGGGCGTTTCCGTTTTTGGCGGTTCTCCCGAGAAAATCTCAGGTCTCCGAATCGCATAATAACCCACCGCCTGAATAAAAAACGCCATCGCGATCATGACAATCAAGAAAATCTCCTGCCGATGCGAGCGCAGGAAAAAGAGCTGAAAATAGGCAATGAAAAACAACACCATGTAGCAAGTTAACGCGAGGGAGACCTTTTTCAGCCAGCCAATGTTCAAAATACTTGAATGAGAAAATTCCCGTACAAATCTTTCTTCAAAAGCTTCCAGAAATGTATAGGTCAGGTAAAAATATATCAGCATTTGCACTGTGCTCGCAGCGAGAATCAGGAATTGACCCAGCGGCAGCGTAACATAGCCTTCGGAAAGAACTTTTTCTATAAACGCCGACTTGGCTTCCGGCGCTTCGAGATAAAACGGAATCAGGATCAAGTAACAGAATACCGCGGGAACGGCGTGAATCGCACTTTTAATATCAAAACGAAAGGGCGATCTGAGGAGTGATAATGCATAGAAATAATAAATCGGCCCGACGAGAAAGATAAGCGGCGCCGTTACGCCAAGAAGTCCCGGCGCTTGCTGAAACAAGCCAGTAAAAATCAAAACGTATTCACTAAGCAGCAAGCTGAAAATCAAAAGCAAAAACGCGAGCAATCGGTTGGAAATTTTCTCCCCTTTCTTGTGCAAGAAAAGCGTCAGCGTCAGGAAGTATCCTTGCAAGGCCCCGAAAATCAGAACGACTGACCAAAAATCAACGGTAATCATCGGTGCGAGCTATCTTCGTTTTTTATTTGACACGAAGCTGTTTCTCCAGCTAAACCGCCGCCTTCAATATTTGAACGCCGCGTCAATTTCTGGCCGAACCCAACGCGGCGAAAGAATTATAGAACGTTCGATCTACAACGACAAGCTCAAAAGGCTATAGCTGTTGTGCAAAATACTGAAATTCCGCTTGCCGACCAGTGCTCTTCGGAAGTTGTCCAACAATCGATTGCCCATGCGGTTGAGAGTAAAGGCCTGAGCATAACTTCGTTCGGCACGCTATCTTCATACCCCGGCTGTCTGCACTGGCATTTCAAAAAAGACAAGCTTTCGGGCACTATGGAAGCGACGTTCTGGCCAAAGCGCAACCGTCTTTGGCTATCCGTTCATGCAAATCGCGGCGCAGCGTGGATTGATGAAGCCCTGCCGGATTTCATCGCGGACATCAAACGCGGTCTTTCTTCGTATTTATAAATTGATTAAGAACTGATGTTACGCGCCAACTATGAAGCCAAAGAAACTCCTGTTAAAGTCATTCCCGCGCAGGTGGGAACCTGTCTCTTATACACATCTGACGCTGCCGACGAGCTTCTTGGTGT